>CABUKW010000022.1 GCA_902492275.1 uncultured Peptococcaceae bacterium
CTTATTCATATCATTCACTCTTTTCTGAAAATTGAAATTAGTTTCAGTATAACATGTTTTGCAGAAAAAACAATGGTTCGACGACGAATGAATGTTGTTTTTTGCCTGCAATATAGCTCGTTTTACAGCGCATACTAAAAAATAAAAATAATAAAAAATCAGGCACCAGACAGGCAGCATCTGCATATGAAGAAAGAAAACGTATCTATGGGGAAAGAACGGTTGTGTTAGCAGTAATCACAAGGCATATCTTTCATAGAATATCGTAGAATAGTTGCGAGGAGCTGGTGCAGATGCAAAATATTTTTTTGGATATTCCGGCGGGAGCCTTAAAGCGAAATCCAGAGCTGACCGATTGGTTGGAGCATGGTCAGGCGCAGGCTGGAGCCTTACGGCAGCATGGTTATGACAGAATGCTGCTGCAAGCGGAGAACGTAAGTGAATTTTATAATTTGCTGGAAACCGTTATTTTTCAGGAGAGTATGCACTGGATTCTACAGGAGGAAAGCAGTTATTACCGGCATTTGCTAGAGCCGGAGGCTTATAGTGATTTTCAGCAGCAGGCGAAGCGCCGCATTGAAAAAATGGAGCCGCAACTGCGCGGGCTCATTCGCCGGGATTTGGAGCGTATGCTGCCAGACACCGGTTGCTTTAATGTGAGCGGCTATCTGCGTTTTTCGGCTAAGCGCTTAAAGCGTCTGCTGCAGCGGCTGATGCAGGAGGAATATCATCGTTTGGAAAGTGAACTGGAGCAGGAGGAGTTTGTGGAGCTGCTGCGCTTTTTCATTTCGGTGCAGCCGCCTTTGCTAGAGCAAGCCTATTTAACGCTGTATGGCGATCATTTTACCTTAACCGACGAATGGGGCAATGATTTGCGGCAGATTTATCTGGAATCGCTGTTGGAGGAGGAAATCACCGGCGTCAGCGAGAATGATTTAATCATGAGCATTTTAATCACCTTGCTGCCCCGCACCATTTATCTGGAAGTAAAGGAACGGCCAAAATCTGGTGAATTTTTAGTGCTGCTGCAGCGGGTTTTTGGTGAGCAGATGGTTTGGCAAAAAGCAGAGCAAAAATAAAAAAACGGCTGCCGGAGCAAAAATTTCTGGCAGCCAGTTTTTATGTGGTATAGGTACAGCATAAAAAGAAAAAGCGATTACATGGCAATTGGCAGGAAAGGTGTGGAACGGGTTAGCGCCGCAAGTAGTGTCAGAATATTTATGACCTTTGAGCATTTGTGGTGACGCTGAGGTAGGTTGTCATGTGGATTGCCAGGAAATTTTGTGTTCCGGTTGGAAATATGTTATAATATAACATTCGTGATTGAGATAAATTGCTTGCAGTTTTTGAAAGTGGACATACTAGAGGATAGAGCGATAAGATAGAGTAGAACGGTGCATAGGAGGAACGAACATGCTGACGCAATTGATAACAGAAACGCTGCTGGGTGCGCTGACTGGGTATGTGACCAATCATACGGCTATCCGCAGTCTGTTTCAGCCCGGCGGTGTGATTGAGCAGACCAGGGAGGAGTTTGCCCGGGAAGCTGGCCGTCTGTTGGAGGAGCAAGTGTTGACCCAGGCGGTGCTGCAGCAGCAATTGCAGTTGCCGGAGGTACAGCAGAAGTTGGCGCAGGCGCTGGAAGCATTTTTGCAGAGGGAATTGCCGCAGGCATTGCAGCAGCAAAAACTCTCTGCGTTGCCGGACTCTGCGGAGCGCACTGCTTTTCTGCAGGAGCTGGCGATACAATTTTTGCAGCAGGAACGGGAGCAGATTTTGTTGCTGTTGAAAAAACATCTGCCCTTACAGCAGCTTTTGACGGAAGCACAATGCCAGCGGCTGACGAAACAGTTGGAGCAGACCTTGTTGGCGGCGTTGCAGCAGGAGCATTTTGCAGAACGGCTTTGGCGCAGCTGGCAGGCTGAGAAAGGCTCTGACAATTTGGAAAAGCTGGGGCTTGGACCACTGTGCGAACAGATACTTGATAATACGGCTATGCTCAGCAGCCAATGGCCTGCATGGATACAGGAACAATATGAATCGGAACTGGAACAGCTACTGCTGCAGACCATTGCGCAGCTGCAGCTCCGTCCGGTTTTATTGGAGCTGGATCAATATATGGCCGACGCTGTTCTGGGCCAGTATTTACACTGTGACGGGCAGGAGCTGTGCGAGGGCATTTTGGCGGCGCTGAAAAGTTCAGAAGGGGAAGCCTTTCTGGCCTTTGCGGCCCAACAGCTGGTGCAGGCCCTGGAAACAGTGACAGTATCGGCCAGTCAGGTGATTCCCGCCGCATGGCTGGAGGCGTTGGCGCCGTTGCTGCAGCAGCAAATGCCGTCGTTGCTGGAAGATGTGCTGAACTGGCTGGAAGCCAATCGGCAGTCGGTGGAGGCTATGCTGGAAAGCGCGGTGGATGAGGTGGCCGCCGAGGCTGGCGGAATGAAGGGTATGCTGTTGCTGCAGCTGAAGGACAACCTATTGCAGCAGATTTTACAGCAGACCGATTTGGGAACGCTGTTGGCCCCCTATTTCTTGAATGGACAGAACAGTGAACAGACGGCGGCCGCACTGTTGGAGCAGGTTCGCCGGGCGTTGCAGGAGCAGAGCCTGGGGGAATTGGTACAGCGCTGGAATCAAAAAGGGCAGGTGCAGCGGATTTTGCAGCAGCTTTTGACCGAGAATCTGCAGCAGGTGTTCGCGCAGTCGGGGCCCGAATTGGCAACACAGCTGCTGAACTGGAAGCCCGGTTCGCTGCAGTTGGCCCAATATCAGCCGGTTATAGAGCAGTGGCTGGCAGGATTTTTGCTGCGTCGGTTGGACAAGGTGGATATGGAGGCCCTGCTGCGGGGACAAAGGCAAAATTTGTTGGGGTTGACCGGCAATCAATTGCTGAATCTGGAAGAACAGCAAGCAGCAGACTGGCTGCAGAAGCTGGTGCGGCAGGGCTGCCGGCATCTGGCGGAACAGCTGTCCCAGATGCCGGCCAAGGAACTATATGGAGCGCTGTATGATGGATTGGTGCATTTGGTGGAGCAGCGGGGCCAACAGCTGCTTCAGCAGCTGGCAGACCAATATACAGGAGAACAGATCTTAGCGCTGGCGCAGCCGTGGCTTTCAGAAAAGCAACCCCAATTGCTGACAGCCTTAACAGAGCTGGGTCTATCGGCCATGCAGGGCCGTTTGAGCAAGCTGGCAGAAGGGCAAATTCAGCAGTTAAGCGAAGAAGAAATGCTGAAGCTGGTGGAGGATTTTATGGGCCGGGAGCTGCAGCCGCTCAATTATCTGGGCGCCGGTATGGGCGCAGTGGTTGGGGCAACCGTAGGTACGGCATTATCCATGGCAGTGCCTGCGGCAGCCATTGCCAACCCTGCCATGCTGGTTAGCGTGTTGGCAGGAAAATCGGCAGTGTTTGGCGCGGTGGGCTATGGCACCAACTGTGCGGCGGTAAAGGGACTGTTCTGGCCTTATGAGCCAGTGGGCGGCATCGATATGCTGCAGGGCGTCATTCCCAAGCAGAAGGCCCGTTTTGCCCACAGCATGGGACATCTGGTGGAACGCTACGTCATCAATGGGGACGTATTGGAACAGTTGCTGCAGCAGGGCCGGCCCCAGTGGATGGCCTATAGCGCTGCATTGGCAGGAAACCGGCAGCAGATGGGAGCCCTGGCAGCGGAGATGGCGGCTTACCGCAAGCCGATGATTCAGGCTTTGCAGCGTTGGCTGGAGCGGCAAGGGACGGCAGGCTGCAAAGCAATATTGGAGCGACTGGGCGGCATGCCGCTGGCCTTTTTGTGCGGCAGTTCGCAGGAGGAAGGCCGACTGGAGCGTCAGCTTTTGCCTGCCGTGCAGCAATGGGCAACCCAACAGCTGCAGGCAGAAATTCCGCTTTCCCAAATCATCTCTTTTCAGCAGCTTTGGCCAAGCCTGCAGGGCTGGATCAGCAAGCAGCCGCTGCCAGATTTGACATCTCTGTGTCAGACTAGGCTGCAAAGCGGAGCTTCTTTTCAGCAAATGCTTTCTGCCCAGCAAAACCAGGCGCTGCAGCAGCATATACAAGGCTACGCTGAGGGTTGGCTGGCGCAGGAGCGGCACAGCGCAGAGCTGGCCGGTTGGCTGGCCGGATTCTTGGAAGAAAAGCGGTTTCAGCAATGGCTGGCCCAGCATGGCGACAGATTCATAGAACAAAATCTGTCCAGCCTGTTCCGGTTGGTAGAGCAGACGCTATTGTCGATGCTGCAGGAGAAACAGCAAGCCATTACAGCGGCGGTGCAGGCCATTTTAAACCGGCTGGGTTTGATGCAGCAAATGGGCTACAGTATGCTGGGCGGCGACGAGATTGTAGCCCAAATTGTGGACCGCCTGCTGCGGCAGAAGCTGCCCATCTTTTTATCGGTAAAGCGAAAGGAACTGCAAGCACTTTGTTTGCAGTGCTGGCAGCAGCAGATTTTTCCTGCTTTGCTGCAGCTTCCGATCTCGCAACAGCAGTTACAGACTATGCTGCAATCGTTGCTGGCTCAACCGGTGCTGCACCAGTGTGCAGGTCGGATTGCTGCGCAGGCTGTAGAAAAAGCGACGGCGCTGCCGCTGAAAACCTGGGGAAACTGGCTGCAGTTGGACGGGCTGCTGGAGCGGATACAGCTGCAGCTAGGGTTTCAATGGCAGATGCACGGCGCTGCGGCCTTGGATTGCTGGCAGCCTCTGGCAGAGCAAGTTTATCTGCAAAAGCTGGGGCCGTTGACACTTCGACAGCTGACGGCCGGTTATCAAGGCTCGTTGCCGTTGGAACAGCTACTGCAGTGTAATGGGTTGCATCGTTGGCTGGGCAGTCTGCAGCTGCGTCTGCAGGAAAACATCTCCATTACCAGGCTTCAACAATGGCTGGATTGGCCGCAGGCAGCGGCTGTGCTGGAGCAGGGCTGGACATCGCTGCTGGCCGATGAACAGTTTCAGCAGTGGCTGGCGTATGAAGGGGAAATGCTAGTATTGCAACTTACGACCCAGTGGGAGCGTTTGCTGCCGGAGGACAGCCGGATGGCTTTGCTGCAGCCTATGATGGAGGCGGCTTTTGCAGTAGCGGAAGAATATGGCGTGCAGCTGCTGGAGGCGATGGATTTATCCCGATTGGCTGAGCGGCAACTGATTGCCATGGACAGCGCCCATCTGGAAACGGTAGTACGGGGTTTTGCCAGTCAATATCTGGTGCACATCGAAAATCGGGGCTGGCTGGGCGCAGCCTTCGCCTTGCCCGGTATGTTGCTGCATCTACTGTAAACCTGTCAAGCGGAAAGGAGTTTGCTATGCGCATTTTTCATATTTCGGACCTGCATATCGGCAAGCAGCTGTACGGATACAGCCTGCGGGAAGAACAGGCTCATATCCTGCGGCAGATTATAGCCTGTGCGCGGGAATACCGGCCCGATGTGCTGATCATTGCCGGTGATGTTTATGATAAGGCGGCGCCGTCGGCAGAGGCTTACGAGTTATTTAATCAGTTTCTCAACAGTTTGTCTGAGCTGACGGAGCAAATGCCGGTGCTGGTCATTGCCGGCAATCATGACAACGGGGCCCGTTTGCAGTATGCCAGCGATTTTTTAGAGCGCAGCCAGATTTATGTGTCGGCTAAAGCGCCGGCGGAAGGAGAAGCTCTCAAACAGCTGGTGCTGCAGGATGATTATGGTCCGGTGCATTTTTATCTGCTGCCTTTTATCCGTCCCAGAGATGTGCGCCATTTGTTTGACGAGGGCGTTGTCACCAGCTATGACAGCGCTGTGCAGGCCGTTTTAGAGCGGGAGCAGATTGATTACAGCCAGCGCAATGTGCTGGTGGCCCATCAATTCTTTGTAGCCGGTGAAACGGCGCCGGTGCTGTGCGAATCGGAGCAATCGGTGCTTTCGGTAGGCGGTATCGACAGCGTGGACGTCGGCCATGTGCGGCAGTTTGATTATGTGGCGCTGGGCCATATCCACGGCCCGCAGAAAATCGGCGGCGACCATATCCGCTACAGCGGCGCGCCGTTGAAATATTCGGTCAGTGAAGCCCGGCATCAAAAGGGCATCACCTTGGTAACCCTGGGCGAAAAGGGTACGCCGCCGCAGATTGAACTGCTGCCGCTGACGGCGCTGCGGGATGTGCGCACGCTGCAGGGCACTTTGGCAGAGGTGTTGGCGCAGGCGGTGGATGCCATGCAGGACGATTATGTGAGCATGACTCTGACCGATGAGGAGCCGCTTTACCGGCCCAAGGATCAGTTGGAGGAGCGGTATCGCCGTATTTTGGAGGTGCGGTTGGACAACCGGCGCGTTCGCCAGAAATTATCGGCCGATTTATCCTGCGAGGAGCATTTGCAGCCCTTAGAGGCCTTTCAGGCCTTTTATCAGGAAATGAACGGCCAACCTTTAAGCGAAGAAGAAGGGCGGCTGATGGCAGATATCATTGCTGCTGCGGCAGAGGAGGTGCAGTGAGTGAAACCGCTTTATCTGAAAATGACAGCCTTTGGCTCCTATCAGGAGGCAGAGATTGATTTTACGGCAGTTGACCACGGATTATTTTTAATCACTGGCGATACCGGATCTGGCAAGACCACCATTTTTGACGCCATGACCTTTGCGCTGTTTGATGAGACCAGCGGCGGTCAGCGCAACGGCGAAATGATGCGCAGTCAGTATGCGCGGCCTGATGTGATAACCGAGGTGCAGTTCCGGTTTTTGTATCATGACGAGGTGTACACTGTCATTCGGAAGCCGCGGCAAACCCGCTATAAAAAAATAGTGGATGAACAGGGAACGGAGCGCTACGAAAAACTGAAAACCCTCTTTGGCCCAGAGGTGGAGTTGATTTTGCCGGACGGTAGCATTTATCCCGGCAAAAAACCGGAGACAGACCGAAAAATCAAAGACATTATCGGGTTGGAGGCCAGCCAGTTTACTCAGATTGCCATGCTGGCCCAGGGGGATTTTCTGAAGCTGCTGCATGCGTCCTCCAAAGAGAGAATGCAGATTTTTGCCAAAATTTTTGATACCAGAATTTACAGAATCATTGAAGAATTGCTGCAGCAGTGGGCCAAAAGCAGCGGTGAAGCATTGGCGCAGAACCGAGAAGCCATCGAACGAGAAATGGAGCGGTTTCAATGTATGGAGCGCAGCCAATATGCCGAAGCCTTTGCCGGCAGTCCCAAATTCAGCGAGAGCGCTCAAGAGGAACTGCTGGCTTTGGCTGAACAGATTGTGCTAGAAGCGGAACAGCACAGAGCAGCGCTGGAGACACAGCTGCAGGCCGATGAGAAAGAACTGGAGCAGCTTCAGCAGATGCTGCACGGGGCGGAGGTGCTGAATCGTTTGTTTGAACAGTGTGCCGCTTTGAAGCAGGAACAGCAGCAATTGGCAGCACAGCAGACCGAGATGGCGCAGTTGGCCGAAAAGCTAGCTGTGGCCGAAAAGGCCGCTCTGGTGCAAACTCTGGAACGGGAGTATCAGGACAAAAAACGGGAGCAGGATGCGCTAGGGCAGCAAATCACCGCTCTGCAACAGCAGATTGGAGCGCAGCAGCAGAAAACGGCCCAACTGGAACAGCAGGCAGAGGAACAGCGCCGCTCCATGGAACAGGAGGAACCAGCGCTTTCCCGGGCCATCATGACCATAGAAGCCAATCTGCCCCAATATGCCGCCTATGAGAGCGCCTGGCAGCAACGGCAGCAGTGCAGCCGGCAAGGTCAGGAAAGAGACCAGCAGCTGCAGCAATGTCAGCAGCAACTGGAACAGCAACTGAACCAATTGGAGCAGGATCAGGCGCAGAGGAACAGTCTGGAAGCCCAGTTAGAGCCGGTGGATATGATTGGGCTGCGGATAGAGCGGCTGGAGGAGCGGAAAACAGCGCTCACAGAGCTGATACAGGCGCAGCAGCAGTTGGAGCAGCTGAAGCGCAACGGCACAGTCAGCCGCCGCAGCCAGCAGCAGGCACAGCAGCAGTGGCAGCAGCAGCAGGAACACTATCAGCAGCGCTATCAGATATTTTTAGACAGTCAGGCGGCTATTTTGGCCGAAAACCTGCAGGAAGGACAGCCCTGTCCGGTGTGCGGCTCGGTGCATCATATCCGGCTGGCCCGGCAGGCAGGACAGTTGGTAGACAATGAAGCCATCAAGCAGGAGCACAGCCTGCTGGAACAAAAAGAGGCAATCTACCGGCAGGAAACCGATAAGCTGACCGCAGTGATTCAGGAATATCGGGCCAAAGCGGAGGCTGTCAATCAAACAGGACGCAAGGTGCTGGGCGATAGCTTCGACGCAGCCAAGTGGGCGCCCGATGAAATAGAGAAGGCTTTGCTGGCGGTGCAGCAGCAGTTGGCCGACGAACAGCAAAAGAAGACACAGGCAGAGCGGCGCACAGCCCAGCTGGCCAGCTGCAAACAGCAAATCCAACAGCGGGAGCAGACCATTCAGCAGCAGCGGGAACTGTTGCAAACCCTGACAGAACAAAAGCAGCAGACCGATGTACAATTAGCCGCTCTGAAAAGCCAGCTGGCCAGCATGAAGCAGCAGCTTCAGCATGCCGACAAGCAGGCGGCAGAACAGGAACTGACGGTGCTGCAGCGCAAGCTGCAAACGCTGAAAAGGGCCCAGCAGACAGCAGAACAGCAGTGGAATCAGGCCAGAGAGACCTTGAGTCAGCTGCAGGGAAACCTGCATGCCAGGGAAGGCAGCCTGAAGGACACCGCCGCCAAATGTCAGCAGGCGCAGAGATTGTGGCAGCAGGGGCTGAAGCAGCAGGGCTTCGACAGCGAAGCCGCCTATTGGGCAGCGGTGATGGAGGCAGAAGCGCGGCAGGCAGGAAAAGCGGCATTGGAGCAGTACCAGCAGCAGGTGACGGCCAACAAGGCCCAATTACAGACGGTGCAGTCCAGCATTCAGGGGCAGCAGTCGGTGGATGTCAGCCTGTATCAGGAAAAGATTGCCGCACGCAAGCGGCAGATAGAGATCAACCGTCAAACATCTACGGTACTTTACAACCTGATTGCAGTCGACAGGCAGGCGCTGAAGCAGGTGCAGGACCTCTATGAACAGCGCAAAACGTTGCACCAGCAATATATCCTGCTGAGCAATCTGGATAACACGGCCAATGGCCGTTTAGCCGGGAAGCACATGAAATTTCAGACCTATATCCAGCGCCGGTATTTTAAGAAAATCATCGAGAATGCCAACCGGCGGCTGTATACCATGTCCAATCATCAGTTTATACTGCAGTGCCGGGATCTGGAGGATTTGGGCGCGCAGGGACAGGTGGGCCTGGATTTAGATGTGTACAGCATCGTCAATGACCAGACTCGGGATGTAAAAACCTTGTCCGGCGGCGAATCCTTTATGGCAGCGCTGGCCATGGCGCTGGGCATGGCCGATTTCATTCAGCATACAGCCGGCAAGGTGCATATTGATGCCATGTTCGTCGACGAGGGCTTCGGCTCGCTGAGCGAGGAAACCCGCAATCAGGCCATTGCCATTTTAAATGAGCTGTCGGAGGGCAAACGGTTGGTGGGCATCATCTCCCATGTCAGTGAGTTGAAGGCGCAAATCGAAAACAAGCTGGTGGTCAGCAAAACGGAAAAGGGCAGCAGCGTGAGATGGGAATTGACCAATTAAGAAGCCGTGCAGCGGAAGCAGTCGATCAAACGGGAGAACAAAACTCCCCTATGATCAGCGATTTCTTGATAGTCGCTTAAAAATTTCATTTTTATTTTCCAAGGCTCTCAGCAGCTTGGGGCGGTACAAAATGTACGAACCGGACGCTGGGGGCTTTTTGTTGTACAGAAATGATTTTTAATTTCTAACAGGTTTCCTGTAGAAAATACTTGACAATGTTACAGGTACCTGCTAAATTAATAACAGGTACCTGTTGAAAAATGAAAGGAGTCATTGGGATGTATGATACAGAGTTGGAACTTCAAGAGAAGCTGATAAGACTGCAATGGCTGCTGCGGCAGCGGCAGATGACGGAAATGGCGGCGCATGGCCCTTTTGCCGATACCAGTCGGGGACAGGGGCGCGTATTGGCGTTATTGAAGATGCAGCCGGAAATCAGCACGAAAGATTTGGCCTATTTACTGAATATCCGGCAGCAATCACTGAATGAATTGTTGAATCGTTTGGAGAAAGGCGGTTATGTGGAGAGAAAGCCATCGGCAGCCGATCGGCGTGTACTGATGGTGCAGCTAACGGAGAAGGGCAAAACGGTGCAGCAGCCGAGAAACCATTATGCCGATATCTTCGATTGCCTGGAGGAAGCAGAGCAGAAAGCCTTTGGCATCTATCTTGATCGTATTATTGCCGCTTTAGAGCAGAAGCTTGGCATGACAGCGCAGGAACTGGAGGAATGGAGCAACCGGATACGGACTGCCCAATGGGAGCGTATGATGCAGATGAGAGCCGGAACAATGCCAAAGTGGCCCTATGGACAGGAAGCAGCAGAACATGGGCAGTCCTTGGCGCAAAACAGGGATGCTATTTCAGAACCGGATTCCGTAACAGAAGATGGTTTGGAAGACTAGGAGGGCTTATGGCAACCATATTGCGTTATTTGCAAAAGCAGGATTGGCTGTTTATGCTGTACAGCCTAATCGCTATCATCTTTCAGGTATGGCTCAGCCTGAAGCTGCCCGATTATATGTCGGAGATAACCAAGCTGGTGAAGACAGAGGGCAGCGCTATGGGGCAGATTCTGATTGCCGGCGGCAAAATGCTGCTTTGTGCCGTGGGCAGTCTGGCAGCGGCAGTGATAACCGGATTTTTTGTAGCAAAGGCCTCTGCCAGCATCTCAATGCGACTGCGGGAGGCATTGTTCCATAAAACGATGATGCTTTCCATGGAGACGTTGAATCAGTTTTCTACAGATAGTCTGATTACCCGCTCCACCAATGATATTACGCAAGTGAAAATGGCAGTGATGATGGGCTTGCAGATTGGCGTTAGAGCGCCGATTATGGCAGTGTGGGCCATTTTGAAAATATATGGAAAGAGCGAGCTGTGGACGGCGGTAACAGCTATCTTTGTCTGCATTCTGCTTGCCATGCTGGGAACGCTGTTCGCCCTCGTCATTCCCAAGTTTACAATACTGCAAAGGCTGACCGACAATTTAAACCGCGTGGCCAGAGAGCAGCTGACAGGGCTTCGGGTAGTCCGCGCTTATGGTGCAGAAGCTTATCAGGAGGCCAAGTTCGAGCGTGCCAATCGGAAGCTGACAGAAACCAACCTGTTTACCAACCGGCTAATGGCCATTGTCAGTCCGGGCATGCAGCTGATTATGTCCGGCTTAACGTTGACCATATATTGGACTGGCGTTGCTATCATAAACAAGGCAGATATGGTTGATCGGCTGCATATTTTTTCCGATATGATTGTATTTTCGTCCTATGCGGCCCAAGTCATTTCAGCGTTTATGATGATGACGATGATGCTGGTGATGATTCCGCGGGCGGTTGTTTCCGTAAAACGGATTTGTGAGGTCTTGAACGCAGAAAGCAGTATGGCGGACGGAACAGCACAGACTGGAGAAGCCGAACGGCAGGGGGAAATTCAGTTTCGCCATGTGAGCTTTCGTTACCCCGATGGAGCTGGCGATGTCCTGCAGGATATCAGCTTTACAGTCCGGCCCGGTGAAACGTTGGCCTTGATTGGCCCCACAGCCAGCGGCAAGAGTACTTTGGTAAATCTGATTCCCCGTTTTTATGATGTGACAGCAGGCGAGGTGCTGATAGACGGCATAAATGTTCAACAGTACAAGCAGGAAGCGCTGCGCCAGCGGTTAGGCTATGTATCGCAGGAAACCGTGCTGTTCAGCGGAACTGTCGCTTCCAATGTGGCCTATGGTGATAACGGGCAGGGCGCAGCTGATGAAAAGCGGATAGAAAAATCGCTGGAAATTGCGCAGGCGGCAGAGTTTGTAGCCGCTATGGAGGATGGCTGCAACGCTGCCATTGCCAGAAGCGGAGCCAATATTTCCGGCGGGCAGAAGCAGCGGCTGGCCATTGCCAGAGCAGTATGCCGTCAGCCGCAAATTTATATTTTTGACGATTGCTTTTCCGCGCTGGATTATCAGACGGACCGCAGGCTGCGGCAAAAGCTGCGGCAGGAAACAGCAGGTGCAACGACCATTATTGTGGCGCAGCGCATTGGTACCATTTTAGACGCCGATAAAATTATTGTGCTGGATAACGGCAGAATGGTAGGCATGGGCAAACACAAGGAGCTGCTGGAAACCTGTCCTGTTTATCAGGAGATTGCCAAATCTCAGCTTTCAGAGGAGGACTTGCGATATGCCTGAAGCGTATGAAGAAAAGAATTTTCGGGAGCGGCCGCCTAGGCCTGTCAGAAGCATCAGCAGAGGCGGCGAAAACCCCCATTCCTTCCGTCAGGCAGGAAAAGCGTTGCTGCGTTATTGCAAAAAACAGCTGCCTGCCGTTGGCTGTGCTGGTTTGTTGGCGGTGGTAGGTACGCTGCTGACGGTGATTGGGCCGGAGCAATTTAAGAAGATAACCGATTTAATAACGGATGGTCTATATACTGGAATTGATGCGGAAGCGGTGGCACAGGTTGCATTGCTGTTGGTTTGTTTATACGGTTTGGGCTTTTGCTGCAGCTTGCTGCAAGGGATTGTGATGGCCCATGTGACGCAATCCATAGCCGAAGCGCTGCGGCGTGATATTTCTCAAAAAATCAATCGTCTGCCGCTGCGTTATTTCGATACTACCAGCATCGGCGACACACTCTCTCGTATTACCAACGATGTGGATACGCTCACTCAGGCGCTGGGGCAGAGTCTTAGCGGCTTTGTAGCACAGGCAGTGCTGTTTTGCGGCACCTTGGCCATGATGCTGTATACCAACTGGATTATGACACTGTCGGCTTTGGCCTCCACTATTTTGAGCTTCGGTTTGATGTCCCTGCTGGTATCCCGTTCGCAAAGCTATTTTGTGCAGCAGCAGAATGGGCTGGGAAAGCTTAATGGTTTCATTGAGGAGTATTATACCGGACAAAGCATTGTCAAGGCTTATAACGGCGAAAAAGAAGCCAGACAGCAGTTTCAGACCATGAATAACGAGCTTTATCAATCGGCCTGGAAAAGCCAGTTTATTTCGGGACTTTCACAGCCTCTAATGAGCTTTGTCAGCAATTTGGGCTATGTAGTCGTCTGCGTTGTAGGCGCTTTGCTGGCTTGGCGCGGCGCAATTTCCTTTGGCGTAATTGTGGCCTTTATGCTGTATATCAATTTATTCACCGGTACCTTGTCGCAGATTTCGTCTATGCTGATGAACCTGCAAGCGGCAGCGGCAGCCAGCGAACGGATTTTTGGCTTTTTGGCAGAGCAGGAGCTCAGCGATGAAAGCCAGAAACAAACAGCGCTGGAACAGGTCAAAGGCGCGGTGGAATTCCGCAGCGTGTGCTTTGGCTACAGCAAAGAAAAAGAGATTCTCCATAATTTTTCGGCCCAGATAAAAGCTGGACAGAAGGTCGCTATTGTGGGGCCCACCGGCGCTGGTAAGACAACGTTGGTCAATCTGCTGATGGGCTTTTATGAGCTGGAGAGCGGTGAGATTTTGATTGACGGCATCCCCAGCAGCCAACTGACGCGAAACGCTTTGCGCAGTCTGTTCTGTATGGTGCTGCAGGACACCTGGCTGTTTGAAGGCACCATTCGGGAAAATATTGCTTACAACAAGGCAGACGTTTCTCTGGAGGATGTGGAAGCAGCATGTAAGGCGGTGGGCTTACATGCCTTTGTGCAAAGATTGCCAGACGGCTATGATACTGTGCTGAGCGACCATGTCAGTCTGTCTGTCGGACAAAAGCAGCTGATTACCATTGCGCGGGCTATGGTGCAAAACAGGCCCATGTTAATTTTAGACGAAGCCACCAGCGCGGTAGATACCCGCACCGAAATTCTTATTCAAAAGGCCATGGACAAACTGATGGCAGGGCGTACCTCTTTTGTCATTGCGCACCGGCTGTCCACCATCCGCAATGCCGATTTGATTTTGGTGATGAAGGACGGCGACATCATAGAGCGCGGGAATCATGCACAGCTGCTGCAAAAGCGCGGCTTCTACGCCCAACTGTATAACAGTCAGTTTGCGCAGGCTATATAGCGGTTCAGACTTCGAATCATATCGTTTGCAGATAGCTCGATCGAAAAAAGCGATAAAGAACAAATGCTTTTGCTGCACGAATCGTAGTAGGAGATTGTGATATGTTCTAAAGCAGAAAATCAGTTAGGAGGCAGGAATATGCAAAATGGGCACAAGCAAGGTTTATGGATGCTGCATGTCGCGGTAATGCTGTTTGGACTATCTGGTGTAATTGGAAAATACATGACCTGCTCCGCAGTGGCGATTACCTGGGGCCGTACCCTTTGCTCCAGCGCCGTGCTGCTGCTCTTGCTCTTACTGCGCCGGCAGTCGCTAACGGTGCGCTGTTGGCAGGACGGAGCGCTGATGTTTTTGGCCGGTCTTGTGCTGGCAGTCCATTGGGTTAGCTTTTTTCAGGCGGTGAAGGTAGCTTCGGTGGCAGTCGGCACCATCACCTTTTCCACCTTTCCGTTATTTCTGACGGTTTTGGAGCCAATTTGTTTTCGAGAGCCATTTCAAAGAAAAAATCTCTTTCTGTCCTTGCTGTTGTTGGCGGGTATTCTGTTGACGATACCAGAATTTTCTGCCAATAATCAGATAACCTTGGGCATTCTCTGGGGCCTCGGCAGCAGCGCCTCTTATGCGGTTTTATCACTGCTAAACCGTTATCTGTCTAAGCGCTATGACGGCATGGCCATCTGCTTTTTTGAGCAGCTCACTGTGGCGGGAACCTTATGGCCGATGCTCTTGTTTTCTCAAACAATCTGGACATCTACAGATATTGGGTGGGTGGCTGTATTGGGCGTGCTGTGTACCGCTTTGGCATTTTCGCTGTTTGTATATGGTCAGCGCTATCAGTCGGCGCAGACGGCGGGCATTATCTCCGGTTTAGAGACAGTATACGGCATTCTGTTTGCCATGGTGCTGCTGCAAGAATTTCCCACTTATCGGGAGCTTCTTGGCGGCACAGTGATTGTATCGGCGGTGCTGTTATCGGCCGCTGCCCCATGGGAAAATAGGAAAGGCAAACATAGTCTATTCAAATAGAATATTTTACAAAAAGGGGATTGACAAAGCTATTCTATTAGGATAGACTATAACTGTAAAAATTCTATTGCAATAGAACAGTAAAGGAGAAGCGCTGTATGAAACTGTATGATAGTGAACTGAACATTATGGAATTTCTCTGGCGGCAGAAAGAGGCCACGGCCAAAGAAATCGCGGCAGAAATGGCCAAAACAGTGGGTTGGAGCAAAACCACAACCTATACCGTATTGAAAAAATGTGTGGAAAAAGGGGCCGTAAAGCGGCAGGAGCCGGGTTTTCACTGCACGCCGCTTATCAGCATGGAGCAGGTGCAGGCTTACGAAACCCGCGAGCTGATTGACAAGCTCTACGGCGGCGCGGCAGATCAATTGGTGGCCTCTTTGCTGGGGCAGCAGCAGCTTTCTGCCAAGGAAATCGACAAGCTGAAGCAGCTTATTCAAGAGCTGGATTGAGGGGTGGGGCATGACGTTACTGCAACTGAGCGGCATGGGAA
Source organism: uncultured Peptococcaceae bacterium (assembly GCA_902492275.1). GTDB lineage: Bacteria > Bacillota > Peptococcia > Peptococcales > Peptococcaceae > UBA7185. Next base: position 15,648 of record CABUKW010000022.1, read on the forward strand.
CCATTCTCATTCTGCTGATACTGCTTTTGCGCCGTCTGGCAGGCAACCGCTTGCCGCCAGGCTGTTATCTGCTGCTGTGGCTGCTGGCTGGTCTGCGTTTGCTGCTGCCGGTAGAAATTGCCTCGCCCTGTAGTGTGTACAATTTGCTTCCCGCAAAGGAGCAGCCTGCAACCTGGATTGGTCAGCCCTCAGAAGGGGCGCTGACTGTAACAGAGCCTGTTTATCGGACGGCAGAGGTTGTCGTTCAAAGCGGCTCGCTGCCAGTGGCGGGGCCTGTTTTGTTCTGGCTGCTGGGCATGGCGCTCTGCATGGCGGTGGTGCTGGTCAGCCATTGGCGGTGCCGCCGCTGGTATGCCTGCTCTCTGCCTGCCGATGAACCTGGCATCCGGCAGTGGCAGGCCAGTCACCGGCTGCGGCGCAGCTATCAAATTCGGCGCTGTGAGTTGGTGCAGGTGCCTTTTACCTATGGACTTTGGAAGCCGGTCATTGTATTGCCCGCCCGGCAGCAGCTAACAGAGGAACAGCTGCAGATGATTTTGCTCCACGAGTGGAATCATATCCGCCATGGGGATGTGCTGTGGCAATGGCTGTTGCTGCTGGTGTGCAGCATACACTGGTTTAATCCGGCTGTGTGGCTGATGTATCGGCTGTGCCGGCAGGATTTGGAGTTGTTTTGCGATGAAGCCACTGTTAAGCGGCTGGACGGCGCACCGCAGAGCGCGTATGCTTTATTGCTGTTGCAGCAGGCCGCCGGACGGTCGGGGCAAGGAATCTTGTTCAGTTCCTTCTGTTTTACAGCCTATCGCAACATGAAGGAAAGGGTACAACTGATTATGCAAACAAAGCAAACAAAAACTTATCGTTGGAAGACAACTGCCATCGCGCTGTTGTTAGGGATAGTGGGCGGCCTCTGCTTCGCCACCTCGGCAACGGCGGCGGAAAGCAACGGGCAGCTGGCGCAGGCGCTGCGGGACAGCATTACCATTCAGCAGGACACGGTACAATTTCAAATTCCCAAAGGCTATCGCGCCGATAACGGCTGGTCCATTTGGGTGGCCGGCCGCATGGAGGCTGAGGGAATGGGCGGTATGAGCCGGCATTTTTTTGAAACGGAAAGCCAACAAAACAGTTGGCAGCCGGAACAGGTTTATACCATAGAAACAGCTGGAGCGCATTATACCGAGCTGTGGCTGATGGTAAGCTATCCGGCCACAGCCAATAACAACAGCACCATCACCGAAACCTGGAGCCTGCTGCAGGACGCGGCAGAGGCCGACAGCGACCAACGGCCGCGGCTGCAATGGCCAGTGGATTGGGATGCCTTGGTTGTTACATCAAGCTTTGGAGAGCGGATTCATCCCGTCACCAAAGCCGTGCTGAGCAGTGACCATATCTGTATCGGCGGCGAGGGCATTAAAGGCGCCGCAGTGCTGGCCGCAGCCAGCGGTACCGTTTTGGAAACCGGTTATAGCACTGCTTACGGCAATTACATCATCATCGGCCATACGAAGATTTGACGACGACAACCCATTACCGCCATTGTGACGCCGTTACCGTGCAGCAAGGACAGCCGGTGACAGCTGGCCAGCAAATCGGCACAGTGGGGCAGACCGGTACCGCCACCGGCCCTTGTCTGGCCTTCGCCCTGTATCAGCAGGATACCGCCTGCGATCCTCTGGCATATTTGCCGGAAAAACCGCTTGCGGTTAATCCATAATCGCAAAAAGCAGGACGGTATTTAGGAGCGCAGAGCAATAGAAAGGCTAGCTGTGATTTCAGTTTTGCGCTGTGTAAATGGAAATGCTTAGAGACCTATTGGTTGAGCAGAAAAGTGGAAATTTCTTTGTATTGTCCACCCCCCCTAATAGAGCTACCAATACAGAAAACACGGCAAAAGACAGAAAATTGGCGCAGAAATTGTTTTACGTGAAACAGTTTCTGCCAATCATAGAAAGCGATGAGGGGGCGTATCGCCTCCCCATCTGCGATGGGCTAACGCTGCTCATGAAGCGTTGTGCAATGATTGGTTTTGCAACGCCTTGGCAAAGGCGTCGGTTAATCTCCGACTCCTATGCTGTGAAATGCAGTGCAGGGATAAGTTGGACGCCAGGGTGATAAATCGTTCTCTTTGATATTCATGATAGCCTTTGCAAGAAAAGCCAGCCCTTTCGGCGCGATCAAAAGCGCTGGCAGGGCTGGTTTTTAGTTAGCGCGGTTTTTCAGTTTGCAGGATAGCTGCCGCCCTTTTGCAGAATTTCCTGAATGGCTTCTTCATCGGGCGTGATATAGATGGTTTTTTGATTTTCGTAAATCACCCGGCCCGGTTTGGCGCCGTTGGGCTTATGGACATACCGCTTTAAGGTGTAGTCCACCGGCACCAGCGCCGAATAGCGGCTCTTGCTGAAATAAGCGGCCAGATGGGCGGCAAAATCCAGCACTTCCTGGGTTAGCTGCCGTTGCTCCTGATGATTGCGAATAATCACATGGGAGCCGGGAATGTCCTTGGCGTGAAACCAGAGGTCGTTATTGCGGGCCAGTCGGGTGGTGACGTAATCGTTCTGTACGTTGTTTTTTCCCACTAAAATTTCAATGTCGTTGTAGTGCAGCACCAGCGGTTTGAAAACCGGTTCCTTTTTGTTTTTCTTGTTCTGCTTGGTGAGCCGGGCTTTTACATACTGGGCGGCCTCCAGCTCCAGCCGGATGTCCTGTAAATCCTCCGGCGACTGGGCGTTGCGCAGGCTGTTTTTGATGCTGTCCAGATAATTGAGCTCATCCTGGGTATGTTCGGCCTGGATGGTGGATTGCTGGGCGCCGGCTCTGGCTTTGGCATATTTTTTGAAATATTTCTGGGCGTTTTCATTAGGCGTCAGATTGGCCTGCATGGGGATGGTGAGCAGTTGCTGGTCCGGGTCGTAATAGTTGACCACTTCTACGCTTTCTCCCTGTTGAATCTGATAGAGATTGGCGGTCAGCAATTCGCCCCAGATTTTGAAATGCTCGGCGTTTTCCCCTTCCTGCACTTTTTCCAACTGCAAGGCCAGCTTTTTCTCGCAGCGCTCGATTTCCCGATTGATGATGCGCTCTAAATCGCCGCTGCGCTGGGCCAGAAGATTGGCCTGCTCCTTGCGGCCGATGAATTGCTCCACCAGTTGGCTCATGGAGTCCAACTGCTGCTGCTGATAGGGGGCGAACTGCTGCAAAGGGAAAGGTGCAAAGGCCACAGCCTTTTTGCCGTCCTCAACCAGCGTGGGCTGATAGGCTTTTTGCGCCAGCAACTCCCGCAGCCATAAAAGCTGCTGCCAAATGCGGTCGTAATCGTATTGTCCTAGAAAATCCACTCGGTCGTCGGGATTGAGACCGCTGCGCTGGATGATTTCTGCGGCGGTCTGCGGCCCAAATCCGGCAATGTGGTTGAGCAGGATTTTTTTCAGGCTTTGGCTGGAAGGCGCTTCTAAGAAGAAGGCAATCAGCTCTTCCTGAGTCAGTTCCGGCAAGGGCCGTTTATTCTGCGGCGGCGGCGCGACATAGGATAAGCCGGGCAGCACCTGCCGGTACTGGCTCATCTCAATGTTTAAGCGGCGGGCGCTGTCTAAGATGGTGTTGGTTTTTGGGTTGACTAAAATCAGGTTGCTGTGTTTGCCCATAAATTCGCCGATTAAGATACGGGTTGCTTTTTCGCCCAACTCGTCGTAGCCTTCGCAGACAATTTGAATGATGCGCTCCCAGCCTACCTGGCGGATTTCGATAATTTTGCTGCCTTCCAGGTGCTTGCGCAGCACCATGCAGAACAAAGGAGGCTGCACCGGGTTATTTTTTACGGCGTGGGTGATGCCGATGCGGGCTGTCTGGGCGTTAGAGGAGAGCAGCAGTTTGTCGTTGCGGCCCGGCTGACGGACGGACAGTAAAATGGTGCTGGCGTCGGGCTGTTGAATTTTATCAATGCGGCCGCCTGATAGCTGTTGATGCAGTTCGTCGGCTAAGGCGTGAATGGCGATGCCGTCTAAAGACATGAGAAGACCCCCTAGAATAATCAGATAAAACGTGTTATAATACGGTTGTCATTATAGCATAAATGAAACTGAAAATAAAATGCTTTCTCCCAGCGTAGAGAAAGAAAGACTGTAAAGGAGTTGTAGGTTGTGTCAGTTGTAATCGATAACAGCAATGGCAGTTTTCTCAGCGAGGTGGATTCGCTGCGGGAGTTGATTGGTATAGATGAGATGAAGGAGTTAAATGCGTGGCGCTATCTGTTCGTTATTCATAAGTTTGGGCTGGACGAAATCGTTACCAAGTTGAATATTCTCAATGAAGAGTACGACTTTTTCCACGACTCCAATCCCATCGAGCATATCGAGACGCGAATTAAAAATCCGAAAAAAACGGTGGAAAAGCTAATCCGGCAGGGCTATCCGGTATCGGCGCAGAGCGCCAGAGAAAATTTGCACGACATTGGCGGTATCCGCGTTGTCTGTTCCTTTGTGGAAGATGTGTATGAAATTTATGAAAAATTGGCTCGGCAGAGCGATTTGGAAATTAAAGAAGTAAAGGACTACATCAAAGACCCAAAAGACAATGGCTACCGCAGTTTGCATCTTTTGGTGGAGGTGCCGGTATTTTTAACCGATAAGACAGAAAAAGTGGTGATTGAGGTACAAATCCGTACCATTGCCATGGATTTTTGGGCCAGTCTGGAGCATAAGCTGTATTACAAAAAAGGTAAGGTTGTGCCCCGGCAGGTGCTGATTGGGTTAAATCAATGCGCCGATTTGGCCGCCCTTTTGGATGAAAAAATGCAGCATATCCGCAATAAGATGAAGCCCTATCTGAGCGAGGAAGAACGGGCCGAACAGGCGGCCAATATGGCGCTGAACGGCAATGTGATAGATCTGGGAGCCGATAACGATTGGCAGAGCGTCGGAACCACTGAAAAAATGGAAGAAACAGAAGCGGTACAAACTTCGGAAGATTGTGTTTAGAAAAAATTGGGCTGGATAAAAGGCCATCATGCGGCGGAAAATAAAGCTGAAAAGACAAGAAATTGCAATCAGGCAAGTGATGTCAGAACAGGAGAGGATGGTTCGGCATGGAATTGCAGCAAATTTGTTGGGATTTATTTCAGCAAAATGGCCAAATCGGTTATTATTTACTGCGCCGCCAGTTAGAGCAGGAAGATGAGGTTGGAGGCTGTGGAGCAATATCAGCAGGTGAACGGGATTATTCTGCGCAGCAGGGATTATAAAGAAGCGGATCAGTTGCTTACGGTGTACACCAGAGAGCAGGGCAAGCTGACTGTGCAGGCCAAAGGCGTCAAAAAAACGACCAGTAAACTGCGCAGCGGGATTTTGCTGTTTAGTCATACCGACTTGATTTTGGCAGCCGGCAAGGGGTTTTCCATTGTCACCGGCGCTGCTACGGTGACAGCCTTTCCTTCTCTGCGCAGCGATTTTGCCCGCATGAGTTATGCCAGCTATGGAGCCGAGCTGCTGGACCAGGTGCTGGCCGAAGGGCAGCCCGACGAGCAATTGTTTTTGTTGATCTTGCAGACGCTGCATCTGCTGGAATATATTGACCCCTGGCTGGCTGTGCGCTATCTGGAGCTGCGCTTGCTGGAGCAGCAGGGTTATCGGATGGAGCTGCGCCATTGTCTGCGCTGCGGTGCGCCGCTGCAGGGCGATCGGTTTCGGGGCCTGCAGGGCGGCTTGCTGTGCAGAGCCTGCAGTTTTCAGGAACAAGCGGGTCCGGTGCTGCTGCAGGAAGGCTTGACGGTGTTGCGGGCCTTTGACAGACTGCCGCTGCACAAGCTGGGCTTGGTGTATATCAGTCGGGAAGGACGCCGCTCCGTAGAGCAATATCTGGATTTGCAGCTACAGCAGTTGTTAAGCTGGCCGCTAAAGAGTAAAGATTTTTTGAAGCAGTTGGAGTTGTAGCGCTGCGTTCAGTAAATGAAAAATGAAAAACGGGAGTTGGCATTTGGCTATCACAGCAAGGTGGTAGCCAAATTTTTTTTGTGCGGAGAATATTCGGGTATGTTGTGCAAAGCTTTGGACAAATACTTGTGCAACTGTTATAATAAAAAGGATGCAATATGCAGAGCAGTATAAAAGCAGAGAGGTGGCCACGGTATGAAACTGGAGCAGTTAGAGCAATTGATTGAAATTGAAAAGCAGCAATCTATTTCTAAAGCGGCCAAGGCGTTATATATGGGACAGCCGGCGCTGAGTGGTTCGCTGAATGGTTTGGAAGAGGAAATTGGCGTGCGATTGTTTGAAAGAAATTCTAACGGCGTAGTACCTACAACAGAGGGCAAAGAAATTTTACAGTTGGCGCGGCAGATGCTGGATTGTCGGGAACAAATTTTGCAATATGGCCGGCAGAATAAAGAGCTATATGGCGAAGTAACTGTGTTAATCACCCAAGCCTATGGTTTTTTGTATTCAGATATTATGATGGAGTTTAAGGAGCGTTATCCAAAAGCGGAGCTCAATTTGCAGATTCGCACGCCAGAGAAAATTGTAGAAGAAATTTCTCATGGCACGGCTAATCTTGGAGTAACGCTGTGGGAGTTGTTGCCCGATCAAACGCCGCAGGTTTTGAAAGAAGCAGGATTGCAATATGAAACCTTCGGCAGCCATTCTATGATGGTGTATGTTAGTCAGGACAATCGCTTTGCCGAACATGAAAGCGTAACGCTGCAGGAATTACGGCAGGAGCAGTTTGTAGCCTATTCTCCCAGTTATTGGGCTGCCACCAATAAGCAAATTCAAGCCACATCAGAGCCGTTGGTGATGACGGATAGAGAAAATTTGAAGCGCATGATCAGCACTGGCAAGGCCATCGCCATGATGCCCGATACCTTTGCCATGCACGACTTATATTGTGAGCAAGGCTTAATTAAGCTGATTCCTATCAAAGGCAGCGAGAATTTTGCAGAGGGGATCGATTATCTGTTATATCCGGCCAAACGGCGCTTGACGCTGCTGGAACAAAATACTGCGGCCATTCTGCGAGAGATTTTAACTGATGTGATGGCATAATACATTTATAAAAATGAAAGATACCGTATCAATAGTTTGTGATAGGGTATCTTTTTTTATGGATATCCTTATCATAAAAAATGATGATAAAATAGATATATAGAAAAAATATATAACAAAGAGATAATTTCTTATAGGAAAAAGGAGGAGTTTACTATGGGAAAACCATCGGTACATCCAATGGGAACGATTATTTACAAACCGGAGAAGTGCTTTAACGGCTACACCGTCTTTCAGGCCAACGAGCACGGCGCTACGCTGATTGATATGAACGGCGGCGTGGTGAATCACTGGCATGGTTTACAGGGTTTCCCCAATAAATTGTTGCCGGGCGGCCAGATTTTTGGTTCTCGCGGAGAGCGCAACAGCACCTACGGCTGGCAGGATCAGAAAGATTTGGTGCAGGTAGACTGGGACGGCAACGTGGTATGGGAGTTCCGACAAAATGAATATATTGAGGACCCTGGCTACGAGGCTGAATGGATGGCTCGTCAGCACCATGATTATCAGCGGGAAGGTAATCCGGTGGGATATTACGTGCCGGGTATGGAATGTAAAACCGACCGCGGCAACACCTTAATGTTAACCCATATCGACGTTGTGGTGCCGGAAATTTCGCTGCATCCATTGTGCAGCGACCGCATCATAGAGGTGGACTGGCAGGGCAATATTCTTTGGGACTGGTGCGTACACGACCATTTTGCTGAGTTGGGTTTTGACGAAACGGCCAAAAATACGCTGGCGCGGAATCCGAATGTCGTTGGCAATGGAAAAGGCGATTGGATGCATATCAACAGCATGAGTTTGTTGGGGCCTAACAAATGGTATGACGCCGGCGATGAACGGTTCGCACCCGATAATATTATTTGGGACGGCCGCGAAACCAATATCATTGCCATTATCGACCGTAAAACTGGCAAGCTGGTGTGGAAGCTGGGGCCCGATTATGCTACAGGCAAGGCCAAAGAGATTGGTCAGATTGTCGGCCAGCATCATGCCCACATGATTCCCCAAGGACTGCCGGGCGAAGGGAATATCCTGATTTATGACAACGGCGGCTGGGCTGGTTACGGCGCGCCCAATCCGGCAGCGCCGACTGGCAATAAAAATGCCACCCGCGATTATTCCCGTGTCATTGAAATTGACCCGATAAAAATGGAAATTGTATGGCAGTGCCGACCAATGGATTTGGGATATATGCAGCCCTTTATCGCCGACCATTTCTATAGCTGCTATATCAGCAGCGCACAGCGCTTGCCAAATGGCAACACGCTGATTACAGAAGGCTCCGACGGACGTTTGCTGGAGGTTACGGCTGACCATGAGATCGTTTGGGAATATATCAGCCCTTATTTTGGCAGCCATATTAAAACCAATATGGTTTATCGGGCTTATCGCTATCCTTATAGCTACGTGCCGCAGGTGGAACCGCCCATAGAGGTTGCCATTGCACCTGTAGATAATGAAGATTTTCGCTTGCCGGGCGCTAAGAGCAAAGAATTCCGCCGTCTAGTCAACGTGGAAGGAACAGAGGGCTACGGCGATGTAGCGGGTTTCTGCCTGACCATTGAAGAAGAGTGAAAAATCTAAAAAATTATAATTTTCCTGCAAGACTCTTTTATCCAAAAACTATAAAATAAATGCGGTTATACAGGGGAGGAGTTTCTGTATAACCGCTAGATAGCATCCTTCTATTTTTGTTTTTTAATTATACTTTATTAGAAAGCGAGGAGAACTTATATGGCGGGAGAAGCTGTAAAAAAAGATAAGGAGCTATTGTATGTAGCAATATATTTAGCAATCGTTGCATTGTTCTGGTTTGTTGTACCAGCGCCAGCACCGATGACGAAAATCGGCATTAAAGTGTTGGGATTGTTCTTTGCATATATCGTTGCATTTACATTGACAGAAGAAGTCTGGCCCCATTTGATTTCCTTTATACTTGCTCTATTCACTGGCGTATTTGCTAATATTGCAGGTATTTTGCCGTCTACATGGGGCGGAGATACTTTTTTATTTATGACTTTGCTGTTTTTTGTAATTGCTTATTTGCAGATTTCCGGTTTCAGCAAATTTTTATCCGCTTGGCTGTTAACACGAAAATTTCTGGTTGGTCATCCCTGGAGAATTATTGGTATGCTGATGATTATCGCATGGCTGCTGTCAATATTTGTTGGTATCTTCGCAGGGCTGTTGCTGACTTGGGGATTTGTATATCAGATTTGCGGTCTGATGGGTTATGAAAAACATTCTAAACAGGCATGTGCCATGGTATTTGGTGTAACCATGGTAGGTGCGTTGAGTTTATCTACGTTCCCATTTTTGCATAATGCGTTGGTGATTATTGCAGCATTCACTGGCACTACTGGTTTGGAAGTAAATTTGATTCATTATTTGTGCTATACCGTTCCTGCCAACTTGGCCTGTATTTTACTGTATTTGGTCATGTGCAAATATTTGTGGCGCGTTGATGTAAGCAAAATGAAAGAAATGACCATTGACTTTATTCCAAAAGAAGATTTGGTTTTCACAAGAGAAGTAAAAATGGCTTTTGCGTTCTTGATTGTGCTGATTATAGCTATTTTCGCACCCAATATTATACCGGCAAGCATTTCAATTCAGGCACCGTTGAAGGCAATCGGCAATAGTGGTATTTGTATGATAATTTTCATAATCTGGTCTTTGATTAAAATTGATGGAAAACAAGTTTTTAATATTACTGAACTAGGGAAAAAAGGCGTGCCATGGAATATGGTGTTTGTATCGCTGGCAATCTTTACGTTTATCGCATTGCTGGGCAATTCAGAAACCGGTATCAGTGCATTTGTAGGCTCTAAATTAGGTCCTATTTTTGTAGGAAAACCGCCGGCACTTTTTATCATATTATGTATGGTAATAACCATTTTGCTGACAAATTTTATGGCCAATATGGTGGTTGCAGTTGTAATGTTTGCAGCTACGCTGCCAATTGCAGGTCAGATGGGACTGGACATTATGCAGCTTGGATTTCTGTTTACGATTTGTTCTTCTATTGCCTTTTTGTTACCAGCGGCATCTCCAGCTGGTATGTTGGTGTTTATGAATAAGGAATGGATGACCGTGAAAGAAATCTATACCTTTGCGTTGCCGACAGTGGTTATGATGGGTCTTGTTGTCTATGTATGGAATGTAATATTGTTTATGTTTATCTAACAGAGCGTTATCGAAGCCATAATTAAAAAGTGATAAAAACAAATGCGACTTCTGAAATTGGCTGAAAGATCAAGGGCAGGGGATCGTTTTTATAACAATCGATGAAATTATCATGCGAAGAACTATACAGCAGTGTAACAGAGAGAAACACACTAGCGCTGTGTATAATCCCGCAAAACAGTACAGTTGTTTTCCGACTGTACTGTTTTTTCATGCAGTGCGAAATCTTTTAGATTTGGTAAAAAGGGCTGGACAGGCTTTGACAAAACGGGAAAAAATGGATATAATATGCAATACTATTAAGTGGTTTCTTTGTTTCAGGACATACAGGTTTGAAGGAGGAGAATTTATGGAACAGAGGAAACGGGAAAGGCTTTTATTTGAATTGTCGTATTTGAACACGTCGGCTTTGTTTGCCTTGCGAGAGCATGCCGCGCCGATATTGTTTTCAGGAAAAATGGAACAGGCGTGGGAGAGTGCTTTGATGAAAGCAAGCCGCCGTCTGCGGAAATAGGAATGGTGGAAAGCAAAGAAACGCTGCAGAGAGGGAGAACCTTTCTACAGCGTTTCTTTATGGGTTTGATAAATTTTACAGCAGCTTGATTGCCTGATAACCGGTCATGAAACCGGCTAAAATCAGCACGATGTAAACCATGCGCAAAAACTGCTGGCCATTGATGCGTTTAAAAATATGTTCGCTGACCACGTAAGCCAACAACACTGCAGGAACTAGCAAAAAGACGAAATGCAGCGTTTGTCCTTGATAGGTGCCGGTCATCAGATATTGGAGGGCAATGATGCTGGCAGAGGTAGCGCCGATGGCAAATTGGGTGGCGCGGATTTCTTCTTTTTTTTGCAGATTCAATAAAATATAAATATTGAAAAAGGGACCGCCGCAGGCGAAAGCAGCTTGCATGATGCCGCCTAAAAAGGGAATGCAGAAAATCAACGGATTTTTCTTGGCGCGAGGCTGGGGTTTCCCCTGACTGTGTAAATCCCGTAGGCCTTTTCCAGCGATGAAAATCATCAATAGTGCCAGCAACAGCTTCATCCAGCCCTCGTGCAGCATATTGGCTAGATGAATGCCGCACACGCCGCCGAACGCAACCAAAGGCAACATGGAGAAATAGACAAACAAATTGATGCTGCGGTATTGGGAGAGCAGGCGGGGAGCGCCGTTAAACAACACGGTCAGAACCAACACAGGCACAATGGTTTTCACATCTAAAAAGAGAGATAAAAAGGGCAGCGCCAGAATATTGCTGCCAAAGCCCACCAAGCCAGAAACGATACAGGCCAAAAACATAATCAAAAAGAACATCATATTGCTGAGAGATAACACAAGTAAGAACTCCTTTGAAACAAAATACAACAGTTATGATAAAAATTTGCCGAACCCTGTCGCAAAAGTATAAATTAAGTCTACACATTTCCAGCCGGCTTGTAAAGACTTGAGCGCAAAAACAGCGCAGCATTTTCCAAAGGATTATACCAAAAAGGAAGGTTCTTTGCTATCGCACAGATGAAGGAGCTTTTTCTGCGCCAATAGTGCAATCTATAGGATCACAATGGAGTGATACTGTCTTATCCTATTGAGCCGTAGTTGAAATATCTTCCGGGGCCTGATACTGGGGGAAAATAAAGCTGCGCAAGCAAAGATCTGTCTGGTGAAGGGAGAAACAGGCGAAGGAGAGCAAATAAATCGCAGAGAAAAAACGCTGCTGGGTGAGACAATCACCCAGCAGCGTTTTTCGGGAAAACGATTATTTGTCTACTTTAGAAAAATATTCTTTGGTCAGCTTCACAACAATACCGCTTAAGCCAACAATCCCGATTAAGTTCGGAATGGCCATTAAGCCGTTGCTGGTATCGGAGATGGCCCAGATTAAATCCAGATGGCCAGCGCCGCTTGCACAGCCTACAAATACGATTGCGATATACAGCACCCGGTAGGCCATAACGGCTGTCCGGTTTTTATGGGATAAATATTCGATAGCTTTTTCGCCGTAATAAGCCCAGCCTAAAATGGTGGAGGTGGCGAACAGGACAGTCCCT
>CABUKW010000023.1 GCA_902492275.1 uncultured Peptococcaceae bacterium
CAACTGGATTGGTTTCGACGCTGATATGGCTCGGTTAGTTGCTGAAAAATTGGGCGTAGAAGTAGAATTTTTGGTAATCGACTGGGATAACAAAATTATGGAACTGGATTCCAAAAATATTGACGTAGTATGGAACGGTATGACTCTGACCGACGAAGTAACTTCCGCTATGGAATGCACCAACGCTTACTGCAACAATGCCCAAGTAGTTGTTGTACCAAATGCTGAATAAAAGCGTTTTTCAAACATTTTTTATGAAAGATAAGAGAAGGCAGAGGATCTGAGGTTCTCTGCCTTCTTTCGGGCGAGACTGCCGGAGCTTGCGCATTGTAAAGACTCGGCAGTCCCGTTTTTTACATACAAAGAAGTAAGGGAGCAAAAGTTATGTTTTGGACTGTAACAGAAGCATTGCTGGGCGGTGCGCTGGTCACGTTTCAGATTTTTATCTTAACATTGGTATTTGCTTTGCCATTGGGATTGTTGTTGGCTCTAGGTACCATCAGCAAATGTAAGCCGTTAAGTTATCTGATTCAAGTGTTAGTTTGGATTATTCGCGGTACGCCGCTGATGCTGCAACTGATGATTATTTTTTATGGACCGGGTTTGATAGGTCATAATGTTTGGAGTGGGGGGGCCAACAGCCGGATTGCGGCTACTGTAGTAGCTTTTAGTATCAATTATGCCTGCTATTTTTCCGTTATTTTTCGCGGCGGTATTGAAGGAGTGCCGGTGGGACAGCGGGAAGCCGGCGAAGTGCTGGGCATGACCAAACGGCAGATTTTTTTCAAAATCACATTGTTACAGATGGTAAAGCGGGTAGTGCCGCCTATGTCTAACGAAATTATTACCTTGGTGAAGGACACCTCTCTGGCTCGTATTATTTCGGCCTATGAATTGATTTTTAGAGGCTCTGCTTTCATGAAATCGGCAGGGTTGATTTGGCCACTGTTTTATACAGGAGTATTTTATCTTATTTTTGTAGGAATTTTGACGCTGCTGTTCAATTATATTGAACGCCGGCTGGATTATTTCAGATAAGGAGGACAGGTTATGGCAATTTTAGAAGTCAAGCATATTGAAAAAAACTTTGGCGCTACGAAGGTGTTGAAAGATGTCAGTTTTTCGCTGGAAGAAGGCAATACGCTGGCCATTATCGGGTCGTCCGGTTCGGGAAAAACCACGCTGTTGCGTTGCTTGAATTTTTTAGAAACGCCCAATCGGGGAACGATCACGGTACGGGGTGAGACTCTATTTGATGCGGCGCAGAAAAATAATGATCAGGAAAAGGATTTGCGGCAAAAACGACTGCACTTTGGCATGGTGTTCCAGTCTTTTAATCTGTTTCCCCAGTATACGGCGCTGGAAAATGTGACGTTGGCGGAACAGCTTTTGGCGCAGGAGCGGCCAGACTTCAAACAGCGGAAGCGGGAAATCCTGACGGAAATTGATAAACACGGCGAAGCTCTGCTGGCGCAGATGGGACTGGCAGATCGCATGGATCATTATCCCCATCAGCTTTCCGGTGGACAGCAGCAGCGGGTGGCCATTGCCAGAGCATTGGCTTTGAAACCGGATATTTTATGCTTTGACGAGCCTACCTCCGCGCTGGATCCAGAGTTGACCGGCGAAGTGTTAAAAGTAATTCGCGGCTTGGCGGAGAAAAAAACCACAATGGTGATTGTTACCCATGAGATGAATTTTGCAAGAGATATTTCCGATCGGATTATATTTATGGACGGCGGTGTGGTGGTAGAACAGGGCGACGCCAAGCAGGTCATTGACGCGCCAAGGGAAGAACGTACCAAACAATTTTTATCCAGATATACACAGGGGTAAGCCGAGAGCTGCTGCATGAAGATGAACGGGGATCTTTGATGCAGCAGCTTTTTCTATACCTGCGGAGATGAAAAAGAGTGATCGGTTTAACTTTTTCTATCGTTTTCCTATCAGTGGGAAGCGCCAATATGCAAGCAAAAATATGACGGCTATTTTGCTATAAAGTTTCAAGAAGAAAATGAAACGGATAACTGGGAAAGCGCTGTAACTTTCTTGTGGTAATCGCTTGTCAGCGACGGTCAATTCCATTATAATACATAAATAGACAGAATTTTTCCAGAATGAAGTCCATCGTGTTGGGGGTGTGAATGGGTATTGAAGGATAAAACAACCAGATTTTTGACAGCTAGTTTAGTCGTAGTAATTGCCCTGTGTATCGGGGTATTTTCTCACTTGGCGGCAACCATGAGTGAGAAAAATGCGAACACCATCAGCCAGGTGGGTACGATTTATATGGCCAGTATGAGCGAAAAAATTTCAGAGCAGTTTGAAACGATTATGAAATTGCGTCTATCTCAATTAGAAGGAATTTTGAAGACCGACCCGCCTGGCGAATTGACCTATGGAGAAGCCTTGCTGCAGGAATTGCAGGAGGATGGTATTGTTCGCGGGTTTGAGTATTTAGCGCTTTATAGTGAAGATGGCGTGTTTGAAATGATTTATGGAGACCCAATTGAAATGGTGAATACAGCGCCGTTTTTAAATTCTTTGGGAAACGGGGAGCAGAAAATATCGGTAGCGTTGACAGCTGATGGAGAAAAGGTGCTTGTATTAGGGGTTCCGGCGGCTTATCCGATGTCTGATGGACAAAACAGCTTGGCTTTAGTGGCAGGGCTGCCGGTTTCTTATATTACGGAAACCTTGTCTCTGGATAAAGAAGGCGCGGTTGTGTATTCTCACATTATTCGGCGGGATGGCAGCTTTGTCATTCGCAGTGCAGACGCCTATCGCAACAATTATTTTACCCGTATTCGGGAAATCTTTGAGGAATTGAACGGGAAAAATGCTGAGCAGTATGTGACGGAATTGCAGACGGCTATGGCAAATAATGAGGATTATACCAGCGTGCTGCTCATTGGTGAAGAACGTCGGCATCTTTATTGTACGCCGTTGCCAAATACGGAATGGTATTTGGTAACAGTCATGCCTTATGGAATTTTAGATGAAACGGTCAGTCAGTTGAGTGCCGATTGGAAGGTTACGGTTTTTGGCAGCTGTACGGTGATTTTATTGGCGTTATTGATTGTTTTTGCCTTATATTATCGTCTGACACGGCAACAGATTGCCGAACTGAATTTGGCTCGCAAAAAAGCTGTGCAGGCCAGTGTAGCTAAGAGTGAATTCCTTTCCAATATGAGTCATGATATCCGAACGCCGATGAACGCTATTGTGGGGATGACGGCCATTGCTTCCGCCAACATTCACAATACGAAGCAGGTGCAGGATTGCCTGAAAAAAATCACATTGTCCAGCAAGCATTTGCTGGGACTGATTAACGATGTGCTGGATATGTCTAAAATTGAAAGTGGGAAGCTGACCTTAAATGTAGAGCAGATTTCTTTGCGGGAGATTGTGGAAAGCATTGTAAACATTGTACAGCCGCAAGTAAAAGCAAAGCATCAGCATTTCGATGTGTTTATTACAAATATTGAAACAGAAAACGTATATTGCGACAGTGTGCGGCTCAATCAAGTATTGCTGAACTTCTTGTCCAATGCCATTAAATTTACGCCGGAAGGCGGCACGATTCATGTTGCACTGCAGCAGGAACCGTCTCCTTTAGGAGATGATTATGTGCGTACTCATTTTTGGGTGAAGGACAATGGCATCGGGATGTCGGAGGAATTCCAGCAGCGAATTTTTGAAGCCTTTGTAAGAGAGGATACCAGCCGAGTGCAGAAAACAGAAGGTACCGGTTTAGGTATGGCGATTACCAAGTATATTGTAGATGCTATGGGCGGCACCATCGAGCTGCAGAGCGAGCCCAATGTTGGAAGCCAGTTCCATGTAATTTTGGACTTGGAACGGGTGGTTGTGCAGGAAGAGGAAATGATTCTTCCTGATTGGAACATGCTGGTGGTGGACGATGACGAGCAGCTTTGCCAGACAGCCGTAACCTCCCTTCAGGAAATTGGCGTAAATGCAGAGTGGGCATTAAGCGGCGAACGGGCTATTTGTATGGTAGAGGAACGCCATCAGAAGCAAGAGGATTATCATATCATTCTTTTAGATTGGCAGATGCCCGATATGGATGGGATTGCCACAGCTCGCGAAATCCGCAAGCGAATGGGGGATGAAATCCCTATTTTGTTGATTTCTGCTTACGATTGGAGCGACATTGAAGCAGAGGCTCGCGCTGCCGGCGTAAACGGTTTTATTGCCAAGCCTTTGTTTAAATCGACCTTGTTCCATAGTTTGCGGCCTTATTCGCAGGAAGCGGGCGCAGGGGAGAGCAGCACAGAGAAAATAGTTACCTTTGCAGGCAATCGGATTTTACTGGCAGAGGATAATGATTTGAATTGGGAAATTGCCAATGAATTGTTGTCTGATTTAGGTCTGGAATTAGAATGGGCGGAAAACGGCAAGATTTGTGTGGAAAAATTTGCGCAGTCGCCGGTTGGTTATTATGCCGCCATTTTGATGGATATCCGTATGCCGGTGATGACAGGCTATGAAGCGGCTGACGCTGTTCGCGCGTTGGATCGGCCAGATTCCCAACTGCCGATTATCGCCATGACAGCCGATGCGTTTTCCGAAGATATTCAGCGTTGTCTGGAACATGGTATGAACGCTCATGTGGCCAAACCGATTGATGTGGGCGCCATTTCCCGTTTACTGGAAAAATATTTGAAGGACTAAAACGTAATTCGCTGTATGCCAGCAAGCGAAAATTGCTTATGAAAAAGAACGATTGAAGAATAGGCTGCTGTATTAAAAATAATCCGGTATTGAGAACGGATAAGACGTAACTTTTCTACAGCAGCCTTTTTGGAAAAATTGACGGAAAAATGATATTTTTTGCGAAAAGTATTTGACGAATTGGGCAGAACATGGTATACTTTTATACGTATTCACGGGGGTATAGCTCAGCTGGGAGAGCGCTTGAATGGCATTCAAGAGGTCAGCGGTTCGATCCCGCTTATCTCCACCAACATTAAAAAACCGTTTAGCCAATATGGTTAAGCGGTTTTTTGCTTTTCCTGAAACAGCTCTTGTTTTCTTGAATCTTACCATAAAAATTTAAAAATCAAGGGGACTGAGAAAAATGAAAAAAATCGAGTGAAATGCGTCAATGACGGTAGCTGAGGGGTTTGATGATTTTATATGAAATAAAAAATCAAGCGGCCTTGCTGAGAAAATTTACTGGCAAGCAGAGTTGATAAAACCTTGGCTTATCGCCATATGAACCATATTAAAAGAAGCTATCGGCCATATCCTGATTCATATTAGGATGGAGCACTTGGGTGATGGCGCTGGATAGGATGGTGCTGCAATTTTGCATCAGGTCGTCAATTTCTTTGGGTGTAACCTCTAAATTGTTATGATAGGGCTGCAAGGCTGTTTGCATCATGTTGTGCATGGTGGGCTGCGGCAACTGCTGCAGTAAATCGTGAAGCTGGGGCCGTTTGAGCAGTTGGTTCCAGAATTCCTCCAGCACGTTGTGGGCGATAATCCGCGCTTTTACTACAGTGGGAATGCCGATGGAAACCACCGGAACGCCCATGGTCTTTTCGTTGATGCCGGCCCGTTGATTGCCGATGCCGGCTCCTGGTGCAATCCCTGTGTTGCTGATTTGGATTGTGGCGCCGATGCGGCTGACATCGCCGGCTGCCAGCGCGTCTACTGCAATGATTAATTTGGGCGCAATGCGGTCTACAATACCGCGCACAATCTCTGCCGATTCGATGCCGGTCATGCCCAGCACACCGGGGGCGATGGTGGTTACAGGCCGCACGCCTTCTAAAAGTTCTTCTGGCACGTTGCCGTGCAGATGGCGGGTGGCCATTAATTGATGAATGGTGCGCGGACCTAAGGAGTCGGGGGTAGATTTCCAGTTGCCCAGACCGACCACCAGCACGTTGTCTTCCAAAGAAGGAAGCTGTACGAAGGGCTGCAGATATTTCACCAGCAGTTCGGTCAGTTGCTGTTGCACGCCGCGGTGGTTGAGCGCCAGTTCCTGCGAATGGATGGTCACGTAGGTGCCTTCCGGTTTTTGCATGATGCGGCTGCCCTGGGCGTTTAAAATGGTAACGGTGTGAACGGTGGCTAAGGTTTCCACTTCTTCTGTCATCCGCACGCCGGGAATTTCGCCGCCGTGTTGGCCGCGCAGCAAATCGTGGGCCTCTAAGGCCAGTTCGGGCAATAAATCCCATTGGCGGTACAGTTCAAACTTATTGGTAGGCAAGGTGGCTAACGGCTCTGCAACAGCGGCTTTGCCTTTTTTTTGTTTTTTCTTTTCTTTTCCCATGGGAGAACCTCCTTTTTATTTATATTTTTTTCGGAAACAGAGAAAATATACAAAAATGATTGTTGAGATTATTTTTTGCTTCGCAACAAAAAGACTGCCCTCTGCAGCAGGTCGAGGGGGAAACGCTGTTACAGGTGACGGCAGTCTTTTTGCGGAAGGGTGGAGCATAAGATTTTGTCTTACGTGGTTTAGTATGAAACAATGTGAAAAATTTATGTCCGATAATTTCTGTTCATTTTAGTAATTTATGCTATAATGAATTGAGGTGATGGATGTGCGAATTATTGCTGGTCAAAATCGAGGCCGAAAATTGAAAAGTGTGCCAGGCATGAAAACCCGTCCCACTGCTGACAGAGTGAAGGAGGCCGTGTTCAGCTCCATTGATGGGTTGTTGTATGGCAGCCGGTTTTTGGATGTGTTTGGCGGTACCGGCGGCATTGGGTTGGAAGCGGCAAGCCGGGGCGCGGCGGAAGTCATCATGCTGGAAAAAGACAGCGACGCTTTGCGGGTTATCCAGGATAATATAGCGGCTTGCGGACAAGCCCGGCGCTGTCAGGTGCTGCGGGGCGATTCGATTGCGGCTTTGGATGCGTTAAGCCGCAAGGGCAAGCAGTTCGATTTAATTTATGTGGACCCGCCTTATCAAAGCGGTTTGTATGAAACAGTGGTACAGCAAATTGCCGACAAACGGTTGTTGGCGCAAGATGGCTTAATTCTGCTGGAATGTGCAAAAAGTGCTTCCATTTTCGTGGAGAATAGTATATTCTTTATATGGAAAGAAAAATATTATGGCGATACCCGTATCGTCTATCTCAAATACAAAGCACATGAGGGGGAAAAACTGTGAGTATTTATAATTTATTAGACCAACTGGAAAGTACAATTGAAGGAAGCAAACGGGCTTTTATGCAGAATGACAAAATTATTATCGACCCGGAAGATTTATATCAGCTCATTGACCAAATCCGGTCCAGCGTACCGGACGACATCAAAGATGCCCAGTGGGTAAAAAAAGAAGAAGAACAGATTAAGAAAAAAGCCCAGGAAGATTATGAACGCATTATCGAGGAAGCCCGCCAACGGGCGCAGGATTTGGTATCGGAAACAGAAATTTACCGCCTGGCGGAAATCCGCGTGCGGGAAATGCTGGACGAAGCCAACCAAGCTGCCCATGATGTAACGCTGGGCGCTTTTAACTACGCCAACGACATCATGGAAAAAATCGAAAAACAGCTGCAAATCTATTACGATGTGGTGCAGGACGGCAAAGATGAAATCCAAAAATCCATGGACGCGCTCAATCAGGGTTAAGGAAGTTGTTAATATTCATAGGTGCCGAAGGTCGAAACTATAGCGCATCTTTTCATCAACGGCCATGATTGTTTATGGGGATCATATGTATTTTCTGATATTAGAAGTAAGCTCAAAACTTTTAAGCAAAAAGCCAGCAAATAGCTTTGACAAAGGCTGTTTGCTGGTTTTTCTGTAGTATTTTATGGTGGCTCATGCTGTTATTGCTGCTGGTTCTGCTCTATCACCGTTGGCCCGTGGAGGGCAGCTGCAGGCTGTGCCACCTCTTCGGCAGGCGCTGTTTTGATCCGGAACAGAAACACATACCATTTTATCACAATCAATACGATGATGGTGATGCGGCCCGGCAGATTATGCATCATAAAAAAGGCGATTAATAACAACGGCGTTACCACTGCCAGAATGGTAATCTTACTCTTTAAGGACATCTGGCCGGTTGTCACCAGCTGCTCCAAATGGGTTTGATACATGGATGTATGAGTGAGCCATTGATAGAACCGTTCCGAACTGCGGGCAAAGCAAAAGGCCGCCACCAGCAAAAAGGGCGCTGTGGGCAGAATTGGCAGAACAACGCCGATGCCGCCTAAGGCTACGCAAAGCAATCCTAACACAAAGTAGATGTATTTCATAAATCATGCCTCCAATTCTTTCTATTCTCTATAGTCTCTTTGTATCTCTATTTTCTAAATGCTATGTATGCTTGTTATCTACCGGATTCAGGGCGGCAACGCTATCTTTGCCGCCAATGAATCCTTTAAACAGTCCGTCAATCGGTCAGTCTCCTAAGAGGACCGGCGCTGCTCCATATGCAGGATTTCATCCACTACCCGCAGGGTAGATTGGCGATGGCTGACCAGCACGATGGTTTTTCCTTCTCTGTTTTCCTGCAATGATTTTAAAATGATACTTTCATTCAAGCTGTCCAGATTGCTGGTGGGCTCATCCAATAACAGCAGCGGCGCGTCATGGAGGAAAATACGGGCCAGGCCCATGCGCTGCTGCTGACCGCCGGATAATCCGTTATCTTTTTCTCCGATTGGAGTGTCATAACCGTTGGGCAAACTCATGATAAAATCGTGCAGTGCCGCCTTTTTGGCCGCCGCTTCAATCTGCTCCTGGGTGGCTTCCGGATTGCCCAGACTGATATTTTCGGCAATACTGCCGTGGAACAGATAGGTCTCCTGGGTGCAGTAACTTTGATTTTGCCGCAAGGAGGCGGTAGCAATATCCTTAATATTATGTCCCGATAATAAAACCTTCCCCTGCTGAACATCCCAAAAGCGCATCAGCAGCTTCAGAATGGTGGACTTGCCGGAGCCGCTCTTGCCTTGGATGCCCAGCATAGTACCGGCTGGCAAATGCAGATTGAAATCCTGCAAAATCTGTTCCTCCTGATAAGCAAAGTCCACATGCTGCATATCGGCGCCGGCAAACTGCAGCGTAATGCCGTCCGTGTTTTCCTCAGTCTCCGGTTTCTCCGCCAACAGCCCCAATACCCGCTGTCCGCTGGCCAGGGTCTGCAGCAGATTGTTCGATAAGCTGGATAATGCCGTCACCGGCCCAAAGGAACTCATCTGCAGCACTGCCGCTAAGATAGCCTGTTCATTGGAAATGAGCTGCTCATTGGCCAGATAGGCCGCCAGAAAAATTTGCAAAGCGGTGAAGAACAGAATAGTGCAGTCGGTAGAAGCCTTATTGATGCCTTCACAGTGCTTCAAATCCTTCTGCAATTTGCCCAGCTCCTGAATCTTTTCCGTCATTTCCTGCAGCCGCAGCTGGCCTGCGCCGAACTGCACCACTTCCTTCAACCCCTGCAGGTTATCCAGCATATGGCTGGACATACGGCCAAAGCCCTCCCGATAAAGCTGCCCGCTGCTTTTGCCCAGCCTGGTGTTGAACACCGGCAGCGCCAGCCCCACTGCCAGATAAGCCAGCAGGGACAAACCTGCCAGCGCCGGGTGAAACTGCAGCTGTACCAGAATGAGCAGCAGAGAGGTGATAATGGCAATCAAAATAGGCGAGATGGTGTGGGCGTAAAAAACCTCCAGCAGTTCGATGTCGCTGGTAATCATGGCGATTAAATCGCCTTTGTTGCGCCCCTCCAGCTTAGCGGGGCAAAGCCTGCGCAGCGCTGCAAAAATCTTATCCCGCAAAAGGGCCAGCAGCCGGAAGGCAATATAATGGTTGCAGAGCTGTTCCCCATAGCGCAGAAGGCCCCGCAAAAGGGCCAGCACAATCAGCGCCGTTAGAATAGGAACAATTTGCTGTGGGAGCAGCAGCGCTGCCACACCCAGCACCGGCAGCGCGATGGCGCATAAAAATCCGGCCACACCGGCAGTCACAGCCAGCAGCATAAAACCGGCCAGGGGTTTCACGAAAAGCAAAAGCTGCAGCATAATCTGCGGACGGCTCATCGTCTGATTGGCGGCGCCGGTTTGTATCTTTTTCTCAGCCATAGCAGTACACCTCCTGCTCAGAATTTTGCTGCGGTTCTTCCAATCCGTATTGCTCTAGTTGCTGCTGCTGTGCAAACATACTGCGGTAGCTGCCGTTTTGCTGCATCAATTCCTCATGGCGGCCCTGCTGAACCAGACGGCCCTGCTGCAGTACATAGATGCAGTCGGCGTCGGTAATATTGCTGAGCCGGTGGGAAATCAGGAGAATGCTCTTGGTATGGCGCAGCTGCCCGATGACTTCCAAAATGGTTTCTTCACTTTCGGCGTCGATGTTAGAGGTGGCCTCGTCAAAAATATAGATGGGGGCGTCCTTTAACAAGGCGCGGGCCACAGCCAGCCGCTGCCGCTGTCCGCCCGATAAATTGCCGCCGCCGGCGGTAAGCAGCGTATCCAACCCTTGCTGTTCCTTTAAAAAGTCCCAGAGAGCAACCTGTTTTAACGCTTGTATCATGGCTTCCTGGCTGGCCTTGGGCGCTGCCATACGCAGATTGTAAGCCACAGAGCCGGCAAAGAGATAGCTGTCAAAGCCGATGCGGCAAATCATATCCGATAATTGGTCTGCGCCGTATTGGGATAACGGTATGCCGCCTAAAAGAATTTGTCCCGACGATGGCTGATAAGTCCGGCTGAGAAGCGCCGCCAGCGTACTTTTGCCGCAGCCTGACTGTCCGGCCAGAGCGGTAATACCGGTGCTGCCGATGTGCAGTGAAATGTGCTGCAGCGCAGGCGACTGTTCTCCGGGATAGCAAAAGGTGACGTCCTGCACGTCCATAGCAAATTGGGAGGGTGCAGGAGCAGTGCTGTCCGCTTCCTCCGGCAGCTCCAGAACAGCGGAAATTTTATCGGCGGCGGCCAGACCGTTCATGGTCACATGAAACAGGGAGCCTAACAGCCGCAGCGGGATAAAAAAGTCGGCAGCCAACAGCACAATCACCAGTGCGTCCAGTAAGGATAACGCCCCCTGGCTGTACTGCCACAGCGAAATCAGCATAGCTAAGGCGCTGCCGCCATAAGCGATAACGTCCATCACAATGATGGAGTTTAACTGCATGGTCAGCACCTTCATGGTGATCACGCGGAACCGCTCCGCCTGTTCATTCATTTTTTGATGATAGCGGCCGTCTGCCTGATAGATTTTCAACGTGGTGAGTCCCTGCAGATTATCCAGGAACACATCGCCCAAATCGGTGTAGGTGCCCCAATACTGATTGAGCATCCTGCGGGCCAGCTTCTGTACCGCCATCATGGAAATAGGAATCAGCGGAATGCAGAGAAACAGCACTACAGCCGTGAAAACACTGCGGGGCGCAATCACCACAAATAAGGTGACGGTGGCCGCCAGACTGTATAGAAGCTGCGGCAGATACTGGCTGAAATAAAGCTCCAGTTGTTCTACCCCTTCAGTAGCCATCTGTACAATCTCCGCATGGGAGAATTTTTGCTGCCAGCTGTTGCTGCAGCGCAATAATTTTTCATAGATTTGACGGCGCAGAGATTGCTTCACCTGCAAGGTGCAAGAGGAAGCTAACTGCACGGCCTGATATTGGCAGATACTGCGCACGGCAAGGCAGCAGACCAGCGTCACCGCCAATCGGAGCAGATTGGGCGCAAGACCCAGATAAAGCTGCTGCAGCGTTTGACTGACCGTAAGCACAAATACGATATTGGCCAACAACGTCAGCCAGTTGCAGCCCACAGCCGCCGCAATATACTTCCCCGCCTGGGGGACTAATTGTAAAAGTTGTTTTTTGAACATAGAAACGCGCCTTTCCGTCAGAGTGGGAAATCAGTATGGAAAAGAAAAAGCAAATGCAAATTAATAGGTGATGTTTTTAATATAATACTGAAAATATAAATTAGTCAATGTTAAGTTTAGCAAAAGAGGACGAAAAAAAGCAAAGGAAAGAGAATACTTGACAAATTGACCGGATATTATTAAACTAAAAGCACGGGAAATTAGTATACTCTGTTTTTGAGACCACAGTGATAGGTGATAACAGCGTGGTTGACATGAAGGAGGATACACCTATGAAACAAAAAGGAGAGAACCGACGAGATAACCGACAGAAAAGAAGACCAGAACATGAAAATTTAACGGCCACTCAGGAAAAATATTTATTGGCGCTGTACCGGCTGCAAATTACCGGCGTCAGTCAGGTAGAGGTCGCCCATGAATTGGGCGTTACCGAAGCCAGCACCAGTAAAACGATTAGGGAACTGATTACCCTAGGGCTGGTAGAGCGCAAAAAAAGCTGCGGAATCAGCTTAACTGTCGAAGGAAATTTGCTGGCAGAACGGTTAGACGACCGCTACACTACCATTATGCGTTATTTGATGGACGGGCTGGATATGGACGAGGATCGGGCGGAGCAGGAGGCGCTGGACATTACCATGCAGATGTCGCCGGAATTTTCGGCGTCCTTTCTGCGCAAGATTGAACAAAATACAGTTCGTTACCCGATCAATTATAAAGATAACTGCCAACTGTCCAAGGTGCTGAAAGACGGCGTTTATGAAGTGCCCTTTCAATTATTGCGGCTGAAAGAAGACCGCATTTCTATGGGCGATAAGGGTTTTTTGCATCCGGCAGTTTTAGAACTGAAAGATGGCGTGGCTACCGTACAGTTGAAGCTGACCGAATTGTCCTGCCGTTCGGTAGTAGGCCGGATGCTGACCGGAAAATTAACACAGCTGCGTTATTATACCGAGAGCGGCTATCAAGAAGCTCAAATCACAGAAGACCTTTGCAATATCACATTAGAACAGATGGAACTACAACTGGATACCCATGGCAATCCGCGGGGCGGCTGCTTACC
Source organism: uncultured Peptococcaceae bacterium (assembly GCA_902492275.1). Lineage (GTDB taxonomy): Bacteria > Bacillota > Peptococcia > Peptococcales > Peptococcaceae > UBA7185. The sequence goes on from CABUKW010000023.1 coordinate 12,888, forward strand.
GGTAAAGGTGCGCACCTCGGTAGGCGTTGGCGCAATGCCCGAATCCAATGCGAGATTGATTTTTAATTTCCGTGCCATGAAGAAAAACCGTTGAGGATTCTGCAAAATTAACCTGAACTAAGTTTATATTATATTAAGGAAGGAACAGGACGAAAGTGAACATTGCAAAGGAACAGGAACACACGGAGGTTTACCGGCAGACGCTGCAGCGGGCAGTGGCGCAGGGCGTAGATATCAGGCTGGCTCGTCTGGAAGCGTCAGGCGCCGAGAAGGCGGCGCGGGAAGCGGAAAAATGTCGGAAAAGAGCGGAAAAAAAGACCAAAGAAAGGCAAGAAAGGCAAACGCGGATATCGGGCAACGCTGTTTCCCAAAAGAGAATCAGCCCTCAGGAAAGGCTGGCGGCAGAAGAACTGCATGAAAAAGGACGGGAAGCGCCGGTTCGGGTGAAGCTGTTTGCCGAAGTGCGGCAAGGCGAGGACCGGCAGACAGCGGTGTTGGAAAAACTAAATCAAGTAAGAGCGCAGCCCCTATATCATCGCGATCTGCTGGCAGAACTGACGCCCGCCCAGAAAAAATACCTGCTGACCTTATATCAACTGGACAGCAGTATCGTAGCGCAAGTGGACATTGCCAATCAATTAGGCGTTACCAAAGCCAGCACCCATAAAGTCATCCACGATTTAATTGGCCTAGGACTGGTGGAGCGTTACGACCGGTGCAGCATTGCCCTTTCCGAAAAAGGATTGCTGGCTGCAGTCAATTTGTATGATTGCTGCAGCGTCATTGTGGCGGATTTGTTGCGGTATTTGCCGCCGGAAAAATTCTGCCAACAGCGGCAAGGCGCCTTAGAAGCAGTATTAAAAATGCCATTAGAGCTGGTGCAGGAACTACTGCATAGCTTGGAAGAAGTAAAATTGAAAAACGAAAAAATGGACGTTTGTTAACGGTGCATGGCAGAACGCTGTAAAAGACCATAGACCATACTAACGTCGAAAAATACAACCAGCAGACAACTCTGGGAAAGGGGCTGTCTGCTGGTTTTTTATGCTTCACGAAGATTCCGTATGCCGAACGGCGCCAAAATCAGAAGTGAAAGCCATTTGATTGCGGCACGGGCATAGCCGTGATGTGTGAAAGTCTTGCAGAGATGAAACAGGATCGCTGCAAGACTTATTTTTTGCAAAAAGTAAAAACGGTACTATAGTTCCTTTCCAAGGACCGAGAATGCCTCTATAATTTTAGATACTGTGTTGTTACATTAGGAGGTGTCTATGGAGCAATCGGAAAAATAAGTGCAAGCAATGTTTTGATACGGTTATGGAGACAAACAAAATGATACAAGGCAAGGAAATTTGTTGGAACAAAATACAAAAAATAAATGGAACTATGTTGAGGGGGAGAACGAAATTATGAAAGCAGGAATGATTTTAGCCAATAATTTGAAACAATATCGGAATGAACAGAAATTGTCTCAGGAGGAATTAGCGGCTCGGTCCGATTTGAGTACCAGAGGGTACGGTAAGATTGAGCGGGGCGAGGTACACGCTTCTTTGGGAACGCTGGATAAACTGGCCAAAGCAACAGGCTTAACACAAGCCGCGTTATTACAAGCACCGCAAAAAGACGAACTGGTATAAGCGCTTGCCTTGCCATGAAGGGCAGCAGTGCTTTACACACACCGACAGCCGCTCCCTGGAACGGCTGTCGGGTCTATGTTTGCCATAGTTCGTTCGCCCATTCGCACAAAAAAACGAAAAAATAAAATAATAATAAGTATAAAAAAGAAAAGATAAATGTCTGTCCGCTATGGATTAGAGCCTATCGCAAGAAAACTTAACTTTAGCTAAGTTTTATATTGCTTGAAAAAAAGGATTGACAAATCAAAATTTAGAGATTACTATAAATACACATAGAAGATACAGGAAAAATAGTTTACTCATTGCTAGAGTAAATTGCATCTTAGCAAAAGACATTTTTGCAGGAGAGCGGCATAGTTACCGCAAGATTATAAACAGTTCGAATATGCTTAAAAACCATTTGGTTTTATGTCGGGAGCTTGTTGGAAAAGGCATAACTTGTCCGCCTTAGTTAGCAACTGTAAATAGCGATAGTGTTTTGCTGAAATACATCGGCAAATGATGATTTTTATCATCTATACGCGAGTAATTGATGTTGGACTATATGCAGGGATTGAACCTGGTCCCTTTTTCTCTGTTTCTAAATAATGAAGCCGCACCAATACCTGATTCTTTTTGCCATTTGCCGCGCATAGAAATGGGGTATGGCCGGCAGCGAACAAATCTGCCCTTGAGAGGAGTGATGTGGAGAGTGTGTTTGGTAATAAAGGCAACAAAAAAGCTGACCAAGCGGCAACTTAGTCAGCCCTTGCAGCAAGCTTGCTGCAGTGTTGCAAAAAAATGTATGCGTAAGATAATCCTTCAGAGTGAAATCCAATAGAAAAATATAAGATATCCTGCCGTAAAGCCCTATGGCAAAAGCGGAGGACATAGAAGATTGGCACTTTTACAATGCAGCGTTATCCAAACAGTATATTTCTTACCAAAAAGCACTCATGAAAAATATCACTTTTTCATTATACCATCCTTTGCGGTTGGTGTAAACCTGATTTGTAAAAAATATGTGAATTACATGCTTTTTATGCGCTTTTTCACCGTTTTGGACAATCAGGACAAGGACAAATCGTATCAGGCTTCTGCATGATCTGAAGTTTCGGCAATCGCTAACATGAAAAATTTGATGAAATTCTTGCAACTGAGTTAGCGAAAGCTGGCGAAGATGAACATAGGACTGATACGGCAGGCACCGGCTGACCTGTGAAAAAACCGGCGCACACGCCAAGGCCATATGGGCCAGTGTGTGAAACAAAGGGTGCGGCGCTTCCCTAAAAACGCGACTAAAATATTTTATATTGGAGGTATTTCAAATGTTTAATTTCAAAAAGATCGTGGCTGGTATCGCAGTAGGTGCAATGGTAATGGGCAGCGGTGTTGCTGCATTCGCAGGTAACGGTATTTTAGCTGACAACGGTAAAACTGTACAGTTCGCTGCTTATTATGGCAGTACCCAGACTTGGGCTGCTGCTCCATATGACATGAACGATGCCAACATTGCTTCTGCGGACTATGACAGCGAAACTGGTGAATATGTGCTGGCTTTAAAAACCGGCAGCTATGTAATGCCTTATGCTACCATGAGCGGTACTATCAAAGCTGTTTACACGGATGCTGAATTGACAGAGGAAGTTAGTATTGATTTAGATGGCGATGGTTATGCTGATGAAGTGTCCATGGCGCCTGGCACTGAAACTACAAATCACTACTATCTGCAATTGGAAGCAGGTGCAAATAGTTCCAGTGGAGATAACCACACCATGACACAGGAAGTTTATCTGTTAGTACAGTAAGGTATAGGTATTCAACATGATAAAGAGTGCAAAAAAACTGGTTTCAATGTTGTTGCTCTTTGCCATGTTCTCCAGTATTTTGCCAACAAACGTTGCTGTCGCTGCAGACAGCAGCGTTTTGGCAGATGGGGAATATGTAGTACCCTATACAGTAGTAGGTTGGGCGACAGCAACAAGGGATAATTTGGCTGTTCCAATGCTGGATGAACGGGCAAAACTGGAGGTTTCCACCGATGAGTATGGAAACAAAGTGTATGCAGTAACATTGAAGCTTTTTTGTCATAGCCTGATTGGCGCTGTAGGTATCTTAGATCAAGAATATAATAACAATTCCACTCTTATGAATGTGGGTACGGCTGTTAGTGGCTGGTATCAGGCTGAAAAGGACACAGACGTACTTTTATCTTCAATTGCTTTTAGAAATTATCCCCGATTTTTTTCGACAGAAATGGACGATAAGTATGATGTACTGACTTCGGAGAATATCAGCAATGTGGATGAAAATGCTGACAGCGCCCTTTATACTTTCACAATCAAGGATCCTTATCAAAAAATTGGCTTGGGCGTTTCCTTTAAGCGTTCTGCAGCAGCATCAGCGACGGCATCTTCAGGGAATGCATATAACCTTTGTCTTCTAAACAATGCCGCCATTGATTTGGATATGGATAATGCTGTATTGCTGTCAAATTTGCAACAAGCCATCGAGAACGGTGTGGCAAATTGGAAAGTAACATCAGAAACCTATCAAGCGGATTGGTATGCAAAACAAGCTGCCAACAGCGGTTATTTCTATACTGCCTTTGATGGGACTTCTGTTGAAGTTAATGCAAAGGAAGACGGTTCCTATCAGATAATGATTCCGGTGGAAAGCGGAAGTAGTTTGTATCCAGTGCGCGCGCAAGAAGTTTTGAGCAAAAATGATGATGATGGCACCATATTTGAACGTTCCAGACATTATAATGTAACATGGAGCGATAATTTGCTGCAGGATGAAGCGTTGACATTCAGTTTGAACAATGAAGAGGACTTGATTTTTGGCAAGCATATCCGCTTTGATACAGAGGAAACAAATAATGATGATATAGCGCAGGCACATTATGCGGCTACGATTCAGCTGACGACAGAGCAAGCAATTACTACGGTAACAGCAGCAAATGAGGAAGCAGGTATTAGCGTAACCGCTAAAAGCAATTTTCTGCCTAGTGGGACAACGCTGACAGCGACAGAAGCATCTAGCCAAAATGTTTCTGGCGGCGTGACCTATGCTGAAAAATATGCCGCCGGCGCTGACTACAGTAAAATTTATCGTGTTAGTTTTGAAAATGGAACGGCTAGCACAAATGGCACTTATCAGGTTGACATAGATATCAGAAATTGGGAAGGCATTAATGCGAAAAACATTCTGTTATATCTTTATGATGATACTGATATATGCCGATATACTTATGTAAGTGCTGCTGATGCAACGACCGGTGCTGGTTTTGGACGATTTTATGTTGAAGATGGCATATTGAGTTTCCAAGTATCCAGCGGCATTTTTAGAGCTTCCAATATCTTTAATGGTGGCGTGATTGTATGTGTAGGAACGGCGGAAGCATTATCTCCTGATGATATTGTAGCTTTAGATAATGGCGTTTATAATTTGCAGGCAAACCTATATAAAAACGGCTCCACACCCTCCATGTCCAATAGCAGTGTGGTGCATGATGCTGTTTTAGTAAAACAAGATGACAACGCGACTCTATATCTGGATTTCCAAGCATTGCAGATGATAGGCGGTTGGTGGTGGCTAGGCGGCTTATGGCCCTATGACAGAAGTAGCGGCGTTCTATACGAAAACGCCGTTGCCGAGTTGGATTTTGTGACGGCTTCCACTGATGGCTTGAATGGTGAAAGTAATTATTATCCAGATTTAACGCCTAATGTTGATGACTTGATTTACAATGCAGGCTATAATCCTTACACAGAATGGGCTTGCATGAAGCAGCTCAAAATTGATTTGGTGGCTGATACTTGGAATGGTGAAGGCTATTCTATGGGTATTGTTTCTCCAGCTATGGCTTCGTTGACAAGTACGCCGGCTTCAGAAATTAGTAAAATAGATTTGCAGTGTGAATTGCATTTAACTAGACCAGTACCAAGCGATACAGCATTGGAAGATTTCGTAGCGCCTACTTATCAACCGTCGGTATTGCGGAAAGCTCTTGGCGCGGCCCAGGCCTTAAAGGCTAACGATTACACCGCAGCTTCCTACCAGGAATTTGCTGCAGTATTGGAAGCGGTGCAGGCCGATTATGCTGAATTATACGCGAAGGCACAGGCAAACGGAGGCAAGCTGACAGATTCTGCCGATGGCGAAGCCATTTTGGCCGGTGTGGCTCAGTTGGAAGAAGCCCAGACTAAACTGGTTTCTATGGGCGCGGTGGATACCACCGAGCTGAGCAATGTATTAAACAGCGCTAAGCTGCTGAACAGCAGCAACTATACCGCAAGCAGCTGGACGGCTTTACAGTCGGCAATTGCTGCGGCAGAAGCGGTATTGGCTGATGAATATGCAACCCAGGCGCAAGTTGACCAACAGACCAAACTGCTGCAGGCAGCTGTGGCAGCGCTGGTGAGCAATCGGGAATTGACCACAGGACAGTATGAATTGCCGGTGGCTTTGTGGAAGTCTACCGACGATAGCTATTCCATGGGGAACAACTCTTTGGAGCAAACCGCTGTGTTGACTGTCAATGCTGACAGCAGCGCTACCTTGGAGCTGGATTTCCACACCATGAGCTTTAGCGGCTTTACCGGCTATTTGGGCTATATGAAAGCCATTGACAAAGAAAGTATTGAATTTAACCGTTATGGTTTGCCTAAGACCTACAGCTTCTTGGATACCATGAGCGTTACCAATTGGTTTGAAGTGAACGACAGCTATAACGATCCGGAAAGCGATTTGTTCCAGAATGCCGATGCAGAAAAATTAGCAAAGCTGCAGGGCCTGTATGCGGATTTAAAAGCGTACAACGAAGAAATGGGCAATACGGCCGGAGTTTGGTATCCGCAGAAGTATGAAATGAAAGTAGATTTTGAAAATTTGGAAAGCATGGACACCGACTATGATTGGCCGGAAGATGAAAAAGACGACATGTGGACCATGTGGGTGGAAGTGTACGCCCCTGTAATGGGTGAATTGGCAGAAGCTAAGCAGGTAGCCCGCTTGCAGGTGGACTGGAGCGCTTACACTGACGAAATCGCAGATACTGCCGCCTTGGAAGCAGCGATAGCAGAAGCAAAGGCCATGACGCAGGGTCAAGCCAGCGACAGCAGTTGGGACGCTTTGCAAACCGCTTTAGCTGCTGCACAGGAACTGGCTGATGCTGTCACCAAAAGTCAGGCGCAGGTAGACGCACAGTTGGCATTGCTGCAGACCGCTATGGAAACTGTGGGCAGCCAGCAGAGCGTAGATACATCGAACCTGGACAGCGTTGTGCAGGCAGCGGAAAGTTATCTGGCTGGCGATGTGGTAGGAGACTACACAGAAGAAAGCGTAACAGCTTTGCAGGCTGTCATGAGTTTGACCGAAGCCTTAGAAGAAGCCGAAGGTGTTGTACAGGAAGATGTCAACGCGACCATTGACGCTTTGAAGGCAGCGATGAACGCTTTGGTTAAAACAACCGACGCCGGTACAGAAAAACTGGAAACTGGTGGGAATTATACTATTCCTGTTGAATTATTGAATGAAAGCGGCAGTTTGGCTACCGCCAATTCGGTATTAGAAACCAAATCGGCAAATATTACGAATGTAGATACGGAAGCTGGTACTGCAACGGTAACCCTGCATTTTGGACAAATTGAAGTGTCCGGCACCACTGCCAGCTATTTAGGATGGATGCAGGCTACCACCGGCTCTGCCATTACCTATCAGGTAACAGAATCGTATGACGTACGGGATGAATATAACACCAAAGAAGACGGCTTTGACGGTGATTATATTAAAACAGTAACAGCGACAATTCCATTGTACACCAGCAGCTTGCCAGTGACCATGTATATGCCTGGTATGACAGCGTTGGGAAGCGCCATGCAGGAATTTGTTGAACGGGATTACCTGATTTCGCTGGATTGGAGCAAGTATCAGGAACGGACTGCTTCTGCCGAAGCCTTAGCAGAACTGCAGGAAACCATTACGGCGTTGCAGCAGCTGCAGACCGACCAAACAGGATTGCAGGCTATTGATGCAGTTTGGGAAGCATTAACGAAAGTGGAAGCTGCCGGAGCAGCCTTGCACAATGCAACAGCTCCAGCAGAAAGCAGCGTTGCCAGAACAGTTAGCAATGAAAACACAGTAGATGCAACTCAGGATGTAGAAAATACGACAGCCATGTTGAAAGCAGCTATGCGTTTGCTGAAACTGGAAGCGCCGACCATCAACGTAGCAGATTATGACCCGGCGGCAGGGGCGGAAGGCGGCAGTACCATTTACGCTGCCATCAGCCATGTAAATCCGCAGGCTGTACTTCACTACATTGCCGATGGTGCGCAAGGTATTTATCAGGACAGCAAAATCGCGCTGACCGGCGTATCGAAAAATGTTCAGGTAAAAGCATGGGCTGCCATGGATTATGTACGGGATTCTGCAACGACAATCACCAACGTGTATTTCAATGCAGCAAACACCACGCCGGATAATCCGACTGATGACGAGAAACCTGGAACTGACGGCACCACCGGCGGTTCTACAGGCGGTGCTGGCAGTACAGAAAAAGAAGAAAATTACTATGTGCCAGTAACCTTGTATAAGAGCAATGATGATGTACAGTCTATGGGTCATGTGGCCTTTGACAATAATCCGTATGCTTTAGCTGTAGAAAACAGCAATGGAACCTATGATATTCAGATTGCAACCAATCCGGTAAATGTCAGCGGTTATACTTCTGCCATTACCAGTATCAGCGCCAGAGGGTATGATATTACAGCATTGGATTACGGTAACGTGGAAACGACTACAAAATATGATGGAACAGCACATGACGTTCGTTATATTTCTTTGTTTAAAATTGCGAAAGTACCTTACGGCACAGAGTTTATCAGCGTAGACTTTGAAGTACCATATACGCCAATGGATGTTGTGGTAGAAGGTGGATTAGGCGCTCGGCTGTATTTTGACTGGAGCGGTGCAACAGCTACCAGCGACACCAGCTTATCCGCCAATACGGAACCAGCCAAAGGTGCAACCGACCTGCTCAGCGAAGCAGTAGACCTGACTGACGATGCAACAGGGGTACGCCTGGTAGCAGAGGAAGACGTTCTGCCGGAAGGCACTGCCTTAACAGTAGACGCCATCACCAGCGGCAGCAGCTTCGATACAGCAGCCAAAGCGCTGGACGGCATTGCCGAACAGTTCAAACTGTATGATATTCAGGTAAAAGCAGACGGCGAGGATGTAGAACCATCCACCACCGTGAAACTGTATTTGCCAATCCCATCCGATTACGATTCCAGCAAGGTAGCCGTATACCGCATTAACAGCGACGGCACCAAGGTTGTGGTAAAAGGTACTGTAGAAGATGGCAAATATGTAATCGAAACCAAAACCTTTGGCTTATACGCCGTAGCGCTGACCGATACGGTACAGCAGGTGGTAGTCAATACCACATACGACGAAGCAGTGGCCAAGGTAGTAGAAAAATATCCAGACATCAATAACCATTGGGCAGCCAGCAGCATTGCCTTTGTGGTAAATCGGGGCTTAATGGGCAGCGTGGCCGACGGACAGTTCGGACCAAACCTGCAATTGACTCGCGGTATGCTGGTAACGATTTTGGGACGTCTGGAAGGCTTTGACGCCAGCAAGTACGCAGGCAAGAGCAGCTTCAGCGATGTAAGCAGCGACGCATGGTATGCGCCATCGGTACAGTGGGCCGCTGAAATGGGTATCGTTAGCGGTGTGGGCGATGGAAAATTCGCACCAGACCAGGCTATCACCCGGGAACAGTTCGCCGCTATTCTGGCCAACTATGCAGCCAAGAAAAACATCGAGCTGAAAGACGGTCCATCTGTAAAATTCGCAGACAGCAACAAAATCAGCCCATGGGCTGCAAGCGCAATGGACGCAATGGTAAAAGCAGGTATTATCCGCGGCAACGCCGATGGAACCTTGAATCCACAGGGTACTGCAACCAGAGCAGAAGTAGCGACGATGTTGCAGCGGTTTATTGTGAATTATGTGGACGCACCAGTAACAGAAGAAGCTGAAACACAAGCATAAGTAAGACAATCGCAGAGCGGGAAACCGCTCTGCGGGGTACATAAGAAAGCACAATGGGCTTGCTTGCAGTAGCGCAGCTGTAGGCAAGGCACCTATTGGTGCGACATAGTAGCATCTCCTTTGGTTGGGGCAGATTTTAGCAAAGTAGTATGATATGTTACGCTGTAAAACAAAAGCTGCCTCCGGGGTACGGTGGAGCAGAAAAGCTCCACCGTATCAATACATAATAGCTGCCTGTGGGACGGGAAGCTCCAGGCAGTTTGGTAATCTTCGCCGATTGCCCATCAGGCAAGGGAGGAAAAAGAGGAACGATTCCTCCCGATACATAACAGGGTCTGCTTGCAGAAGCGCATCTGCAGGCAGGTTTCCCCTAATATGCGCATTCTGCCAATGGGAGCGCAGGAACCTTTCGACTGTCGCTCCCGAATACATAACCGGTAAAGAAAATAGCAGGCAAAGGTGGTGGGCAAAGATGAATTGGATAGCAGCATGCTATGGCAGCAGCATTTTGTTGCTGGCGTTTTTTATGTGGTGGTATCAAGATTGGCGGCATAGCGAGAAAAGGCGATGACTGGGCAAACCGCCCACCCATCCACCAGAGAATTGTGTGAAACATGCAGAGCTGCTTTGTCACCCTGAGCCTGTCTTGTCATGCTGAGCCTGTCGAAGCATCTTCCAAGGGATAGAACCGCTTTGTCACCCTGAGCTTGTCGAAGGGTCTTCCAAAGCCTAATACCGGAGGGAAGATCCTTCGCTTCGCTCAGGATGACAAAAAGGGACGTTCGGGATGACAGGACATGTCATGCTGAGCTTGTCGAAGCATCTTCCAAGGGATAGAACCGCTTTGTCACACTGAGTCTGTCGAAGGGTCTTCCGAAGCCTAATACCAGAAGGAAGCTCCTTCGACTGCGGGCTACGCCCTTCGCGCAGGAGGACAAAACAAAATCGCCGTAGCCTTATTGGTTGAGCAGAAAACCAGCATTTTAGCTGTATTTTGTACCCCCCTATTAGAGCGCAAAATACAGAAAACATTGGAAAAAGGCAAAAAATTGGAATTGCAAATGTTTCACGTGAAACATTTTTTGCTCTAAACTGCGGACACCTGTCTGAAACAACGCACGATAGAAAAAGCGATGACTGGGCAAATCGCCCACCCATCTACTATAGAATTGTGTGAAACATTCCGTAACGAGGAGGAAAAGGAAGGAGTCGGCGATTCACCGACCCCTTTACGCTGACCTTTTTTTGCCCCTGGCGTCGTTGTTTTGGATAGAAGTTATACAAAACTGGCCTGCGGCCAGCGGGATGCCTCCAGCGCAAAAAAGCGCGCTAGTGGCAGCATCCCCTACAATGTGTCTGCCGTAGAGAATGTTGAAAAATCAGGGCACTCGCTACCCTTTTATGGGTTTCAACCTCTCCGCTACCTTCGCCAAAATTCCGACTTGGGGCGGATAGCGCTGTAGGCTGTGCAAAGCATGATGGACGTTAGTCCAGCAAAGCTGCACAGACAAAGCGATGTCCGAAGCCACGGAGGGATAGGCGAAGGGTAGCAAAAAAAATCCGAAGGGTAGCAAAAAGAAACCAAGTGTAGCAAAAAAATGAACTTCTTATGGAGTCTCATTCATCCAGACATTGTGTATGTCGCGGCCCTTGTAGAGAACGCGAAGGATATAGACGATGCCTTTGTCTCGGTCAGGGATGTAAAAAATGCAGTAGTTGTCTACAGGCATTGATCGCAGGCCGCGGCTTTTCCAAGGTTCGTTGGGGTATTGGCTGCAGCGTTCCGGAAACTGGCAAAGGGAATAGATGCTTTGTTCCAGCCGCGATAGCTGCCCTTGGGCATTTTGCAGAGAATTCTGTTGCGGAATTTCAAACGCAATATAAGAGAAAATCGCGCGTAAATCTGCGGCAGCTTGTTGGGTGATTTCTACATGATAGTTCATAGGCCGTATTCATCGCGCAGATCTGCAAAAAACTGTTCAGCAGGCAGGGTGCGGCCAGCTTGGATATCGGCTTGGCCCTTTTCCAGTTCATCGTGCAGTTGCTGCGTGGTCAGCATTTGCATATCCGGCACTGGCGTAGCGGGCAGCTTCACTTCAAAAGGCAGACCGCGCTGCAAAATGATTTGTTTGTAGAATATATTGATGGCGTTAGAGACAGAAATGCCCAAAGCAGCCAAAATAGATTCCGCTTGCTCCTTTACATCGGGTTCAATTCGGGCATATAGATTAGATGTTTTAGCCATAAAACACAACTCCCTTTTATAAAAATAGATTTCACTTATTATTATAGAAAAATGTACACACAAACGCAATACATATTTAAAAAATAAGGCGGTGATATATGATAAAGGCTAAACAAATAGAATAGACCCAGCACATCCAGAATGACAGAACCGTGATTCTCGCTGGCCTTTTTCGCCTCTGGCGTCGTTGTTTTGGATAGAAGTTATACAAAACTGGCCTGCGGCCAGCGGTGCGATTTCAGCGCATTCGCGCAAAAAACCGCGCTTCAAACGCGCTAGCGGCCAATGTATCTGCCGCACAGAATACAGAAAAATCAGGGCACTCTCTGCCCTTCTATGGGTTTCAAAACTCCCCGCTACCTTTGCCCAAATTCCGACTTGGGGCGGACTGTGACGCAGCTTGTGCAAAGCGTGATGAACGTTAGTTCAGCAAAGCTGCACAAGCAAGGAACTGTCCGAAGCCACGGAGGGATAGGGCAAAGGGTAGCAAAAAAAATCCAATAGGTAGCAAATAAAAATATATATAAAGGAGACAAAAAGCTATGAAAAATCGAAAGGAAAAAGGACTAGGCAAGAAACTGATTGCAATTTTGACAATGACAGTATTTTTGATGGGAGTGCTGGTGCAGCCGGCATTGGCTCTGGATTTTGGCGTGTATACCGCGTCCACGACAACCAATTATCTCAATCCCGATACCGGCGTTACCGAGGACGGCGGTACCCAGAATGTTGAATTAGGGGAAGGCATGTGCCGCAGCGCGGTAGATAAAACAGCGCTGATTGAAGTGGACGCTGACGGAAATGTATATGTAACCGTGCGGATGCTGTTATACAGCAATCTGAGCAAAATCAAGTTCTATACCCAGGCTAAGAGCGGCGGCAGCTATAGCGCAGCGTCTGCTTCCATTACAGCAGAAAACGCCGCCAATGACAGCGCCGATTTCCGTTTTAAAGTACCAAAGGCAGGCTGTAATGTAAAAACCACCATGTATGTAGCGCCAATGGGCCGTGATGTAACCTTCTTCTGGAATGTAAATTCGGGCACAGCCAAGGCTGGCAGCGGTGACTTTGTGGTGAATATCGACTTAAACGCCAAACCAAAAGCAGAAGAACCGGCACCAGCTCCGGCAAAAGCAGCAACACCGGCAAAGAGTGAAGCAGCACAGCCGGCAGCAAGCAGCACAAGCCATACAGACACAGCGAAAGCAAATACCAGTAGTAATACCAGTACCGCTAAGAGCGATACAGCAACAGCGGCTGCGCAAACAAGTACCAATAGCAGCAGCGCAGCCAACCATGACAGCAAAGCAGAAGCAACGGTGAAAGCAGAAAATCTGGCAGCCAATAGCGAACCAACCAACGACAGTCAGAAAGAAGAACTGCAGGAAGTAGAAGGCACACCGGTAGATGAAAATAACGAGGCAGACGGCGAAGACGCTGACGAAACCGGAGCAGAGCTGGAAGATGAAGCTGGAGTTGACGCTGAAGACGGGGAAGAAGCAGAACAGGCAGAAAGCGGCGTGCCAGTGGTACCGATTGTCTGTGTTGTAGTGGTGGTAGTAGCAGTGGCAGGGTATTTTGTTATGAAACGTAAATAAGAACTTGTCTTTTTCCTTTTGGGTGCGTTGTTTTGAAAACGGCTTGCTCGCATACCTGCATGTATAGCCTCGCATCGCCGTTTTCAAAGCCGTATTCCTATCAGGTATGCGAAGGAACAGGCGAAGTATAACAAACAAAAAATAAGCGGAGCATAGTGGAGTCAAAGTATTTTTCAGAAGGAAAAGGAAAACCATCCGGTAGGGAAGCAATTCGGAAAAAGGAATCTGAATAGAAGCATGCAGAAACAGGAATGTAAAAAGAAAGTCCCGAAAGGAAAGCATGAAAAATACGGAGGGAAATGAGAGAGATGAATGAGAAAAAAGTAGCAGTAGGCAGTCTGGCAGTATGCTCGATGATGTTATTAAACGGTTGTGCCTGGATGGGCGGCGGCTCTATGGGAGCAGCCATTGGACATATGGTGTTTGGCGCGATTCTTGCGCTGGCCGGTGTGTTCGGAGTAAACAAGCTGAAAAAATAAAGCGGGAGCCATTTTATCCTTTCAGGGGCCATTGCCCCAGGAAAAATTCGGCGTCCCAAAGCTGCAATGTCATCCTGACAGTTTTGCCAAGCGTTTAGGAGACTGAAGGGAGTTTCCCAATGGTGTTCTGTCATCCATGAGGAAGCCTGTAAGGAAAAACGCTTAGACTCCACTGTGTTCCGCTTATCTGGAATTTTATTTGCTGGCCTTCACCTAAATTTACTGGCCTGACGGCCAGCGGACAGCTTTCAGCGCATTCGCGCAGAAAACCGCGCTTCAAACGCGCTAGCGGCAGCTGTCCCTACAACGTGTCTGCCGCGTAAAATGCAAAAAGAAACAAGGCACCTGCTACTGTGCTGTGTTTTAGCTCCCCGCAGGGGTCGTTTAGGGGGTCCGGGGGGAATCGAAACCCCCCGCTTGGCCTTTGCCTACTTTGGGCCTTGCCAAA
>CABUKW010000024.1 GCA_902492275.1 uncultured Peptococcaceae bacterium
TCTGCCTTTACCCCCTATAATATTCAGAGTAATCCACTTGCCGGTGTGGCGGAATTGGCAGACGCACGGGACTCAAAATCCCGCGGTAGCGATACCGTATCGGTTCGACCCCGATCACCGGCATATAAAAAGTCACTGGAATGTCCAGTGACTTTTTTTCTTTGTCTTCAAATTAGCACTTTTTCTTATTTGATCTTAAAATTGAACGAAATACAACTGTCCGCCACTTTGATAAACCATATTATTGCCGTCAATTGACACTGCCGTTACTACATCAGCGCTACGGTAACTGTTTTTTCCAACCGAATTTAGCACCAAAAAACGGCAAGGGTTCTCTGCTTTCGCTTCAAAACAGGCCACTAAATGGCCGTCCACCCCCAAAAGATTTGTTACGTTTGCGTTTTCCAAAGGTGTGTCATTGCCCAAACAATACAGTTTCCTATCATCTTTTACATAATATAATTGATTTCCTACCGCACAAATAGGATGGTTTAATTTATCGTCAGGATTATTTGTGTCTCGTTGCCATAATGTAATTGATAAATCTTTTGCTGTCCCATTCGTTAAATTAACCGCAAGGAGCCGATTTTGCGTATTTACAATATAAGCGGTATTGCCGATAATCTGAAAACAATCCACTGGCTCCGGTAAAATTTCCGTAATTTTATCAGTATCCAGATTGATACAGCATAATCTGCCCCAACCAAAAAGTTCCTTCGAAGCCATTATATAAAGGTTCCGACCAATCAATTGATATTGCTGCGGCGCCCGATAATCAAAATAATAGTCGCTGCTTCCATAAGTATGATATTTGCCCTTATCCCGTACACTCAATATGGATACATCTATACAAATATCTACATCAGGATAATGCTGATAGATGCCATCAATACCGCCTCTGACTTCATTCCCATCCATGGTATAGTCATCATGGATAACCCATTCCCCAAACTCGCCCATGATATTTCCCCAGCCATTAGAACAGTAAAAATAATATTTTCCATCAAAAGCTTTATAGATTTGTACATTCCGCTCCGGTTCATTTACATAAGCCCCAAAAACAGTCCCTGAATCCGTATTGCCTTTTAATGTCAAACTTATCTCCTGCGCAGGCTGTAACTGATTGAGCGGCATCCGATAAAGATAATAATCATTTGTCAGATACAGCAGTTGGTCTTTCATCACCTGAAAATGTCCCTGATAAAAGCCACGCTCACTGCCATAGTATCCATTTTGAATCGCAAGCGGTTTCGCAGCAAGATTATCAGATTGAATCGTTAAGCCCGCTTTATTATCAAACCGATAGTCCCAGCCAAAGGTTCCTACTGCAAATCGCCAAGTTAAAGGGAAATATACTACATTGCGAAAACGCAGCAACGGATATTGCTCTGTTTTATTATCAATGGCTATCCCATTTACCAAAACGGATTTGTCAATTTTCTCTGCCTGATACCCTTTTCCCGTACCATTGCTGGCGGCCTGCTGATAAGCCCGATACCCACCGGATATCTTGCTTTTTGTGATAGAAAGTCCGTCACGTTCTGTCCAGTTACTCTCCAATCCCAAAAACCGGCAGTCATAATAAGTCATGGGAAAATAAGTAATGTTGTTGTACACCAAAAATGGATACTCCCGATGCTTCTGATCCACCTGCACGCCGTTCAACGTCACTGTAAAATTGGGAATTTGTACTGATATCGTATCAGCCGCCAGAGCTGTTTTTGGCAATAACAGCAATAAACAGATAAGCAACAGGCAAAGCCTACTTTTTCTGAATTCTTTCATAAAAAGCCTCCTTTTTTTAGAAATTTTTTTACTTCATTTTACATGACAATTATACTACAATAACAAAATGTTGTGAAGTATCATTTCTATTTCTCGGAATATCATTTCAACAAAAAAAGCTGCTCCGCACGTCAAACTGCATAACGTAGTTTGAGTAAGCAGAGCAGCTTCTCCTTTTCCGCCAGTGAGAAAAATTTCCCACCGCATAAAAAAACGCACCCATAGGAGGTGCGTCACGACAGAAAAAGACGGGATTCGAACCCATACCTCAGGCGCCACAACCTGTGTGATACCGTTTCACCACATTTTTCTTTTCGGATTGATTATATTATAGCAAGTAATTGGCCGTGGGGCAAGCACTTTTAAAAATTTTTTCTTGGAAGTTTCCCATTTTTTTGCATAACATTGGCTGAAAAACCGATAAAATCATATCTTTTACCAAATTTTTTCAGTTTGTCTCCTGCCTGTGTTTTTAAAAATTTTCTTCCCGATAAAATTCACAAATTTTAATTGAATGTTGCTGTAAAATTTCTTATAATGAGAAGATATGATACTGGAAAATATTTTTGAAAAAGAGGAAGGTCACAATTATGAAATTAGGTATTGTCGGTTTACCAAATGTTGGCAAGAGCACATTGTTTAATGCTCTCACCAAAGCCGGTGCTGAATCGGCTAACTATCCATTCTGCACCATTGACCCCAATGTTGGGGTTGTTTCTGTTCCTGATGAACGGTTGGCTTGGCTGGCTGACTTGTATAGCACAGAAAAAATCGTTCCCGCTGTTATTGAATTTGTAGATATTGCCGGTCTAGTACGGGGCGCCAGCAAAGGCGAAGGACTGGGCAATCAATTTTTATCCCATATCCGCGAAGTGGATGCTATTGTACATGTGGTGCGTTGCTTTGACGACAGCAACGTGGTCCATGTAGAAGGCTCTGTAGACCCTATTCGCGACATTGAAACTATCAACTTGGAATTGATTTTCTCCGACTTGGAAGTTTTGGAGCGGCGGTTATTAAAAGCCCAGAAAGGTCAAAAAAGCGGTGACAAAGCATTAATTGCAGAGGCCAAGCTGCTGGAACGGCTGAAAGCCCACTTGGAAGACGGTCAGGTAGCGCGCCGGTTTACGCCGGAAACGGAAGAAGAAGCAGCCCTTCTCAAGGAAATGAACCTGCTGACTTATAAACCGGTACTGTATGCAACCAATGTAAAAGAAGAGGACGTGGTAGACGGCAATGATTATGTAAAACGGGTACAGGAATTTGCCGCTGACGAAAATTCCGAAGCCTTTATCGTCTGCGCACAAATTGAACAGGAAATTGCCGAGCTGGACGATGAGGAAAAGCAAATGTTCCTAGAAGATCTAGGCATCAGCCAATCTGGATTAGACCGAATTATTGCCGCCAGCTATAAACTGCTGGGCTTAATCAGCTACTTAACCGCTGGCCCCAAAGAGGTAAAAGCCTGGACGATCACCAAAGGCACCAAAGCGCCGGGCGCCGCCGGTAAAATCCACTCCGACTTTGAACGGGGCTTTATTCGCGCCGAAGTTGTCTCCTATGAGGATCTACACGCCTGCGGCACTTACAATGCCGCTAAAGAAAAGGGCTTGGTACGGGTAGAAGGCAAAGACTATGTGGTGCAGGACGGCGACATTATGTTGTTCCGTTTTAACGTATGAGAAATTCGGATACAAAACACGAGGTCACTGCAAAATGCAATGACCTCGTGTTTTGTATTTCTAATTCAAAGTTGGCGCTTCTTCGTTGGCAGTAATTCTGTTGATTTCCAAAAAATCCGCCATAATTTTATCTTTGGCCTGCCATGCCGCTTGATACAGCGCGGTTGCCAGTTGGTCCTCATAATCAAACTGCACATCGGTCGGTGCCCACATCAGATAGACATATGCATCATCGGTGCCCAGAATGATGCTGTTGGCTCCAATGATTTGGCCATAGACCTCTGGCGATAGCTGCATTATGTTCTGTTCATAATATGCCCTGTCATACACATCAACCGTAGCCAATAGACCAGCCTGCCGTCGGTCAAAATTATATTTTTCATACAAATTGATGATGGTGCAGTTGTCCACTGCATTGGTTTGCACCGAATAAATTTGCTGCCAGTACTCAGGCAGTCGCAGTTGTAATTCTTTTTCGTCGTTGACTGTAATGGTTTCTACCACAGCAGGTGCTGCTTTGCGCACTTCCTCGGTGATACCCAGTTCAGCATAATAGTCGGCCACCGCTTGTTCCAAAACTGGCGGTTCCTCGTCATAAACGACTGTCTGTTGCTCGTTGCTGCAGCCTGCTAAAAAAACCGCTGCGCAACAACATAATAAAACCCAAATACTGCAATTCTTTTTCCAGCTCATCAAAAATCCCCTTTCACATCTGATTCCAATACAGCTTCAACCGATTTGTGAAAAATCAGCTTTTTCTTCTATTTTTTCTACAAAGCTAAAACACTATAAAACAAACCTTCTGTCAAGCCACAACATACAGACTGCTGCCAAACAAATTAGAACTGTCCCCTTGGTATCCCACTTCTGCAGCTTGGTTATTTCTGCTTTTGTCTGGTTATCTGAACTGTTTCACGTGAAACAATTGCAAATTCAACGTTTCTGCTTATAAATAGAGGTCAAATACAGCAATTTCTGGAGGCACACCAAAGCGCACTGGAATATGGGAGGTGCCCAAACCTGTATTCACATAGAGCCGCAGCCCAGTTTCCTGGTTCAGCGTATAAAAATGCCGGAGGTATTGCTGCGCCAGCACCGTCTTCTCGCCTTGCCAGAAGGGCAGCCGCACTTGCCCGCCGTGACTATGGCCAGCCAGAATGAGCTGAAAATCTGAATGGCTCCATAGTTGAGCCACATCAGGTTCGTGTAGCATCAGAATACGATAGGCATAGTCCTGTTTATCATTCTGCAAAAATTGGCTGCCATCGGGTTTGCCGAATAAGCTATCATCCAATCCGCACAGCAAAACGGTATGCCCCTGCTCGGATAAAATTTCCGCACGTTCATTACAGAGCAGTGTAAAATCAGCCGCTTTGAGAATTCTTCGATAAGCCTTTTCCGCTCCGCCGCCATAATCCCGATTGCCCCACACTGCATATTTGCCATAAGGCGCTTCCAGGCTTTTCAACAATGCTGTCACTTCCGTTTCCAATTCTGCGCCGCACTGACTATAATTTTCAAACAAATCGCCGTTAAATATTATCACATCGGGCTGTTGCTTTTGTATCGTCTGTATCACCTTTTGCAGATTTTTTACGGTGTAGGCCTCTCCAATCTGCAAATCGGAAATTTGTACCAGCCGCAAGTGTTCCGTCTGTTCACCGCCTGCCTGCAACGTGTAATGCCGCACCAAAAGCAGATTAGGTTCCACCTGAAACCCATAGTAAAGGCATAGAGCAAGCAAAAGCGCCGCCAACAGAACCCATCGCGCCAACAATTTCACCATAGACCGTCTTGCCCCGTTTCTGATTTTCAGTTTCGCCATCTCCCCTCTGCCAATCGCCCTTCCATGCTGCCTATTTTATTCTGGCAAACAGAACCGCATACATCATACTGGAAAACAATTCGGTATAAACAGCGAGATTCCTTTTTATGCCAAATATTTTTTGCGCAAAAAAAGATGCAGCAACAGGAAACGCCTGTCACTGCAACTGTTTACATCTTTTATATCCGTTATAAAATTGTTTAGCCTACCACAATATTAATCAATTTATTGGGCACTACAACTACCTTTTTAATTGCCTTGCCAGCTACCATGTCGGCAATTTTAGGCTGACTTAACGCAATTTTTTCTGCTTCTGCCTTGTCCACATTGATTGGCATTACAATCTTATCCCGCACTTTGCCGTTCACCTGTACGATTACCGTTACTTCATCGGCAACCAGCGCCTGTTCGTCCACCACAGGCCACTGCTGTTTATGCACGCTGCTGTCATGGCCGACAGCCTGCCACAATTCCTCTGTTACATGGGGGATAAAGGGCGCCAATACTAAAATCAGCGTATCTACCGCTTCTGCCATCACAGCCTTGTTGTACTCAGACAGTTCCCGATACTGATACAAACCGTTCACCAGTTCCATGATGGCACTGATGGCGGTATTGAAATTGAACCGGGTGCCAGCGTCATCGGTAACTCGTTTAATGGTGGTATGCACCAGACGGCGCAAATCTTTATCCTTACTGCTCAATTCACCCAAGTTGCTGTAATCGACCAGTTTACCAGCTGTTCCCTGTACATAATCATATACAAACCGCCATACACGGTTAATAAACCGGTAGCAGCCTTCTACAGCCTGGTCATTCCATTCCAAATCCCGTTCTGGCGGCGCAGCAAACAGAATAAACAGACGGGCCGTATCAGCGCCGAATTTGCCGATAATGGCTTCCGGGCTGACAATATTGCCCTTAGATTTGGACATCTTGCTGCCGTTCATCAAAACCATACCCTGGGTGAGCAAATTCTGGAACGGTTCATCCACACTGATTAAATCCATATCATACAGCACTTTTGTAAAGAACCGGGCATAGAGCAAATGCAGAATGGCGTGTTCCACACCACCGATGTACTGATCCACATTCATCCAGTGATCCACCTTATCCTTGGCAAAAGGCATGTTGTCATTATGTGCATCGGTATAACGCAGATAATACCAGCTGGAGCAAACGAAAGTATCCATGGTATCGGTTTCCCGACGGGCAGGACGGCCGCAAATTGGACAGGTGGTATTCACAAATTCGTCCATATACTTCAGCGGAGATTCACCGGTCGGTTTAAAATCTACGTCATGAGGCAGCAATACCGGCAATTGGTCTTCTGGGACCGGCACTGTACCGCAATGGTCACAATAAATAATTGGAATCGGCGCGCCCCAGAACCGCTGACGGGAAATCAGCCAGTCGCGGAGACGGAAGTTGACCTTCATTTCCCCCATACCCTGCTGGGCAAAATAGTCCACAATCGCTTTTTTCGCGTCTTCATTTTTCATGCCGTTGAACTGTCCAGAATTGACCATAATACCGCTTTCTTTGGAAGCTTCGGTCATATCCTCTACGCGCAATTCTTTTCCTTCTGGCATAACCACAATGGTGATTGGCAAATTATATTTTTTAGCAAACAGGAAGTCCCGTTCATCATGGGCTGGCACACCCATAACAGCCCCTGTGCCGTATTCATAAATGACATAGTTCCCCACCAAAATCGGCACAACCTTGCCGTCGGCTGGGTTCACAGCATGGGCGCCAATAAAGATACCCTTCTTTTCCAACTCGGTAGAGGACCGTTCTACCTCTGTCATCTGCTGCACTTCTTTGATAAAGGCCCGCACATCCGCTTCGTATTTGGTACCGGCAATCAGCTTTTCCACCAATGGATGTTCCGGCGCCAGCACCATATAGCTCAAGCCAAATACGGTATCGGGACGGGTGGTGAATACTTCAATCTGGTCGTCCGTTTCCTGCACGTTAAAACGCAAAATGGCGCCTTCGCTGCGGCCAATCCAGTTTTCCTGCATCACGCGCACCTTGTTTGGCCAACCGCCCAGCTTGTCCAAATCTTTCAGCAGACGGTCCGCATAATCGGTAATTTTAAAGAACCACTGCTCCAATGACTTTTTCTCTACTACGCTGTCACAGCGTTCGCACAGACCGTCCACAACCTGTTCGTTTGCTAATACAGTCTGGCAGCCTGGGCACCAGTTTACCGATGCACCTTTTTTATAAGCCAGTCCTTTTTTGTAAAACTGCAAAAAGAACCATTGAGTCCATTTATAATATTCGGGCAGACAGGTAGTTACTTCTCTGTCCCAATCATAACTCAGGCCCATGGCATGCAGTTGGCGGTTCATATTGGCAATGTTTTCGGTGGTCCACTTAGCTGGCGGCGTTTTATGTTTAATGGCCGCATTTTCTGCTGGCAAACCAAAAGAGTCCCAACCAATTGGATGCAGCACATTGTAGCCGTGCATGGTTTTGAACCGGGCGATAACATCGCCAATGGAATAGTTACGCACATGGCCCATATGTAAATTACCAGATGGATATGGGAACATTTCCAAACAATAATACTTTGGTTTTGTGTTGTCTTCTGTTACTTGATATAGTTTTTCTTCAGCCCATTTTGTTTGCCATTTGCTTTCAATGCTGGCAAAATCATAGCGTTCATTCATGGCTTCTCCCCCTATCATATGAGAGTTATTATAGTACAAACCAATTTGTCAAGTCAAACAAAAAAGACGAATTCACGGTGTAATTCGCCTCTTTTTTTATAAAACTTAAACTCCCAGCGGATCTTCCCGTTCGCTGACCTGCACACCGGCAAAGGTGAGCTGCAATTGTCCCACATAATCGGCATTGCCAAACAATGCCTGCAGCACATAGCGACCCTCCCGCTCTGCATCGGCAGCAATTTCATCTACCAGCCACCAATTGGCATCATCAGGATGGATACGGCCCATCCAACTATCCTTCACCTCTGTAAAGGATAACGTCAAAATTTTACCGATGTCCCATTGGGGATACAGCTCAATCTGCACCGTATCACTATCAATACCGGAAATGTGACGAATTTCACTGTCGGCCAAATCCAACTCTAATAGCTGGCGCAGTTCAGGCACGGCGGTCTTCCAAAGCTGCTGCTTTTCCTGCCGCACCTTAGCTACCGCCTTCGCCCATTCCTGTTCCACATCCTGACGAAAAGCTCCAATCTGCACAAGCAAAGCATCATCTAGCTGTTGAAAACTCACCTCGCCGTTCGGCGTAAACAACCGGCTGTGCAACGGCTCCGGCAGATATTGGTCATACCACTCATCGCGAGCTAGCAGCTCTTGCAGCAGAAAGTCATCGGCCTCAATGCCGAATTCTTCTTCTAAATCTGTCAGACTCATACCGGCTTCCAACGGCAGATGAAACAACTGCATTTTCTTGTACAGCGGCTCGGTCAGATATTTCATTGTTCCTTCGCTTCTTTCAGCAATTTTTTCAGCCCTTGGAAGGTGCTGTCGCTGACAACGTGTTCCATATGACAAGCATCTTTATCGGCAGTTTCTGGATCCACATGTAAAATGGTGGTCAAAAATTCAGAAATGACTTCATGCCGTTCATAAATTTCCAAGGCTTTCTTTTCGCCCTTCTCGGTCAGGAAAATCATTTTATTTTGGTCCATATAAATATATTCGGCCTCTTTTAAAATTTTCACTGCCCGGCTGATACTGGCTTTTGTATAATTCATGGCGTTGGCAATGTCGGTAGACCGCACATAACCCTGCTTGCGATACAAAAGCAGTATAGTTTCCAAATAGTCCTCTCCAGATTCTTGTGTTCTCATAAGTAAACCTCCTTATTAATATAACCTGCAATTTACATTGCAGAGATTTCTCCAGTTGTATTACTTTCATTATAATCATCTATCAGGAAAAAACAAGTTTTTCTTCATAATAACCATACTTCCAAGCTGCAACATAATACTATATTTTCCTGTATTTCTTATCTTACTATAACATCTATTGTGTTTTTTTACAAGAACTTAGCAATGACTTTCTAAAAAATTTTTCTATTCAGCACCATACAGGCAATATTTGTATCATATTGGAAAAACCTGCGGACAAAAAGACATAGGCTCTCTAATAATCTGATGATACCTCTTGATAGCAATTTTTGCACCATAAAAATTGCTTGAGCGGATAGAAAAAGCTATATCTTTTTGTTGACAAGCCACTCTATTCGTGCTATAGTTTATCAATAAAAATACAATATTTTTTGCTCTTATCCAGAGAGGTGGAGGGACTGGCCCGATGAAACCCGGCAACTGGCCTTGCAGGACATCCTGAAAGGTGCTGTGCTAAATCCTGCAGATTCAAGTTCTGGCAGATAAGAACGGCTTGTTACATACCATACCGCCCCTTCTGCCGCTTGCAGTAGGGGTTTCTTTTTGTCATAACAAACACTGCACATCTACATAGATAAGTCCATAAAAACAATTCTGAAAGGAGTCATCCATGAACAAGCCTATTATACAGATTCAAAATCTCTATAAAAGTTATCCCGGCAAAAATGGCCCGGCTGTGGCGCTGGAGCACATTGATTTGGATATTTATCCCGGTGAAATCTTTGGCATCATCGGCATGAGCGGCGCCGGGAAAAGTACGCTGGTACGCTGTATCAACTTTTTAGAAAAGCCTACCTCCGGCACCGTTATTTTTGACGGACAGGATTTATCCCAGCTTTCCCGTAAAGAACTGTGCAAAGCGCGACAATCTATGGGCATGATTTTTCAGCAGTTCAACCTGCTCATGCAGCGCACGGCTTTGCAAAATATCTGCTTTCCTATGGAAATTGCCGGTATCAAAAAAGAACAAGCCATAGCCCGCGCCCGTGAGTTGCTGAAACTGGTCGATATGGAAAATAAGGAGGATTCCTATCCTTCTCAACTTTCCGGCGGGCAAAAACAGCGCGTCGCTATCGCCCGCGCTCTGGCCACCAATCCCAAGGTGCTGTTATGCGATGAAGCTACCAGCGCATTGGACCCAAAAACCACCCGCGCTATTTTAAATCTGCTGAAGGATATCAGCAAACGGCTGGGTATCACCGTTATCATCATCACCCACGAGATGACTGTCATTGAAGAAATTTGCCAACGGGTAGCCATCATTGACAATCACGTTATCGCAGAAACAGGAACTGTAACCGATGTATTCTCCCGTCCGCAGCATGAGGCTACCAAGCGGCTGGTATATCCAGAAGACCGCAAGCTGCCAGATTTCAACGCCGCCCGTTGTTACCGCCTGATTTTCGACGGCACCGCCGCCATAGAACCGGTTATTGCCAATATGATTATGGAATGTAAAACGCCAGTCAATATTTTGGCTGCCGACACCCGCGTGATGGAAGGCAAAACCTTCGGGCAGATGATCATTCAGATTCCCGATGATGTGCATCAGGTCAATCTGGAGCGCATTTTAGTCTATCTGGAACATAAACAGGTTTCTGTAGAGGAGGTATCGCGATGCTCCAATCTTTAATAGAACTTCTTACAAATAACTGGCAGCTAATCGTAGATAACACCGGAATCTCTCTTTATATGGTTTTTGTTTCTACATTATTTTCTTACCTTTTTGGTCTGCCTTTAGGAATCCTACTTATCGTCACTGCACCAGACGGATTGCACCCTATGCCGATGTTCAGTCAGATTTTGAACGTAGTAGTCAACCTGCTACGTTCTATCCCATTTTTAATTTTGATGTTTACCATCATGCCTTTTACCCAGATGATTACAGGGTCCACCTTTGGAGCTAACGCTACCATCGTACCACTGATTGTTAGCGCTGCACCTTTTGTGGCCCGACTGATTGAATCATCTTTCAAGGAAATTGACTTTGGCATCATTGAAGCGGCCCAGTCGATGGGCGCCAGCAACTGGCAGATTATTACGAAAGTAATGCTGCCGGAAGCCAAACCATCTTTGTTAATTGGAACTGCTTTAGCGGCCACCACCATTCTAGGCTACTCAGCCATGGCTGGTGCAATAGGCGGCGGCGGTTTAGGTGATATCGCTATTCGTTATGGTTATTACCGCGGTAAACCTGGGTTAATGTATATCTGTGTAGTACTTCTAGTAATTTTCACACAAATTATACAGGACGCTGGTTTACGCATTTCGTCCAAAACCGATAAACGGTTACATTAATTTTTCTTACCATGGCTTTCACAGAGGAAACTCTGTAAGCAATATCAAAATACTTTTTTAGGGGGACTTTCCAATGAAAAAATTTGTAACAATCGCTTTAACAGCAGCCCTGTCCGTTGGTCTGCTGGCTGGCTGCGGTAGCGGCAGCAATGACGCCAACAACAATGCTGACGCCAACGCCGATGCAGAAGACAAAGTAATCACCGTAGCAGCTTCTCCATCGCCACATGCCGAAATCTTAGCTGTTGCCGGCGAAGTACTGGAAGCAGAAGGTTATGAACTGCAAGTAACTGAATTTACCGACTATGTACAGCCAAACCTGGTTGTAGAAAATGATGAAATCGACGCCAACTACTTCCAGCATCAGCCATATCTGACTGATTTCAATGCAGAACGGGACACCCATCTGGTTTCCGTTGCCGCCGTGCACTATGAACCATTCGGTATTTATTCTACCAACCATGCTTCTTTGGATGAACTTGCTGACGGTGCTATCATAGCTGTACCAAACGATGTAACCAATGAAGCCCGCGCTTTACAGCTGCTGCAGGCTCAGGGCATCATCACCTTAAAAGAAGATGCCGGCTTAACTGCAACCAAACAGGATATCGTAGACAACCCATACAATATCGAATTACAGGAAGTAGAAGCGGCTGCTCTGCCAAGTACATTGGACGGTGCTGATTTCGCTGTAATCAACGGCAACTATGCTATTCCAGCCGGTCTGAACGTAGCAAAAGACGCACTGGCTTGTGAAGACGCTGCTTCCGAAGCTGCCCAGACCTTTGCCAACATTCTGGTTGTGAAAGAAGGGAATGAAGATTCGGAAAAAATTCAGGCTTTGGTAAAAGCGCTGACCAGCGATGAAGTAAAAACCTTCATCAACGATACCTATGAAGGCGCGGTTGTGCCAATTTTCTAATCAGAATTTGAAACTCTTTTTCTAACACAAGATCAGCCATCAAGCCTGTTTTTTAAGCAGAAATGATGGCTGGTCTTTTTTGTGTTTTTTCATAGTTACAGCTTTTCTCCCACAATTTGCAGTTGCGCCTCTGTCAACGGCCAACTGGCACGAAGCTTCAAGATGCGATTGTCTTTACACAGCAGCCATTGGTTAACCGGTTTATCATCCACATAATATTGATAGACTGTCTGCTGAAACTCTACTTTCAAAGCTTGATAAACGCCAGCCTCTGGGAAGCTCTTATTCTCTTGCAAATACTGCTGCAAGCACCAGTCATAAAGGGCCTGCCATTTTACCTCTACCATTTCATATTCCAGATCCGTTGTCTGCTCTCCCCACTGCCTTCCGTCAAAACGGGCAAGCAAAATTGAGCTATGCGCATTTTTTTGCTGCTGATATTCCAGACCAGCCCCCTCCTGCAATGCTTCTACCGTTACCAGCAACTCTTCCTGTGTTACCGTCTGCGGCGTAAACCAGCCAGCCAGCAAAGCATAGTAGCTCAACCCGCCAATAAACAGAAAGGCCAACAAACAATCCAGCAAAATGAGAGCGAAAATATTTTTGCCTTTGGATAAGCCTCTTTGTTTGAAAAACTTCTGCATCTGTCGCAACAAAAAAATCATCACAAAAAGAACCGACATATACAGCACCGCATACAACCCTGGTCCCTTGCCTTTATCCTGCAAGATCAGCAGCACAAACGCAAGCAAAAACACTGCCGTCCCAATGCGACCAATCTTGTTGACCAGCAAATAGGGGGGCGGTGCCACACAACTGCCGCCCTGCTCCACCAATTGCTCCGACCGGCGGCTCCACCAACAATAGCTGCCTAAATGAAACACATTTTGAAAAATGCCATACAAAACAAGTGCATCCAAGGCTAGCAGATAGCCTTTGGATAGATACAGAATAGGATTGCCAACAAACGACAAAAGCAAAATACCTGCTATCACCAGAGACAAAAACAAACTACCCGCCTGTATCCATAAAAATTTGCTCCACATAGCTTCCCTTGTTATCTCTAGCCGCAGAGCTTCATCGGTTTCCAGTGGAATGGGATCTTCCTCTGCTGTGCAAAAAATTTGCATTTGCAGCCAGTCGGTTACTTTTTGCCAGCCAGCCTCTGCACAATAGTCGGTCAGCATTTGCTGCCGTTCTGTCGGCTGCAAATTCCATTCAGAAGCGTCCGGCGCATAAGTAACGGCATAGGTCAGCTTTGCCGGTTCAGCCCGCTGATACTTCCACAAATAATCACTGGCAGATTCCAACCGCCAGCCCTTAGCCGCCATAGCCGCTAAATGCCGCTCCACACCGGCATAATCGTACAACACATAATCCTCTATCCGATACAGAACCGTTCTCATTGCCCATCCTCCTCTCCCATATAACGGCGATAATCGGCGGCTTGCAGGCATATCCGCTCATATTCGGCGGCTAGCCGCGCCCGTCCCTTGTCGGTAAGCAGATAGCTGCGCCGCCGACCTTCCACTTTTGTTTCATAAATCATACCGGCAGCAACGAACTGCTCTAACAGATGATACAATGTGCCTGGCCCCACAACCACACGGCCGCCGGTCATGCTGCACACCTGCTCCATAATATCCATGCCGCAGCATTCGGTACGCAAACATAATAAGATGTAAAACATTTGCTCTGTCAGCGTTTGAAATTTTCCTCTGGGCATGACATCGTCCTCCTATATCGAATATCGTTATTGTCAAGTCAGAACCGTCCCTTTTTCTCTTTGCCGACCAAACACACCAGCCTGAAAAACAAGCGGGACTGCCGCATACCAGCGACAGCCCCGCTCCCTTTACAACATCTGCGCCTTACTGCACTCCGTCCTGAAACACCTGAAACATAATCCGCGAACCCAGCTTAAAACCGTTGACAAAATCCTCCTCCATATCAATAGATAGCAACCGAGTATATTCTGCCAGCAAATCATGTAGCTCGTCAATCAGCCCATCCTCCAATTTACCGCGAAAAGCGTCCTCTTTCTCACGCAATTGCCGCCGCGCCTCCTGAAAGCGCCTTGAACGCTGCTGTTCAAAGGGAATAATTTTTCCGTTATACAATTCTTCCAATACAGTTTCCATAACAACCACTCCTTGTCTTTTTTCTTGATACCAGTATCCTCGTTCATTTTAGTTTAATCGTAACTATAGCACAAGGAAGCGCAGTTCCTATTTTTATTGTAAAAGACAATCTTCATAAGGATTTATATAATCAGGCGGACAAAGATGCTGTTGGCTCCACAACAACATCTCATTCAGAATAGGGACAAAGCTCCTACCCATATCGGTCAAACTATACTCTACATGGGGCGGAATCTCCTGAAAAATCTCCCGATGTAGGAAACCGTCCCGTTCCAATTCTCGAAGCTGCTTGGTTAAAGTAGACTGGGTGATACCGTCCAGCCGCCGCAAAAGCTCACCAAAGCGCTGCACCTTATAAAAGGCTATATACCATAAAATCAATATTTTCCATTTACCGCCCAGTACCGCCTGTAAGCTGCTCATAGGCAGACAACGGGCCAGCATTTCCGGTGATTGAAATTTATTCTCTGCCATCCAAACCACTCCTTTGGCCTAATTATAACGCAAAAAATGATTGGGTACAATGCAGGGGCTTTTTTTGGAGTTAGTACCAAAAAAGATACTAGCACCAAAAAAATACCGTACTTGTGTTCTCGCAAACAATCCAATATGATACAGATAAGACGATACAGCCGGCCTTATCGCCCCAAAAGCGTAAAAAGCTTTCTTCTACATCAACTGTTATCACCTGTTGCTCTGCTGCTTTTATCAAAACCTCTTCATTTCGCTATTGGCATGGAACAACAACACTTATCTTTCACCATCAAAAGGAGCGATGCACTATGCATTACACAGGAACTATCTGGCGGCCGCCTTATGAGGCAGGCTCGCTGCTTATTGAAGTCACTGCTGGCTGTACCCATCACCGCTGCAAATTTTGTACACTCTACAATGATTTGCCCTTTCCTTTCCGCATGTCGCCTTTAGAAGATATAGAAGCCGATTTACAGGAAGTCAAGGCACAGCTGGAACGCTGGGGCAGCCAAAACATAAAGCGCATCTATCTGGTAGGCGCCAATCCCTTTGTATTACGTTTTGAACGGCTCAAAGCCATTGCCGAACTGATTCATACCTACATTCCTGCCTGCCAGACCATCGGCTGCTTTGCCCGTGTTACCGATGTGACCAACAAAACAGACGCACAACTGCAAGAATTGCGGCAATTGGGCTACACCGGCCTCACCATCGGCGTAGAAACCGGCGACGATACCGCACTGAATTTTATGCACAAAGGCTACCAAGCACAAGACATCATCACCCAAACCAAACGGCTGGACCAAGCCCAAATTGCCTACAACTTTTTTTATTTAACCGGCATTGCCGGAAAAAGCCGCGGCTCGGAAAATGCGAAAAACAGCGCTGCCATCTTCAATCAAACCCATCCCCGGCTAATTGGTTCTTCCATGCTGACCGTTTACCCCAAGTCTGCATTATATCAGGAAATACAAGCTGGTAACTGGCAAGAGGCAGGCGAGTTGGAAAAGCTGGAAGAACTGGCGGTACTTATCGATCAACTGAACATCCCGGTCTATTATGCGGCCCTTGGCGTTTCCAACGCCATTCAACTGCAAGGACATTTACCAGAAGATAAAGAATTGCTGTTATCAGCGCTGCATCAGATCTGCCAGCCAGAAAACGAAGCCCAGCTGCGCCGCTACCGCACTCAGCTTAAACATCTATGAAAAAACTTTGCCAAAAGGAGGATAAGCTATGCATTTTACCGGTCGCACCTGGCGGCCTCCCTACGAAGCCAGCTCCTGCATCATACAAGCCACCTCCGGCTGCACCTACGGCCGCTGCCGGTTCTGCAATCTGTATCGAAACGAGCCCTTTCGTCTGTCGCCCATAGAAGAATTTGAAGCCGATTTGGTCGAAATCCAGCACTATCAGCCCCACGCCCGCCGCATTTTCTGGACTGGCGCAAATCCCTTTGCTATGAGCTACGAATATCTCAAGCTGCGGGCCTTGACCGTGCGGGACTATCTCATCAAGTGCCAGCACATAGCCATGTTCGCCAGCATTCGCGACATAAAAAGCAAAACGCTGAGACAATTGCAAAAATTACGAGCTATGGGCATCAACGGCCTGACCATCGGTACTGAAAGTGGTGATAACGCCACACTGTCGCTAGCAAACAAAGGTTACAACGCTCAGGATATTTTTACCCAATGCCGCAAATTGGACCAAGCCGGCATTGAATATTATTTGGTTTACATGACAGGACTGGCAGGAAAAGGCCATGGCTACCGCAATGCCATCAATAGCGCCCGCCTGTTCAGTCAACTCAATCCCTACTTTATTTCTGTCGACTCGCTCACCCTGTTTCCCGACACTGAACTGGCTCAAATGGCACAAAATGGACAGTTTACGCCCGCTGGTGAACAAGAACGGCTGCAGGAACTGCAAATTTTTATACAGCATTTACAAATCCGCACCCATCTTCTGGCCACCACCAAATCCAACTTTTTCCCCTTCACCGCCTACCTGCCGCGGGATAAGGAAAAAGTCATCGGCCAACTACAATGGGTCATCGATCATATCAGCGAAGCAGAAATGCAAGCCTATCGGCAGGGACTGAAATCGCTGGAGTAATGTTGTCAATGTTAGTGTAGTTTGATTAGGCAAGCAAAACATCACTGGGTAGGCGAAACGCCCACCCATTCTCAGTCTTCCATTCCGCAGGCTTGACAGAATAATAAAAATCGCTTATACTATATAAAATGTCAGACTATGTATAGGTTTCTACACAATAAGAAAGAGAGTTTATATAGCGGATGTATCGGTAATACGGCCAATATATCCGCTTTTTTCTGTACAATCCTTTATTTTCTGTCACTGTTAAAAATCTATACCTTTTAGTTTATTTTATAATGTGCGAATAGAACAGATTGGCAGGGAACATCATGAAAATTGAACACATGCGTTATATCATGGAGGTATCCAAGTGGAAGTCTATCAACAAAGCCAGCCAGCACCTTTATATCAACCAGCAGCAGCTCAGCCGCATCATTACCGCTGTTGAGACCGATTTGGAAACAGAGATTTTTTACCGCAATACCAAAGGCATCTTTTTAACGCCCCATGGAGAAGAAATTGTCAAAAAATTTGAGCAAATTTTATCCATATACGATAGTATCAAAGCCCAGGAGGAGCAACCGGACAATGTTACAGGCCGACTGGACATTCTGACAGAAATTAATATCTGGACCAGCTACGCCCGTTTCTACAAAGATTTTGTCAAGGCCTATCCCAATGTGCAGTGCTTTATCAAAAATATGGCCAGTGAGGAAATTGTTCAAACTCTGTTGCAGCAAGACGGCGTCGGTATTATTTCCAGGGTCATCGGCGAAAATATCCAAAGCTATGCCATTCCCGACAGCTTAGAATTTTCTCTTATGTCCAAAGAGCATCTTATGGTTTACGGGGCTATCGATAATCCTTACATCAAAAAATATAAGACCATTTCTATGGCCACGCTATCCGAACTGCCGCTTGTCAACTTCAAGCCTTACGATACCTACCCATCCTTGATGGAGCAGGCGCTGCAAGCAATGGGGACGGCCAATATCAAATACGAGGCCAGCGATATTAAGGTTTTCCACGAAATTCTGGCAGAAACCGATTGTTTGTTTCTGGCAATCAAAAAGCCTCCTTATGTGATTGCCGACACGATTGGCGAGATTCCGCTGCGCAATAAAATTTATGTCGAGCACGGCGTTGTCAAAAAGAAGGCCGCCTCTGCCTTATGCGATATGTTTCTGCGATATTATCAAAATTATTATAAAGGGCTCTACGCCGATTAAACCGCTGGCCCTCTAACCATTTAAGCATGCCGCTGTAAATTCCACAACGCGTTGTAATAGGCAACTGCCTGGCTGGCCGCTTTGCTGCCGGTCAGTTTTTCTGTTGCCTGCTTGATCGCCGACTGGGCAATCACACCTGGACAATGCCGGATTGCCTGCAGCATCTGAAAATAGGCTGCATCCTGCCCCTGCAGCAGCCGAATGGCGCCTAACTGACTGAACTGCTGAAACCAGTAGGTTTTCTGCATGATAGGGCCAACCAACAGCCCCTGCAATAATTTTTCCTGTCTCTGGCGCACCGCGGTCATCCTCTGGGCATCCAGCATACAGTTTCTGCTGCCATCTGGCCTTTGATAAACAAAACCATAAAAGGTACGCTTCAGGTTATCGGCTACCACCGGATCATCAGCCATTTGCTGCCGGATTGCATTGTGCCATTGCAGCAATTGCCGATAGCTGCCGCCAGATAGTACCTTGGCTTCATAGGCCATCCAAGCTGCCCCTAAAAATAATTGCAGTTCCGTGTCATTAAAATGACCGTCAATTTGCTCCTGATAACTTTGTAAAACCGACAGCGCTTCATCATTGGCTTCTATTTGAAAGAGGGGCTGCATCAACGCAAAATAACCGCTGCCTTCATATTCCCGCTTTAATTGCTTCAGCAAAGCATACTTGGTTTCCTGCAAAAGCTGTTCCTTCATACCAGCTGGCACCTTGGTGCGCCGCGATTGCTGCACAATGGGCGTAAAATATCGTTCCTCCAGACGTTTTTGCTGCATGTACGCATATAATTTTTCTTCATCGCTGGTAGCGCGATAATAAATCCTGCCATCCTGCTCCTGCACAGCGCTGCCATACACATCAAACTGCACGTCAAAGCGGCCCAGCGCTGCCATGCGGCTCACATCAGCAGCACAGCGCATATCCCGATTTTCACAGCTTTCATAGCCCATGTTCCTTCACCTGCTTTCCATAGCACAGCTGCCATAACTGAGACGGTGCCTGCGCTGTCATCCCAATGGTTCCATCCTCTGCCCTTCGCACTATAATGGATTCATTCATCAAAGCGGAAAGATTTTGGCTGGTCAACACCGTAGCGGTATCGCCTTGGGCAAAAACCCGTCCATTTTTCAGCAGCAACGTCTTATTCATAAAAGGCTGAATTTCTTCCGGATAGTGAGTCACATACAAAATTGTCACGCCACCCTTTTCCGCCAACGTCCGCACTGTGTTCATCATGTGGGTTCTGGCATATACATCAAGGCCCGTGCCCGGTTCATCCAGCACCAAAATTTCCGGCCTTGTCATCAAAGCGCGGGCAATCAGCACATTTTGCCGTTCTCCCTTACT
Organism: uncultured Peptococcaceae bacterium; assembly: GCA_902492275.1. Classification (GTDB taxonomy): domain Bacteria; phylum Bacillota; class Peptococcia; order Peptococcales; family Peptococcaceae; genus UBA7185. The sequence goes on from CABUKW010000024.1 coordinate 19,705, forward strand.
CATCAGACCAAAGGGCTGATACATCTTTTCCCCCATGCGCAGCTCCCGCAGCAGTGCTTTGGCATAGCGCACGTCGCAATCCTGTATGGTACTGTCTACATTGAAGGTTCCTGTTAAACCCGACAGCACAATTTGCAACCCGTCCTCCTGTTTATAATATCTGTCAAAAAAAGAGCTACTGACCCATCCCACCTTCCGGCGCAACTCGTAGATATGGGCGCTGTCATAATGCTGTCCCAGCACTTCTAATTGGCCCGACGTGGCCGATTTAAAACCGGCGATGGTGCTTAACAGCGTTGTCTTGCCGCTGCCATTCATACCAAAAATCAACCAATGCTCGCCTGCCGTGACCTCCCAATTGATGTGGTTCAACAAATAGCGCTTCCCCGATTTACAGCAAAGCTCCTTCGCCCGTAAGACTGTCTGCATCATGGCGTCACCCTTTCCGGCAGTTCATCCTCCAAAGCAAGCTCTTCGCTGGATAAAACCAAACACTCTGTCCAGTCCGACTGTTTCATCTGCAAGGGCACCTGAAAACCCTCCTGATTTAACAGACCCAGATTTCTGCAGCCCCAGGATAAAATCTCGCTGACTTTGGCAATATTCATCTGCCGTTTCTTTTCATTGGCGTCCAGCCCTTCATAACAATCAAATTCCAGATTATCAACAAAATTACGGGCACTGATATAGATTTCCGGCTCTACGCCAAACTCTATCCGGTCGCAGTTGTCACAATAAATTTCTACCCGCACATCCTCCACATCATGAAAAATGATACGCCGCAGGCTCAACGGTCCACCACAATATTTGCAAACACAGCGCTGTGTTCGTTTTTTCAGCGTTTCTATGCGTCCTTCTGCACAATACAAAGCATTCATAGTCTTCACTCCATTCAAAAGGATAGCGAAACATCCTGCTTTTACCAAAGCAGGACGTTTCCGTTTCTGTTGCCGATACTATTCTAAAATCTGATAAACTGGCGCCCCTTCGCACTGATTCGGCATCCGCACGCCCAGCAGCACCGCCGCAGTCGGTGTTACATCCATGTGTCTGACAATACGGTCTGTCAAGAAGTTTTCCTTAATGCCAGGGCCTGCTGCCATAAATACAGAACGTACCGAGGTGCCGCAAGCGCCGTCAATGGTGGAGAAGCTGTCGGCGTGGTCGGCAGTATAGCCTTCTGCAATATAGAAGATAATATCGCCGCTGTCCGGTCCGCCTTCTCCCAACAGAGCCGCGTCTCTGTTACGCAGCGCCAGTGCTACAATACGATGACCAGTCTTTTCATCTCGCAGACCATACAAATCAGTCATAATTTTTTCTTCTAATTCATATTTGTCCTCCTGTTCCACAATACCGTGTGGATCTCTGCCCTTCAGATTGATGAAGATGTGGCAATAGGAAGCTGTGTGGGCAGTGGTCTTGCTCCAGTCGATTTCCGGCAAATCATTGCCGTTTTCATCCTTTTTCAGCACGGTGTAGCCCAGCTTCCGCATATCGTAAGCATTTACCCCGCCGGTATTCAGACGATAGGTGGATGGTTCATGTTCTGGTGTGGTCTGACCATGGTCAGAAACAATCAGAATGGTCCAGCCTTCATCTAACAGCTCTAAAAATTCACCAATGTAATTATCTGTTTGGATATAAACCTGTTTGAACAGTTCTTGGCATACTTCCGGTCCCAGCTTACCGCCTTTTTTCAGGTTGGATACCAGCACATGACCTTGCAGGTCTACGTTATGGAAGTGGGAGAAAATCACATCAAAGCCCTGTTCCCGCGCCATATATTTGATACCGTCAGCATTCCATTTCGCAGCGTGATCCCAGCTGGCTCGCATACATTTAGAAACCAGTGTTTCATCAAAGCCGCCGCCTAAGCTGACCGGCTGCGGATAGCCTACATTTTCCACCACTGTTTGCCGCAGACTCTTTGGCGACCATACAGTATCATCATGGAAGTCCATAGCCGCCGATACCCACATGCGCAGATGGCTGCCGTCTTCGGCAATTTCCAGCAAACGCATACTGCGATTGGCCTGCACCCGTTCTTCATGACGGATGGCTTCATCTACTACGTCCTGCACATAAACGTCTTTTTCCAGCACAACGATTGGTTCTGTTGCCTTTTTATTTTTATAGATAGCTACGCGGTCATATTTACCGTCTTCATTTTTCAGAATCAGGAATGGACGGCGAATATAGCCGTCGGCTAACAGCATCGTACCTTCCAAAGCGTCTGCTGGCGCATCTACCCAGCCAGTAGCCGGTTTAATAGGAGAGCTTACCATATTCATCGGCGTTTCATCCAGATTTTGAATATTTTCTTCTACCGTAGTAGTCACACGCTGGCTCTTTTTGACAGTCAGACGGTTGGCCATTTTATTCAAGTCAACGGCATCACTCTTTTCTTCCGCTTCCATCCCTGTGATAAAGCATGGCACTTCCTTATCGCTGGCAGCATCGTGACGGAACGAAGCGGTTTCTACTTTTGGACTAGCCAGCAGCAGAAATTCCTGGTCTACCTGGGCAGTCCCTACATTGATACCGCCAGGCTGCGTTCCGTCGATGACATATAAATTTTCACTGTCGGAACTTGGTGGCCACGCAGAACCTGGCCAATGCCATACCAGCGTTTTCAACCCTGCTTCAGCCGTTACGTTCCATAGCTGTTCAGCGCGGCAGTTGGTGGAATCGAAATTGTATTCCAAAATATCATGCTGTTCATTATGGCGATAATAGCCGGTAATGCCATGCACACGGGCTGTAGCGCCGGTGGCCAGCGTAGTCCACATTGGCGGCGTAACGGTCGGCTGACCGCCGATCATTTCATAATCATATTGGGCAGCGCCCCGTTCCAAAAATTTCTTTGTATTGGGCATAAATCCTTCTTCCACATAACGTTTGGTCAATCTTGGGTCCAACCCGTCAATCCCTAAAATCAATACTTTTTTCTTATCCATGTTTCTTCCTCCTCAAATAAGTTTAGCTATTACTAAGACTGCCGCAGAAAAGAATGCTTTCATTGAAAGACCATCGGCTCCACGCCGTTTTATCCAGCATGACAACAGACTTTCCCAGGCAGTCTGATTCACAACAGATATTCCATGCTCTGTTACATTTTAGAAAATGATGGAACCAACAGGAATCCCCACGACTACTACAACAATGATACTGATAATGGCCATCATCCAGCCATATTTATAAGAGTTGCCCTTGCCAATCCAGTCATTGGTAAACATCAGCGCCGCTGTCGCAGAACCGCCTGGCGTTGCCACAGAAGTGGCCAGAGCAAAGGAAAACAGCACGCACATCATTACAGGATCACCGCCCAGCTTGATACAGAATTGATACAAAATAGGCGTCATCAGCGCTGCCAACACCAGATTGTGGGCAACCTGCGTCAGCAAACCGGCGATAATCAGGAATACGGCGCAGAAAGCTAAACCACTGAACTGGGTAAAAATTGGCGATAACAGTTCTACCAGAAAGTCGATTACCCCAACTTCCTCGCTGCTCATAGCCGCCGACACTGGCATGGTAGCTACGAACATGATAATCATATCCCAGTTCATGCCATCCTTTGCACAATCAGAGAAGTTAAAGGAAACCTTCCCTTTGATTTTCAGCATAGCCATCAATACCAACACGAACACCAAGGAACCAGTGATGCCTAAGGCTGTAAAGAATTTAGTAATAAAGAATTCCTTGGGCAGCACGCTAGGCGCAAACATTGCGAACATGAACAGGCATAGGAAGAAAGCTGCAATTTTCTGTTCTCCGGTCATTTTGACATGCCGTAAATCCTCAAACATATCGCCAACGCCTTCAAAATTCGAGATGTCTGGCCGTATCACAAATTTCATAATCAGCATATAAATGGCCAGGCAAACGGCAGTGACGATAAAGGTCAGCACGGTAAAGCTGGCAAAATCGGCTGTCAGGCCATTGGACACTGTCGACAGAGAACCTAAAACCAAAACCTGTACCGCCTTAAAGGGGAACAGCGCGAACCCCAGCATGGCTGCATAAACAATACCGGCCAGCACAGCCACCGGATATTTCTCCTGTTTTTTGTAGCCCAGCGTATCACAGGCGCTGTAAAAAATACTGAACAATAACAGGATGGCTGTAAATAAACTAACGGTAGCGCCCAATACATAAGCTGCAATGAAAACCATCAGGGTAAACACATAGGGACGGCCCACGCAAATTTTGCGGCTGATAAACCAGTTGGCGATAATTCTGCTCAAACCGATTTTATCCATGTAAGCTGCAAAGATAAAAATAAAGATACATAACACGGTGTTAACCGGTGCGCCGAACCCTGCCGTTAAAACAGCATTTACTGTTTGATAGCCGGAAAGGCCCAAAGCCAGCACACCCAACATACTAGGCCAGACAAACCCAATAAAGGTCCAGCCCCACAATAACCCAATAAAAATGCCCAAAACCTTCATACCAATCGTTTCCAATGAGCCCCATGGCTCCAGATACCCAATGCCGAACATCAAAGCAATAGTGATGACGGTATGCATCCAATACACCCAGTCTTTTGTTTCTTTCTTTGTACTCATAACTTCATCTCCTCCAAAATTTCATCTGTCATGATTTCTGTAAAGTATGTTCAACTAGTTGAAGGATTGCGATAATCATTTATCCTCTGTGCGCACAATCACAAGAACCGCAGGCAGCTTTTTCTTTTGAATAAAATTTTTAATGATAGCTTTCGCAAGCTGCGCTGCCGTTTCTCTTGATGATTTTAATTATAAGTTTTTTTGGTTTCTTGCATAGATAGCAATAATAGGTTACAGTTCCCCGTTACACATATTTATCATAAGTATTTCTATTAGATTTTAACTGCACAAAAAAGACGTTTCCCATCGGCCATTTCTTTCTCAACAGCTGATACAAAACGTCTAACTAAATTATCTTTGCAACACAAAACCTCCCGCAGCGCGGCTATAGCCGATTGCAGGAGGTTTTTACAAAAAATTCTCAATATCCTAGAAAATGCTTTAACTACAAACGTCGCGTCTTACAGCGGTAATACTTTGGACAGCGGAATTCCAATAACAAACAGTGAGAAGAAGTTTATCAATAACATCAGCACTGCGCAAATATATAAATCGGTTGTTTTTGGAATCCATTGCCGATTTCCATGCAATAGCGCTGCAGTAGCACCACCGCTTGGAAATAATGTAGCAACTGCGCAGGCCTGCACCAACATCAACATAATAACCCTGGTATCTACGCCCACATCACCAATACTCATCATAATCATCAAAATAATCGGTGTAAAAATAGTCCCTGTGGCAGCGTTATTGCAAAATTGGGTAATCATACTTACGACTAATACAGCTACAATAATAAAAGCAATGCCTGTTTTTCCTTCCATCAATGGCTGGGCATACTGCACAAAGAAGTTTTCAATGCCTGTATCAGGATTGCGGAATGCACCAGCAATCGTCAGTGCAGAGGCGATTAAAAATAAAACTTCCCAGCGTACACCATCAAACATCATTTCGTTTAAAGAACGGCCCTGCTTAAAATTCATAAACAACAGAATACAAACAACGATAGCAGCTACAGCCGTATTGCCCAACTTATTAAAAAATACCGTAATTGCCCATTCTGCTGGCATAATACCTGGCAGCAGCATACACAAAACATAACCGATAAATACAACGAACACAAATTTTTGATAAGAACTTAATGTTTCGTCCAATTTTACATCTGCATGTACCAATTTACTGACATCAGGACGAAAAACATAGCGGCAAACCAGATAATAAACTACCACCGACACAAAAGATGTCACCAGCATCCACATCGTATATCCAAAATAATTAATGCTGCTGTTCATAACCGCTTCATACTGACCACAAACAGTGATTGCCAACGCTTTATATGGAAACATTTGACCAGCGATATTGCCGGAAAACATAACGCCGACCACCATCAGCATAGGCCATTTTTCTCCTGGTTTGTAACCACACACTTCGCAAATCCCATACAAAATATACCAGCAAATCAATAAAGAAGCGGAAGGCGGCAGCAAAGCAGAGCAAACATAGTTCATCATCAGCACTAAAAATGTCAACACCCAAGGCTTGCCTTTGGCCCATTTAATAGAAACAATTCTCAGGCAAATGTAACGGGTCAGGCCAGCTTTGTCCAATACACCTGCCAGAATATAAACAAACATCAATAACAAAATCGTGTTATTACCAAAGGCTTCTTTAAATACTCCATTCATATTTGAATAGTCCGTCATTCCCAACATAATTAAGCCTGCAATACTGGGCCAATGTAAGCCCACTGTCAACCAGCCATATACCATCCCCAAGAAAATACCAATGATTTTCATACCCAATGGGGTCAAGGGTTCAATTAATGGCAAAGTGCCAAACCCTGCCATAATGGCAAGACAAATTACACTATGAACGTAGTAGCCTTTCTTGTTTTTGGTTTCATTGAAAATCATGTATCGCACCGCCCTTCCTATAAACGCATCGCTGCATCAAAGCCTGTATGCACTGCTGTGCAAATATCGGCAGCCTTCAGACAGTCGCCTACGTTAATAACATCAAAAGCGATATCCTTAAACTGGTCGCGAACATTTGCCAGGGCGCGGTTGCCAACAGATAATACAATGGTATCTGCTGCGACAAATCTTTTTTCCTGCTGCACATTCTCCAGCCATATGCCTGTTTCTGTGATTTCTACACAACGTAAACCAGTCTGATATTGCACGCCTGCCTGTTCCATATAACGCATAATGTGCATACGCTGGCTGAACTGCGCATTACTGGCAATATTTTCACCCATTTCCACTACCAAGGTTTCATGGCCTTTGCCACCTAAATGAATTGCTGTTTCACAACCCATAGAACCGCCGCCAATAATAACAACTTTCTTGCCGACCTGCCCCTCATGGCCCAAAACATCCACTGCCTGCATAACATTTTTGTTATTTACACCGGGAATTGGTGGTACAACCGGCACTGCACCCACAGCTACAATCACTGCATCGGGGTCGGCAGTTTCTATCATGTCCCTGGTAGCTTCAGTTCCTAATTGAATCGTCACGCCAGCTTGACGAACCTGCCGAATCAAATATTCTCGAAATTTTTTTACTTCTGCTTTAAACCACATATGGTCGGCAAAAAATAACTGACCGCCTAATTTTTCGCTCTTTTCATACAGAGTAACCTGATGACCTCGCTGTGCTGCTGTCAGAGCTGCCTGCATACCAGCTACACCGCCACCAATGACAGCCACCTTTTTCTGCTCCGTTGGCATAGGGATTTTGGCTTTATAAGCGCCCTGTCCATATAAAGGATTCACAGCACATTTCAAATCATAGGTTGCGCTGGCATCAAAAGTAATAGTTTTGCTGAGTGCGCCTCGTCGTCCAGTATCTACACAATAATTACAACGCAGACATGGGCGGACATCGCCTTCTTGTCCATGACGGACTTTTTCCACCCAGTTTGGATCTACGTTGGCCTGTCTGGCCATCAACACATAATCGGCTTTTCCTTCTGCTAAAAGATTTTCGGCTAGTT
>CABUKW010000025.1 GCA_902492275.1 uncultured Peptococcaceae bacterium
ACCCGTCTGTATGGCGAACACGGCTTGCCGGAGGGGTTATACCGCATTCAGTGCAAAGGCTCCGGCGGTCAGAGCTTCGGCGCTTTTATTCCGCAAGGCTTAACGCTGGAGTTGGAAGGAGATTGCAACGATTATCTGGGCAAAGGGTTATCGGGCGGCACGATTATTGTGTATCCGCCAGCCAATGCCGCTTTTCAGGCAGAGGACAATATCATCATCGGAAATGTGGCGCTGTATGGCGCAACGTCTGGAAAAGCTTTCATCAACGGTATAGCGGGAGAACGCTTCTGTGTGCGCAACTCCGGTGCTGTAGCGGTGGTGGAAGGTGTGGGCGACCATGGCCTGGAATATATGACCGGCGGCTGTGTAGTGATTTTGGGGCCGACCGGACACAATCTGGCAGCCGGCATGTCCGGCGGCGTGGCCTATGTGCTGGATGAAAAGAATGATTTGTATGCCCGTATGAATCGGGAACTGGTGGCGTTGGAGCTGGTGAAACGCAGCGACGATGTGCATCAACTGGAGGATTTGCTGCGGCAGCATGTGGCTGTCACCAATTCGGACAGAGGCCGAGAAATTCTGGAGCAGTTTGAAGCCTATTTACCGAAGTTTAAAAAGATTGTACCCCACGATTACAAGCGGATGCACGATTTAATCAATGAATATAAAAGCAAGGGCCTCAGTTATGAGCAGGCCGAGATTGTAGCGTTTAATCAGGTGAAAGGAGAGGGAACCCATGGGAAAGAGCACCGGTTTCTTAGAATTTGAGCGTAAAACCAGTCAGGCAGAGGAACCACTGCAGCGTATTAAACATTTCCGTGAGTTTCATGTGCCTTTGACGGAAGAAGAACAACGGGAGCAGGGCGCTCGCTGTATGGATTGCGGCGTTCCCTTTTGTCAGGCCGGTGTTCCCATTGGCAGCATGGTGGCCGGTTGTCCGTTAAATAATCTGATTCCTGAGTGGAACGATTTGGTTTATCGGGGCAATTACAAAGAAGGACTGGTGCGGCTGTTAAAGACCAATCCCTTCCCTGAGTTTACCAGTCGAGTGTGTCCGGCTTTGTGTGAAAAGGCTTGTACCTGTTCGCTGCATGGCGACAGCGTGACGGTACAGGAGAATGAGCGGGCCCTGATTGAATATGGCTATGAGGAAGGCTTGCTAGAGCCTAAGACCAATATTCCGCGTACTGGGAAATGCGTGGCCATCATTGGCAGCGGTCCGGCAGGCTTGGCGGCGGCGCAGCGACTGAACGGCCGGGGCCATCTGGTTACGGTGTTTGAACGGGAGGACAAGGCTGGCGGCTTGCTGCGCTATGGCATCCCCGATATGAAACTGGAGAAGCAGTATATTGACCGCAGACTGGCGTTGATGGAGCAGGAAGGCATTCGGTTCCAGTATGATGTTGAACTTCGCACAGCCAAACAGGCGGCTTCTGTGTGGAAGGAATACGACGCGGTACTTTTGGCCTGCGGCGCTTCCCAGCCCAGAGATTTAAAAGTGCCCAATCGGGACGCCGAAGGCGTCTATTTTGCAGTAGACTTTTTGAAGGCAACCACGAAGGCGCTCTGGAATGACACATTGGGCGATACGGCCACCTATGTTTCCGCTAAAGGCAAAGATGTGCTGGTTATCGGCGGCGGCGACCCCGGTAACGATTGCGTAGGTACTAGCATCCGGCATGGCGCCCGCAGCTTGTTACAGTTGGAAATGATGCCGCCGTTGCCGGAAAAGCGGCAGGCCGATAACCCCTGGCCCGAATGGCCCCGAATTAACAAAACCGACTATGGACAGCAGGAGAGTATTGCGGTGTTTGGTAAAGATCCGCGGCTTTATCAGACCACTGTAAAAGAATTTGTAAAAGACGAGCAGGGTAAGCTGTGCGGCGCTATTCTGCAAAAATTACAGCCGGTGCTGGATGAAAAAACAGGCCGCACCAAAATGGAACCGCTTGCAGGCAGCGAATATCGGGTAGATTGTCAGTTAGCTCTGATTGCGGCCGGTTTCATAGGCTGTGAGCCAGCAGCAGCCAAAGCCTTCGGTGTAACCGTCGATGGGCGAGGACGGGTAGAAACAGCGGTAAATGCCCATGCTACCAGCAAGGAAGGCGTCTTTACCGCAGGCGATATGCATCGGGGCCAATCGCTGGTGGTGTGGGCGATTAAAGAAGGTTGCGATGCGGCCAGAGAAATGGATGAATATTTGATGGGCTACAGTAATTTGTAAGTTGAATAGGGTACTAACTGATAATGATATTTAAAAATTTGATAAATAAAGAAATTCTGATAAACAGCAAAAGGCCAATGGTATAAAAGCGGCAAACAGAGGATCATGTATTTTGTCGAGAAAAAGCGAAATGAAAAAGATTGTAAAAAGAACATGAAAAAACAAAAGCCGCATTAAAGTACCTTTTAGGTAAAGTTTACCGTTACTTTTACAAAACTCTCCTGAAAATTTGTAGCCATAGGGCTTTTTGATCGTAACGATACGCTGTTCTATTTTGCACGAAAAACCAGGTTGTTCTGAAAATGTTTTTGTAAACAGTTGCGTACCTCATAGAAATCCTTTGTGGATTCCCAAATACATGGCGGCTCCATTAGTATCTCCTTTTCAGCTTTCGTATCATTTTACGGAAGTATGAATTGTTTGATGCCAAACCAGTTTAAATCCTATTGGATAAATGAGGATAGTCTTTTATTTAAATCATGAGTTTTGTTTGACGGATAAATTCAAACTGACTTTTCACGATTTCTAAAACCTCTTCTACAGATTCCTGTTTACCGTTTTGTAGCCAGGTTGTCAGCACACCAGTCATGATACCTGCCCGAATACCCATAAAGTATTGGCCGTGATCTATGGGTAAAGGCAAAATGGAAAGAAATTTTTCTTGAAAGGCAGACAAGTTATTGATATGACAAGTGTAAATAATGTCTGTTCGCTGGATAGTAAGCAAAATCTCTAAAATTTGACTATTGTCGATCCAATAAGTTAAAAAATATTGCACAAAATCATAAAATTGGGCATGGGGCGATGGCTTATACATGCTCCACATTTCAAGAAATTGTTGATTACAGCGCCAGTGTAAAATATCTATGAGACTGTCGAAATGACGATAAAAAGTAGCTCGGCTTACGGAAGATGCCTGTTGTAAATCTTGAACAGTAATTTTGCTAAAATCTTTTTGCTGTATACATTGACATAAGCCTTGGTAAAGTAATTCGGCAGATTTGTAAGCACGTTTGTCTTGTTTGATGTGATACATTTTTTTCCCTTTCGTATTATAAATTATGAGACTATTGTATCATAACTTGCTTGATGGTACAATGGGTTTGTTGACATCAAAAACAATGTGAAAGGGATGAACAAGATGATCAGTCATTGGTTGGGCTGGGTTGCAGCGGGCGGTGGAGTGTTAGCGTTTTTTATCTATTTTGTGCGAAAAAGTGGGAGTGGCAATAAAAGGCTACGGCATTGGTTCTGTGGTAAGCACCATCATATTTGGGGAGAGTGGGTGTTAGCGGTTGGCATCCTGCATGGTATACTGGCAGTAATTTGGGGCTTTGAAACAATATCGACGAAACGACTTGCTGTTGTTTGTATAACAGGACTAATATCGTTGACAGCAGTGCTACTACTAAAGATTACGGCGCTCAAGCCGCAGAGGTTCGGCAAAAAATGGCTTCGCTATCATAGATTTTTTGCCGGTATATTCATTATAGCAGTATTATTGCATATTAGTTCTTGGATAGCATAAGAACGATATCATTATTTGGAAAGGTTGTCAGATTAAAATGACAGCCTTTTTCTGTTAGAACAATCTTCAAGGAGAGAAAATCCTGCTGAATAGCTGGTAAAAAGAAAGAATTGCACAAAGTGCGATTTTGACGTACAATAAAGACAAGAAAGAGAGACTGCAAAATATTCCAGAAAGATATGTGGTGATAGATTGAGTAATGAGATTTCACGAGTCTTGATTGGCGCTGTACAGGGCCGGTCGGGGAAAACAACTTTCACGTTGGGGCTATTGAAAGCCTTAACAGACCGGGGACTTCTGGTGCAGCCTTTTAAAAAGGGGCCCGACTATATAGACCCCAGTTGGATGACCTTTGCCAGCGGTCAGCAATGCCGCAATTTAGATTTGTTTATGATGGGCGCCGACGGTGTGCGGCAATCTTTTATCCAACATTCGGCAGGGTTTGATATCAGCGTGGTAGAAGGGGCCATGGGGCTGTTTGACGGTTTGGACGTGGACGGCAGCAACAGCAGCGCGGAGCTGGCCTACACCATCGATACGCCGGTTATTTTGGTGGTAAACTGCACTCGGCTTACCCGCAGCGTGGCGGCGTTGGTCAATGGCGTGGTGGGATTTGATAAGCGCATTCGCATCGGCGGCGTAATTTTAAATCAAGTGGCGCGGCCTCGTCATGAAAGTATTTTGCGACAGAGTATCGAGCGGTATTGCGATGTGCCGGTGCTGGGCTTGCTGCCCAAATCGAAGGCGGTGGAAATTCCGGACCGTCATTTAGGGTTAATTCCTGCTGGGGAACAGGACGAACTGCAGAACCGCATTGCGTTGTTGGGCAAGCTGGTAACGGACAATGTGAATCTGGATGAACTGTTGGCAGTGGCTCACAGTGCAGCGCCGTTGCCAGCAGAGGAAAAAGTTGTTTGTTTACAATCTCAACAGCCCAGTGTAAAAATAGGTGTGCTGCAGGATAAAGCGTTCAGCTTCTATTATCCCGAAAATTTAGAGGCTTTGGAAGAAGCCGGCGCGCAGTTGGTACCCGTCAATTCAATGGAGGACTCTCAGCTACCCGATGTGGACGCTTTCTATATCGGCGGCGGTTTTCCAGAAGTAATGGCTGAGCAAATCAGTGCCAATCAGAGCTTATTAGGGCAAATCAAGGCCAAAATTGAGGAAGATATGCCGGTGTATGCCGAATGCGGCGGCCTGATGTATCTGGCCAAGCATATTGTGACCTCTGGAGGCGTATATCCTATGGTGGGCGTGTTTGATTGCGATGTAGAAATGAAAGCCAAGCCGCAGGGGATTGGCTACACCATTCAGCAGGTGGAGCCGGGCAATCCGTTTTACCCGGCGGGTATGCTGGTGCGGGGTCATGAGTTTCATAATTCGCAGGTTATCAACATGGGGCCGGAGGTGCGCTACGGGTTTCAAACGCAACGGGGAAAAGGTATTGTACCAGGCTGGGACGGTTTGCTTTATAAAAACACACTGGCCGGTTACCACCATCTGCATGTTAGCGCTGCACCCGGATGGGCTGAGCAGATGGTTTCTCTGGCCCAGGTCTATCAGCAAAAAAAACGGCAAAAAATTTGATAGAATTTTCTTATTGCTTGATAATTCAAACGTTATTGATTATACTGCTGAATTTGAGCCGATTTTTTGAAAAAAATATTGCAAAAATCCGTGGAATATGTAATGATAATGGTGTGTTTGATTAACTCTGATGTTTTTATCCGGGTTTTGTGTTTATCGCGATTATCGATTAGCGAAGCTGGTTAATTCCAACCTGAAAGGAGTTGTTTAGAATGTTTATGCCAAGCGTAGATGCAGACAAATGTGTTGCATGTGGTGAATGTGCAGGCGCTTGCCCAGGTTCCGTATTCGTTGTAAATGAACACGCTGAAGTTACTGAAAACGAATGTCTGGGATGCCAGAGTTGTGTGCTGATTTGCCCAGTTGGAGCTATCACATTAAGCGAATTCTAATTTTGATTTCGAAAAGGTATATTAATAGCAAGCTAATTGCTAGAAATAATTATGGAGGTGTATGGATTTGGCAAAAGCTAGACCAATGCTGGACGAACTGAAAAAAGGCCCATGGCCTTCCTTCGTCAAAGAAATCGAAAAAAGTGCTGCGAAAAACGAACAGGCTGCCACTTTGTTAGATTTATTAGAAGACTCATATGAAGAAAAACGCGTACACTGGAAACACGGTGGTATCGTAGGGGTTAGAGGTTACGGCGGCGGTGTTATCGGTCGTTACACTGACGTACCAGAAAAATACCCAGCAGTTACCGAATTCCACACCATTCGTGTTAACCAGCCATCCGGTTGGTTCTATAACTCTGAAGATATCCGTACCCTGTGCGATATTTGGGAAAAACATGGTTCCGGTTTGACCAATATGCACGGTGCAACAGGGGATATCGTGTTCCTGGGTACCACAACCGATCATCTGCAGGAATGCTTCAATGATCTGTCTTATGCTGGTTGGGACTTAGGTGGTTCCGGTTCTAACTTCAGAACTCCAAGCTGCTGTGTAGGCCCTGGCCGTTGCGAATATGCATGCTTTGATACTCTGGATTTCCTGTACAATATTACTCAGGCTTACCAGACCGAACTGCACAGACCAATGTGGCCTTACAAATCTAAAATTAAAGTTTCCGGTTGCCCAAATGACTGTATTTCCGCACAGGCTCGTGCCGATATTTCCGTTCTGGGTACCTGGAGAGATGCCATTCAGATCGACCAGGCTGAAGTAGCAAACTATGCTGATGCCGGTTTCGATATTGAAGGTTTGGTTTGCGGCTACTGCCCAACAAAATGTATCTCCTATGATGCAGCTAAGAAAGAAATCACCGTTGACAATGAAAACTGCACCCGTTGCATGCACTGCATCAACGAAATGCCAAAAGCTCTGCATGTTGGTAAAGAAAAAGGCGCTACCATCCTGATGGGCGGTAAAGCTACCATCGTACAGTCCGCATTCTTGTCTTGGGTTGTAGTTCCATTCATGCCAATGGATAAAGAAAACGACTACGAAGAATTCAAAGATTTAGTAGAAAAAACCTGGGAATGGTGGGATGAAAACGCCAAAGTTCGTGAAAGACTGGGCGAATTAATCTACAGAAAAGGTATGGCTGAATTCCTGAAGGCTGTAGAATTGGATCCAATCCCACAGATGGTTAAACATCCTCGTGAAAACCCATATTACTTCTGGTATCCAGAAGATTTTGAAGAAAAAGACGGAGGTGCTAACTAATGATTTCTCAATTCGCTCCTACAGATATCGGACCACCTCATTACTGGGACAAAATGCCGGAAATGAGCAAGAAAAACTACGGACAGTGGCAGTATCATGAATATCTGAAACCAGGTGTTATGAAACACGTTGGTCCTGCTGGTGCTCTGTACACAGTACGTGTAGGTTCTCCACGTCTGTTGTCTATCGAAACCTTAAGATGGTTTGCAGACATTGCTGACAAATACTGCGATGGTAAACTGCGTTTTACCTCTCGTCACAACGTAGAGTTTTTATTAGAAGACGAAAGCAAAATTGATGCTTTGGTTGAAGAAGTAGAAGCTGCCGGCTGGCCAGTAGGTGGTACAGGCAAATCCCTGAAAAACATGCTGCATACACAGGGTTGGGTACACTGCCACAGTGCTGCTACCGATGCTTCTGGTACTGTAAAAGCTGTTATGGATGACCTGTTCGAATACTTCAAAACAGATGATCTGCCAGCAAAACTGAAAATTTCTATGGCTTGCTGCCTGAACATGTGCGGTGCTGTACACTGCTCCGACATCGCTTGGGTTGGTATCCACAGAAAAATTCCAAGAGTAAACGATGCAGAAGTTGCACATAGCTGCGAAATTCCTAACATCATCGCTTCCTGCCCAAAAGCAGCTATTAAACCAAATCCAAAAGCAAAATCTGTAACAATTAACGAAGAAAAATGTATGTACTGCGGTAACTGCTTCTCCGTATGTCCTGCTCTGCCAATCGCAGATCCAGAAAACGACGGTATTGCAATTTTCGTTGGTGGTAAAGTATCCAATGCTCGTACCGCTCCAACCTTCAGTAAATTAGCAGTTCCATACATTCCAAACGAACCACCAAGATGGGATACTCTGGTGAAAACAATCAGACATCTGGTTGAAGTTTGGATTAAAGATGCTCGTAAGGGTGAACGTTACGGCGAATGGATTGAAAGAATCGGCTGGGAAAAATTCTTTGAAATGACCGGTCTGGAATTCACCGATAAACACATCGATGATTTCACCTTCTCTGTAAAAACATTCCATACAGGCAATGGCTTCAAATTTACAAAATAAGTTTGTCGCTTAATTCTGTAGTGCTCTTGCAGCGCAGGATAAAATATTTGATTGGGTGGTGTGCCTAAAATGGCTGAATACACACATGAAGAATTAATGGCTAAAGTGTTGGAAGTTTTGGCTACCAAAGACAAAATGAAAAACAAAGAAATCGCTACAATTTTGGACGTTAAGAAAAAAGAAGTAGACTTAGCTGTTAATGATTTAGCAAAAGAAGGTAAAGTAGAATTCCTGTATCTGGGGACCTCCTACGTTACCTTGCCAAAAGCGTAAGCTTTTTATCTGTTTTGCTGGACAGCCTGCGCTGTCCGGCTGGCAGTAAAAGATTGGGGGATTTACAATGAGTTTGCTGGAAGATCTGAACGGGTATGTTGATTTCTGCTACGATCTTATGATGGAGATGAAAAATACCAAATCCAGTGAATATAAGATGGGGATTGCAGACGGCATGGAGCAGATGCTTGACATGCTGTACGAATATCTGGAGGAGTATCCTGAATTTGTTGACCCCAGACACAAGTATGATAAATTTAAAATGTAGAGGAGAACGATTACTATGCCAAACATTGAAGTAAATGGTCAGACCGTTGAACTGGATGAAGACGGTTTCTTAGTAAACCTGGATCAGTGGAATGAAGATGTAGCTAGATATCTGGCTAAAGAAGAAGGCGTTGACGAACTGAATGAAGATCATTGGAAACTGGTTAACTACCTGAAAGGCTATTTCGCTGAATATGGTATTGCTCCAATGGTTCGTAAAATGACCAAAGAATCTGGTTATTCTCTGAAAGAAATTTACGATCTGTTCCCATCTGGCCCAGCAAAAGGTGCTTGTAAAGTTGCTGGTCTGCCAAAACCAACCGGTTGCGTTTGATTTATCAATCTCATCGGTGCGAAACCCGGCTGCATAAGCCGGGTTTTTTTGCGTTTTTATTTATGTTTTGGATAACAAAAAGGAATTTCACAGTTCTTATATACTATGCGGAAAAACCAATTTGGTGCAATTTGGGAAAGGTCTTTTGCGGATAAAGATTTGTTGTTGCCGTCTTTCTTTTTTACTTTCTTACTTCTTCCTTATATGAAAACAGATAAATTTTTCTACCGAGAGATTGTTGTGCAAGAACGCACAGCCGTCTCTTTTTTTGTGATAAACTTTGTAGTGTTCAAATTAAAAGAAAAATGTTATGATTGTAATAAGAAAATGGACAATGTTTTATGAGAGATTTACGAAATGTTTCTGTAAAAACCATAGAGATGGGGATTTTAATTCGCTGGGATGCCTTGTCGTTGGTTGGTCTGGTGTCTATCTATGTCAGCACAGACGCTGCTGCTTTACCTGTACCGGAAAGCAAGATTGCCCAAGTGCCTATGATGAACGGACAATTTCTTTGGACGCCGGAGGATCGGACACGGCGGTATTATTTTTGGCTGTTGCCCGATAATGGGAAACCGGTGCAGGTGGCCCAGCGTATTTTGCCGACAGAAGGTATCATGAATTTTCGGGATTTGGGTGGATATCCCACGTTAGACGGTCGGTTTGTCCGTTGGGGTCTCTTATATCGTTCCGGCGCGCATAACAGTCTGACAGAGGCGGATCGCCTTTTGCTGAAACAAATTGGCCTGCGTACAGTGGTTGATTGTCGTTCTGCTGCGGAACAAGCGCAGTATCCTGACCAGCAGTTGGCGGAAATTCAATATCTATCAGTGCCTGTTTTGGACGATGCTGGCGTTATCAATGTGCTGCATGTGGACGCAATCAATCATGCAGTGGAGGCCCAGCAGATGCTGCAGGAGATGAACCGCTTTCTGGTACGCGACCGGCAAGCGCAACAGAGTTATGCCGCTATGCTGCGCAAGTGCCTGCATGCAGAAGCTATACCGATGGTACAGCATGACACAGCAGGCAAGGATCGCGTAGGTGCAGGTACGGCAATTTTATTGTTGCTGTTAGGCGTCGATGAAGAAACCGTACTGGACGACTATTTATTGAGCAATGACTGCCGGTTGCCGCTAGAAAATTTGGAGCCGGGAGATGGGGCTTGTCTTTCTGAGATACAGCGGGAAATTTTTGCCGCCTTGACGATGGCCCAATTCTCCTATTTGTCCGCTTTTTTAGAAGAACTAAAGGTCGCCTACGGCACTGTGGAACGGTATGCATTGGAGGCTTTGGAACTGACAGAAGCAGAAATTGCCCAACTGCGGCAAATGTATCTGTATCAAGTATAAAAACCCATAGAAAAAGAGCTGCAGCAGGAGGATATCCGTTTCTCTGCTACAGCTCTTTTTCTATTGTACCGCTTGCAGTAAAGCCTGGTCAATCGCCGAGAAGGTAAGCGTTTGGCTATCGACCAACAGCTGCACTTGAATCTGACTGATTTGATTGCCCAGCACCATGTTGGCTACTTGATTATCAGGCAAGAGAAGATTGACGGTGGTGGTTATGGTTTTGCTGCTGCCGGCAGCGATGGTTTGGCTGAAAGAAGACTGACTGGCTGTAACCTGAGCCCCGCCGTTATAGGTGACAATGGTTTTTAAGTTTTGATCAGAAATAGTGACAGCCTGCGCCGCTTTATTTTGTACGGTAAGCTGTAAAGTCGCGTAAACATATTGTTCGTTTAAAGCATTTCGATTAGATCGTTGGCTGTTTTGCAGCGAAAGTTGATAAGTAACCTGATTGCTGGTTTGTGAAGCGCCGTCAGACGTTGGCTGATTGGCTGCAGGGTCGTCGGAGGGTTGTACCGTATCCGGTTGTTCGACGGTTGTTGCGCCGTTGTCAGAAAAGTCTGACCCTTTCAGCTTTAACAGCCGTACAACCATCACGCAGGCTTCGGCCCGGGTGGCTTTGTTGTTGGGCTGAAAGGAACCGTCCTCGTAGCCGCCCACCAGTTCCAATTCTTTGGCCAAATAGAGATAGCCCTTATCATAGGATCGTATGTTGGCATCATCGGTGAACGCGGTGGCTTGTCCCGATAAGGCGGTGGCCGAGTCGTTCAGTCCCATGGCCCGCACCAGCATAATGGCGATTTCCCGCCGCGTGATGGCCCCATCGGGTCCGTACTGGCTGCCGTATTCAGCGGGTATAAGGATTTGATTGCTGACCAGCGTATGAATATCGGTAACGGCCCAATGATTGGCAGTGTCGGCAAAATCATTGCCGTCTACAGAAGCAAGGCTTAGGCTTTGCCGCAGAATTTTGGCAAATTCGGCCCTGGTAATGGTGGCGTCGGGGCGAAAGGTACCGTCGGGATAGCCGCCAACAGCGCCCCGTTCTATCAGTTTTCCCACATCACCGGCAGACCAATGCTGCTCTAAGTCGGTTAAAGCTGCAGCCTGAGCGGCAGGCAGCATCCATGTGCAGAGCAATAGGCCCAGCAGCATAACAGAGAAAAATCGTTTCATAAAAACCTCCTGTATAAAAATAGAAGCGTAAAAATGTTACAGAAAAATCTGAAAGAAACCTGCAAAAAGAAAACCATTACAGCAATTCTGTCGGGTTTCAGACAATTTCATTGTAGCCCAATCGGCAGAATTTTGCAATGGCTTTCGCAGCAGTCGGTTTATAGACGAAAAAAGACAAGAAAAGTTGCAGGAAAAACAGCTTTTCCTATTTTTATTTCAGGGGGAACGTGTTAAAATATAAGAATATTCTGTGATTCATAATAGAAGGAGTTGTATTAATGTGAGAAGTCATGAAGTAACAAAAGGTGTTGCCCGTGCGCCGCACCGCTCTTTATTTTATGCCATGGGCTATCTGCCGGAGGATTTGGAAAAGCCGCTGATTGGCGTAGTTTGCGCCCATAACGAAATTATTCCTGGTCATTCCCATCTGAACCAAATTGCTGAGTTTGTCAAGAAAGGTGTATTGGCCGGAGGCGGTACGCCAATGGAATTCCCAGCTATCGGTATTTGCGATGGTATCGCCATGAACCACAGCGGCATGAAATATCCGCTGGCAACCCGGGAACTGATTGCCGACTCCATTGAATCGGTAAGCATGGGCCATAAATTTGACGGTCTGGTGTTAATCGGCAACTGCGATAAAATCGTGCCTGGTATGCTGATGGCCGCTGCCCGGCTGAATATTCCTGCAATCTATGTCAGCGGCGGTCCAATGCTGGCTGGTAGCCATAAGGGGCAGCCTTCCGACTTAATTAAAGGGCCATTTGAAATGGTAGGGCAGTGTACCAGCGGCAAGATTACCGAAGAAGAATTAGAACAAATCGCCAGAACCTCCTGTCCTGGCTGCGGTAGCTGCGCCGGTATGTATACCGCCAACACCATGAACTGTTTGGCGGAAGTATTAGGTATGGCGCTGCCCGGCAACGGCACGATCCCAGCCGTATATGGCGACCGCCGCGCTTTAGCCAAACGGGCTGGCATGGAAATCGTGAAAATGGTAGAAAAAGACCTCAAGCCGCGTGACATTTTAACCTTAGAATCGTTCCGCAACGCTATTGCCGCCGATATGGCCATCGGCGGCTCCAGCAACACCGTATTGCATTTGCTGGCGATCGCCAAACAGGCGCAAGTGGAATTATCCTTAGACGAATTTGACCGCATCAGTGAAATTGTGCCGCATATTGCCAAACTAAATCCATCTGGCAAATATCATATTCAACAGCTTTATGCAGCCGGCGGTATGGACGGCGTTCTGAAAACCCTGCTGGACGGCGGTTTAATCAACGGCAATTGCATCAACGTAACCGGCGCCACCTTAAAAGAACGGCTGGCCAACGCACAGGTTTATGACCGCGAAGTGATTCATAGCTTAGAGAACGCCTACTCAGCTACTGGCGGCATCGCTATTTTAAGCGGCAATCTGGCTCCAGACGGCGCTGTTGTAAAAGCTGCCGGCGTAAAACCGGAAATGATGGTGCATGAAGGTCCGGCTCGCGTGTTTAACTCGGAAGAAGAAGCCTTTGCCGCCATCACCAGCAACCAGATTCACCCCGGCGATGTGGTCGTCATCCGCTATGAAGGACCCAAGGGCGGCCCTGGTATGCGGGAAATGTTGAGCCCAACTGCTGCTATCATTGGCGCCGGTTTGGATACCGAATGCGCGCTGATTACCGACGGCCGGTTCTCCGGCGGTACTGCCGGCGCAGCCATTGGCCATGTATCTCCGGAAGCAGCCGAAGGCGGCCCCATTGCCTTTATTGAAGAAGGCGATATCATTGCCATCAACATTCCTAAACGGGAATTGGTGCTGAAGGTTTCCGAAGAAGAACTGGCCAAGAGAAAAGAAAACTGGACGCCAAAGAAAGTGGAATTGTTCCCCAACTCCTATCTGAAACGGTATGCCCATCTGGTGACTTCCGCCAGCACCGGCGCAACCATGCGGGATGACTTTTAATTGCGAGCCTGTTTCTTGCAGTAGAGAATAAAAGAGAAAATAAAAGCGATCCGATTATTTGTGATACGAAACGCCCCGCCGAAAGCCGGTGGGGCGGAGGAAGCATTTTCCCAAATATAAAATGGAAAGAAGATTTTTCGCTATTGTTCAAAATGACGGCGTACTTGTTCTTGCCATGCTGCGCTTATCAGGCTGTTTCTGATATCTGAAAAAATATCGTTCATGCTGTGTTCAGGCAGGTAGAGGCCCGTATGGATGGCCTTTTTGCGAAAAGGTCCGGCAAAAAAGAGAAAAATGGAATTCTTCGCAATTTTAAATTGACAAGCATTTTTGGAATGCTTATAATAATAAAATATAAGTAAAAGACGTTGATGGGGAAGAGTAGTCTGCGAGCTGGTTTCCAGAGAGCTGCCGGAGGGTGCAAGGCAGTGGCTGGCGCAGGGGAACTGGCCTCGGAGTCGTTTTTCTGAATGGGGCGAAAAAGCTAGTAGGAAAAACCGGTCTCGCCGTTATGGAGTTTGAGTGGACAGAACCGTTGGAGTTTTGTCAAATAGAGTGGTAACGCGGAATCCTTTTCGTCTCTGAGAGATGAAAAGGATTTTTTTCATCTGTGCCAGCTCTGCGCAATCAGTCAGAAGCAGCCTCGGCTGTTTTCACTAAGAATACCACAAGAAGGGATGATGCAAGAATGGGAATGACCATTACACAGAAAATTCTGGCAGCCCATGCCGGTCTGCCGGAGGTAAAAGCGGGACAATTGATTACCGCCAAAACCGATATTGTACTCAGCAATGATATTACCGGCCCTGTCGCTGTGCGGGAAATGAAGAAGGTAGGCATTACAGAAGTGTTTGATAAAGATAAAATTGCCATGATACCAGACCATTTTTCGCCAACCAAAGACATTAAGTCGGCGGAACAGTGCAAGGTAATCCGCGATTTTGCCAAAGAACACAACATCAAGCATTATTATGAAGTGGGCCAGATGGGCGTAGAACACTGTCTGTTGCCCGAACAGGGTATTGTAGGCCCCGGCGATTTAATCATCGGCGCCGACTCTCATACCTGCACCTATGGCGCGCTGGGCGCTTTTGCCACCGGCATGGGCAGCACTGACATCGCCGCCGCCATGATTAGCGGGGAAACTTGGCTGCGGGTTCCAGAAGCCATCAAGGTAATCGTAACTGGCAAACCGGTAACCCCATGGATTAGCGGCAAAGACGTCATTTTATATCTCATCGGCCAGATTGGCGTCGATGGCGCGTTGTATCAGTCGCTGGAATTTGTGGGTGACGGTGTGCAGTATCTGTCCATGGACAGCCGCCTGACCATCTGCAATATGGCCATTGAAGCCGGCGCCAAAAACGGCATTTTTGCCGTGGATGACATCACCAGAGCCTATGTGAAAGACCGGTTCCAGCGGGAACCTGTAGAATATTTCAGCGATGCCGACGCCGAATATGTGCGGGAAATCGTGATAGATTTGTCTACCCTACAGCCTCAGGTGGCATTTCCGCACCTGCCGTCCAATACCAAAGAAATCGGCACCTTTGGCGACGTAGCCATTGACCAGGTTGTGATTGGCTCCTGCACCAACGGCCGCATGGAGGACATGCAGGCCGCCGCTAAAATCTTAAAAGGCAAAAAGGTTGCGCCCTATCTGCGCCTGATTGTTATTCCCGGCACGCCGGAGGTCTACCGGCAGTGCATGAAAGAAGGCCTCATTGACATCTTTATGGAAGCCGGCGGCGTAGTGAGCACGCCTACCTGCGGGCCTTGCTTGGGCGGTTATATGGGCATTCTGGCCAAAGGGGAACGGGCCTTGGCTACCACCAACCGCAATTTTATCGGCCGGATGGGCGATCCAGAAAGTGAAGTTTATCTGTGCAATCCTGTTATTGCAGCAGCGTCTGCCATTACAGGAAAAATTTCTGCACCTGAGGAGGTAGAAGCCTAATGTATAAGGGAACAGTATGGAAAGTTGGCAACGATGTAGATACCGACGTCATTATTGCCGCCCGGTATCTCAACGACGCCAGCGATGAAAATATGAGAAAACATTGCCTGGAGGACGCTATCCCCAATTTCAGCCAGGTGATCAGCGCCGGAGATATTCTGGTAGCCGGCAAAAATTTTGGCTGCGGCAGTTCCCGGGAACATGCGCCAATATCCATCAAAGTGTCCGGCATTAGCTGCGTCATTGCCGAAAGCTTTGCCCGCATTTTTTACCGCAACGCCATCAATATTGGTCTGCCTATCATTGCCAGCCCTCAGGCTGCTGCTGAAATTCAGGCCGGCGACCAACTGGAAATTGATGTGGAACAGGGGATTATCAAAAATCTGTCCCAAGGGAAAACCTATCAGGGAGAAACCTTCCCGCCCTTTATTCAGGAAATTATCGCCGCAGGCAACCTGTTAAATTATGTCAAGAAAAAGGTGGAAACAAAATGAAAATAGCAGTATTAAAAGGGGACGGCATCGGCCCTGAAATTGTAGAAGCAGCCCAAGTGGTATTGAACAAAACAGCAGAAAAATTTGGTCTGGATATTCAATATGCCGAAGCCCTATTTGGCGGCGCAGCCTATGATGTATACGGCGCGCCTTATCCAGAGGCGTCACAGAAAATCGTGGAACAGTGCGACGCCGTTTTGCTGGGCGCAGTAGGCGCCCCCAAATACGACAAGGTAGAACCCAGTTCTCTGCGCCCGGAAAGCGGATTGTTGGCCATCCGTAAATCATTAGGATTGTATTGCAATATCCGGCCCATCCAATATTATGATTTTCTGGCTGACCGCGTAGTGTGGAAAAAAGGCTTATTAGATGGATTGGATATTGTCATTTGCCGGGAATTGACCGGCGGCGCTTACTTTGGCAAACGGGATCATGATGAAAACAGCGCTTACGATACCATATCCTGCAGCCGTCCCGAAATTGAACGCATTGTGCGGGACGCCTTTGAAATGGCGAAAAACCGCGACCGCAAAATTCTGCACTCCATTGACAAAGCCAATGTGCTGGACAGCTCCCGCCTATGGAGAAAAGTGGTCAATGAAATAGCCGCAGACTATCCCGAAGTGGAAGTGCATCATATGTATGTGGACAACGCCGCCATGCAGCTGGTTGTCAACCCGACCCAGTTTGACGTCATTGTGACGGAAAATATGTTTGGCGATATTTTAAGCGACGAATCAGCGGCGCTGGGCGGTTCGCTGGGGATGCTGCCATCAGCCAGTCTGGGCGGCAAAATCAGCCTGTTTGAACCATCCCATGGTTCTGCGCCCGATATTGCCGGTCAGAACATCGCCAATCCAATTGCCACCATTTTATCAGCCGCTATGTTATTGCGCTTCTCCGCCAAAAATGAAGCCGCTGCGCGGGCCATTGAAGACGCCGTAAACGCAGTGTTAGCCGATAACATCAAAACCCCTGATTTGGCCGATGATGACAGCAAGGTGGTTGGCACCATGGAAATGGCAGAAGAGATTGCAGCAAGAATTTAAATAGAGCAGAATATCACAACAGAAAGCTTCAGTAGGGCATTTATGAGACAGCAGCAGAATTGTTTTCGGAAAACGGCGTAGCTTGCGGGCTATGCCGTTTTGATTTTTCTTCATTTTATCGTGACAGCCTTGCCCGCAGTTCTCCCATTTCATTTTCAATTACTGATTTTTTGCAATTTGTTTCCAACATATTGCAAGAATTTGGTTTGTCGGCTATAATGTATCTGATAGAAAGATTGTCGTTTCATGGAGATTTTTTCTCGCAAATGACGGGGTGTAAACGCTCTTTTATTTTTAGAAAGGGGCTTGACAGGATATGATAGCTCGCGATATACTCACGACAGACAGACAGACAGACAGACAGACAGACAGACAGACAGACAGACAGACAGTAGCAGGATAAGTCTGTCCTTTTTTCCTGCGTACAATCAGAGTTTCCTAACGCCGTTTCAAGGGACGTGCTGCGTCCACGGTCATTCCGTGGGCGGGGCGCGTCCTTTTTGCGCTTTGGCAAACCCGACGTTTGGGGAAAGGGGGTGTCCGCAGAGTGTATAGCCATGAAACCAGCGTTCCGGAGTTTTGATACTGGCCGCTTTTGCTGCGGGGTAGCTTTGGGCGCAGCAAAAGCGCTGCCGCCAACCGAGGGGAGGTTGAGAAATGGAACAGATCAAACGGTATGCGTTTGAGGATGAAGTGATTGAAGTTCCACTGCGATGGGACGAGGGCACCCAAACGTATGTGGAAGATTACAAAAGCGTGATTGAAAACCCGATCTACTCGCCATCAGGGCGGCCTGTCCTTTTGACCATTGAGGACGCCTGCCCCTATACCGATATGGTGGACGATGACCCGGTCAGCATTGACTGCGGCTCCTGCCGCCACGATCACCAATTCCCCGGCTCTCTGCTGGGGGATGCAGGAATGAACAAAGACGCTCTGGCGGGAAACCCAAAAGAATCAAATCCAGAGCAAAAAGGAGGATACAACATGAAAAAACGAATTTTGGCGGTACTGCTCTGCTTTTGCCTGCTTGTGGGGCTTCTGTCGACGGCGGCATTTGCAGTGGAAACAGACACAGGCAAGGCCATTCAGCTTGGCATTGGCGGGATTACCGGCTATGCGGCTACCAACAGCTATGACTATATCTATTTCGGCTACTGGGAGGCCACGGACACATACACCACTTCCGGCCCCATTAAATGGCGGGTATTAGATACGAAAACCAATATGGATAATGCCACAGAGGGCGACGGACTTTTCCTGCTGTCTGATATACTATTTGGAACAGGCAAAAACGGCGGCGTGTATTTTCAGCAGGTCAAACATTGGGTTGACAGTAACAGCATATATCATCAAGGCAGCGCGCCTTCTAATGGCGACCACAGCACTTGCCTGCTCTGGAACTCATGGCAGGGCAGCGACGCGCAAAAATGGTGCAATAGCTTTTATGATACCTACTTGACCACGCAGGAGCAGAGCGCAGTTTTGGCGACAACGAAAAGCGACGGAGAATTTATCGCCAACGAAGGTAAATCAAGTAGCTATAGATACACGCTTGCTGCTTCTGAAAACATTTTAAACAGCGACAAGGTATTTTTCCTGTCAGCAGAGGAAGCGAACGAGAAGGCATACGGCTTCACAGAGTATACCGTGGAAGGATGGCCCTATTCAGCTGACCACGCGCGTGTGGCCTATTATGGAAATACGAATAAGCTCGGCTCTTGGTGGCTCCGTTCTCCTGTGTCCACAAATGTCGCTAGTACCGTAGGCTCGATCCCCGTCAACGGTTTTGTGTTCAGCAGCAACCCGGCCGGTGACAAGGCGGCTCGCCCCGCTTTTAACTTAAATCAGAACTCTGTCCTCTTTACATCGGCTGCGGTTGACGGCAAATCCTCCGGCGCCGTGGGAGCAGGTTCGCTGCAAGCTGTTTCCGACTATTCCGGCACTGAATGGAAGCTGACGTTATTGGACACAAACCGCAGCTTTTCAGCAAATGTGGACGGGCAGACAAACGTTTCCGCATCAGCAGGCGGCAGCGTACAGATTACCTATTCCGGCGCACAGACGGGTGATAACGAATATGTTTCCGTCCTGCTCTGCGACAGCAGCGATAACGTCCTTTACTACGGAAATATCGTTCAGAACAGTGAAAATGGCACGGTGGCAATTAACATTCCGTCGGAGCTTGCGGAGGGCAACTACACCCTCAAGGTGTTTAGCGAGCAGTACAACGGGACTGAAAAAACCGACTACGCCAGTGCTTTCCAAAACATCAGCTTGAAAATTGCTGATTTACAGCAGGAAACAACGACGAGCGCCGTATTTACCGCCACAGGCGATAACGGCGGCACGCTTTCCAATGTAGATACCTCCATGAAGTACAGCGTGGACGGCGGTAATACATGGAACGATATTCCCGGCGAAGCGATGGAGATTAGCGGAGTGACGACGGAAAATGGGATAAAAGTATACAAACAGGGAAACGGTACAACAACCTCCGACTCTGAAGTGCAGACCATTGATGTGACGCAGGCGGCACAGCCTACAGGTGTTGATAAATCGGACTGCACCACACCTCAGCAGAACGACGGGCAGATTACCGACGTTGATACCACGATGGAATACAGACTGTCCGGCGATTCCGACTGGACGGCGGTTACTGGAAATCCTGTTACGGGACTTACCAACGGCACCTATGAAATCCGTGTAAAGGCAAGCGGAACGGTTCTCGCTTCTACCGCTGCAACCGTTACCATTGGCGCACATACCTGTGTACATCAGGGCGGCACAGCCACCTGTACAGAACAGGCAACCTGTGAAATCTGCAATGAAAAATACGGCAGTTTGGGCGCACACAAACTTTTACTTACGACAAAGGTGGAAGAAACCTGCACCACAGACGGCAAAGAAGCATATTACACCTGCGAAGTCTGCGGGAAATATTTTGAGGACGAAGCGGGGGATACCGAGATCGCGAACCTTGACGAATGGGGGATTATCCCGACAGCCGGTCATAAGTCAGGAACCGAATGGAAATCTGATGCAGATAACCACTGGAAAGAATGCACGGTTGCAGGCTGCGGCGTGATTATCGACGACAGTAAAGCGGCGCATACCGCAAGCGACTGGATTACCGATACAGCCGCCACAGAAACCACCGACGGCACGAAACACAAAGAATGTACCGTCTGCGGCTATGTGCTGGAAACTGGAACTATCCCGGCTACGGGAATCGGTCATACGCACAGCTACGGCGAAAGTTGGAAATTCGACGGAGATAACCACTGGCATGCGTGTTCCTGCGGAGATAAGACCGATGTTGCGGCGCATAGCGAAACGGACGACGGGGATTGCACGACTGCGGTAGAGTGTACCGTCTGCAGCTATGTAACAAAGGCAGCGGAAACAAGCCACAGCTTCACAAGCTACACTTTCAACAACGACGCCTCCTGTACCACCGATGGCACCGAAACGGCAACGTGCGATCACGACGGCTGCACCGTGACAGATACGCGGACAGACAGCGGCTCGGCAAACGGCCACGCATGGGAAGATAATTATACCGTGGATAAGGCGGCTACCTGTACCGAGGACGGGAGCAGATCAATCCATTGTAAAAATTGCGACGTGGTAAAGGATAGCGAGGTTATCCCAAAAACCGGGCATACCTACGGCGAATTGATTGCAAAGAAGCCCGCTACCTATTCTGCAACAGGCATGAAAGCGCATTATATTTGTTCCCAATGCGGCGGTTACTTTGACGAAAATAAAAATCCTATCAACGAGGCGGATTTAATTATTCCAAAATTGACCGGCGGCGGTTCGTCTTCTGGCGGTGGTTCGGCCACTTACTACACATTGACCTTTGAAACAAACGGCGGCAGCGCCATTGCAAAAGTCAGTGGAAAATTCGGCAGAACCATTTCCCTTTCCGGCTATGTCCCAACCCGCGACGGTTATGACTTTAGCGGTTGGTATTCCGATGAGGAGCTGACGAATAAGATCACAGAAATCAAGCTGGCAGGCAATCAGACGGTCTATGCAGGGTGGACGGAAAGAAAAGAAAATTCCAACATAGGCGCAGGCAACCCGTTCACTGACGTAAAAGAAACAGACTGGTTTTATGACGATGCGATGTTTGTCTACGGAAAGGGCTTAATGGCAGGCACCAGCGGCACCACCTTTTCACCGTACAGCAACACCACCCGCGCCCAGATTGCCGTGATCTTTTACCGGCTGGCGGGCAGTCCTGTTGTGGAGGGCAAAAACACCTTTACCGACGTAGCGAACGCCTGGTATTATGACGGGGTGACATGGGCGCAGCAAAGCGGTATCATGGACGGCTATGGAAATAATCTATTCGGCCCCAATGATCCTGTTACCCGCGAACAGCTTGCGTCGATTTTCTGCCGCTACGCCCAGTACAAGGGCTACGATATGGCGATCACAGGGAACCTTGACAGCTTTACCGACAAGGATCGTGTTTCTGCATGGGCACAGCAAGCTGTGAAATGGGCGGTTGGAAACGGCATACTGGGCGGCAGGGAAAATCATCTCCTTGACCCGAAAGGCACCGCTACCAGGGCCGAGATTGCCGCTATGCTTCACCGTTTCATAGAGAACTAAGATGGCATATCCTATTGGACAACATGAAAATATGAAAAAGGGGTTGTAAAAAAGCCCAAAAAGAAAAATCGCTGAAGTTTCCTGACTTCAGCGATTTTTCTTTTCGACCCTTAATTTTCAAGAGTTAAACCTAACCAACGGGTCGAACTGTGGCGGCAACAGGCCCGAAAGCGGCAGCAGAGAGAATGACAGCGGCCAATGCCCTATCACTGCCGCATTGAAAAACTGGCTTACGGCCAAGCAGTACGCCTCCAGCGCATTTCGCACAGAAAAACGTGCTTCAATCGCGTTTTATAAGCGCTAGCAGTATCGCACTCTACAAATATTTGCCGTACAAAATGCAAAAGAACACAAAACAATAGCTACCGCTCTATGGGTTTCAGCTCCCCGCTATCTTTGTCAACATTCTGCGCCAATATGGACGAACGGCGCAGGCTGTCTTTAGGCGGTGAATGTAGTCCACAAAGCTAAAGACAGGTAAGTCGGTGTCCATTGCCTGACGCTTGAAGCGCACTTAAAGCATGTTTGAAGTACGTTTTTTTATGCGAATGTGCGAATGGTTGGGTAGGGGCAGGATCGGTAAAGGATAGCAAAAAGTAAACTTCGAAGGGGAGCAAAAAAATCGAAGTGTAGCAAAAAAACAAAGGGCAACAAATAAAAGAAGGGCAGCAAATAACATCGAAAATAGAAGAAAAATAAAATCCAACCGCCCTAAAGAAATACAACGCATTTTGGTTGTAATACAAGCTATTTTTATGGTATGATATATAATTAAATAGATGATTTTGATGTTTTTTCGATTGATAAAGGACAAATCGAAAAAAGGGGTGATAGGAACCATGAGAATGAATCGATGGGTTGTGCAGCAGACCGATGGGGCCCTGCGGGAGCGATTGATCAAGGAGTTGGGCATTTCTCCTGTTTTGGCCAATTTGCTGCTTAATCGCGGGTACCGGCAACCGCAGGAAATTCGGGAATTTTTAAATCCGTCTTTGGAGCAGCTTTCTTCGCCGTTTGAGATGCTGAATATGGGCGCGGCGGTGGAGCGCATTTTGCAGGCGGTTGCTGATAAAGAGAAAATCGTGGTGTACGGCGACTACGATGTGGACGGGATTTGCGCCAGCGTGACGCTTTATCAGGGCTTGCAGCAGCTACAGGCCGATGTGGACTATTATGTGCCCGATAGAATGGAGGAAGGCTATGGCGTCAATACGCCGGCGTTGAGGGCGATTTTTGAAAACGGCGCCAAGCTGCTGGTGACGGTAGACTGCGGCATCAGCTCCTGGCAGGAGGTGGCGGCGGCCAAAAGCTGGGGCATGGATGTGATTGTGACGGACCATCATCAACTGCCGGAGGTTTTGCCCGACTGTATCATTGTCAATCCTGTTTTAAGTCAGAGCGAGCAGGATAAATGGCGGTATCTGTGCGGCACTGGCGTGGCTTTTAAGGTGGTGCAGGGGTTATTTGCTCGCTATTATCAGGAAGACGGCTTTTCCAAACGGATGCTGCCCTTTTTGGATTTGGCGGCTTTGGCGACGGTGGCCGATATTGTGCCGTTAAAGGCTGATAACCGGGTGCTGGTCAAGTTTGGTCTGGAGCAGATGGCGTTGGGTCAACGGCCCGGTTTGGCGGCTTTGTGGAAGGTTGCGCAGAATAATGGGCAGATTACGCCGACCACGACAGCGGTTGGGTTTGGCTTGGCGCCTAGGTTAAACGCTTGCGGCCGGATTGGCGATGTGCGGCTGGGATTGCAGCTATTGACCACCCAGGACGAGCAGGAGGCTGCGCTGATTGCAGAAAAACTAGATGAGGAAAACCGGCAGCGGCAAAATATTGAGCGGGCCATTTATGAGGAAGCACTGGAAAAGGTGCAGGCGCAAGGGCTCAATCAGCAGGAAGGGCTGATTGTGGTGGGCGAGAACTGGCATCCCGGCGTGATTGGTATTGTGGCCTCTCGGCTGGTAGAACAGTTTTATACGCCAACCATTGTGCTGACGTTGAACAATGGCCTGTATAAGGGTTCTGGACGGAGCATTGAGGGTTTTCATTTGCAGCAGGCGCTGAGCCAATGTTCCGAATTGTTGGTAAATTACGGCGGGCATAGTCAGGCGGCGGGGCTTGGCTTACGGCCGGAGGATTTGTCGGCTTTCCGCAAAAGGTTTGCCCAGGTTGTGGCGGCCAATACGACCAGCGATTCTTTTATCCCCAATTTGCTCATTGACAGTGAAATAGAGATGCAGGAACTGAACGGGGAAATCTATAAAGAAATCTGTAAAATTCAGCCGACTGGCACCATGAATCCTACGCCGGTTTTTGTATGCCGGGGTCAGAAAACGCTGGAAAGCCGCACTGTGGGCAGCAACGGCGATCATCTGCGCATTAAGCTGCGGGCCGGCCAGGGCGATATTTACGGAATTGGCTTTAAAAAGGCTGAACTGGAGCCGCTGACGCGGGAAGGTTCGGTGGACATTGCCTTTAGTTTGGACAAGAACACCTTTAACGGCAAAACCAGCTTGCAGATGCTGATTAAAGATGTGAAGTCTTATCGCAGACCAGACCAGATGACTTTATTGGACCGTTTGTTTTTTTATAAGGACGCCTATTTAGAGGACGATCCTTATCGTTCCATTGGGGAACAGGAGCAGTTTTATACCAAGGTGGTCGGCGTTACTTTTGAAAACCGGCAGCAATTGGTGGAGCAGTTGGCGGCGGGGCAAGGGCTGGAGTTGCGGCGGGAGCAGGAAAATCCCTACGATGAAAATGCCGTTGCTGTATTTGCCGACAACGGGCAGGTGGGCTATCTGAAGCGGAGCATCGCCCGCCATCTGGCGCCCAATTTTGATAAGGGCGTTCCATATCAGGCCATGGTGGTGCAGGTAACCGGCAGCGCGGAGAAAAATTGGGGCGTCAATATTTTTATTCAGCGCATGGATCGGGGCGCGGAATGCAATGGGGAGGCCCAGCAGCAACTGCGGCGGGAACTGGAACAACTGACGGAACCGCAACTGCGGGAGCGCATTCGGCAGGCTCTTTTGGGCGACCATGCTTACCGGCCCAAGCAGCAGGAGGCCTTAGACCGGCTCTATCAGGGCGACAATGTGCTGGCCATATTGGGAACGGGCCGGGGGAAATCGGCCATTTTCCAGAGCTATAGCGCTTATCTGGCCTTGTGGAAGCGTCAGGTTACTATCATTGTGTATCCGTTGCGGGCTTTGGTGAATGACCAGTACCAGGCCCTAGAAAAAAAATTGCAGTCGCTGGGGCTGACGGTGCGTTTGGGCACCGGCGCTTTAGAAGGCGAGGAACGGGCCGCTTTCTTCCAGCAGGTGCTGGAGGGCCAGGTGGATATCATTTTGACAACGCCGGAGTTTTTATTGTGCAACAAAGGGCGGTTTCTGGAGCTGGGCAGCCGTTTGGGTCTGGTGGTCATCGATGAAGCCCATCATCTGGTTAGCCGTCGTCAGGGTTATAAGCAGCTACCGGAAGGCTTGCAGGAGATAGGGCCTCAGCAGGTGCTGGCGGTGACAGCCACCGCTGGCGATGAAGCGGCGGCCCAGATTATGGAGTGCTTGCAGATTGACAGTGTGGTGGTCGATCCCCACGTGCGGGATAATCTGCAAATTGTCGATGGGCGGGAAACTTATAAAAAGGCCGATTATCTGCTGCGCTTGGTCAATGGCGGGGAGAAGACGGTGATCTACTTGAACAGCCGTCAGAAGGTGGTGCAGTTGGCCGAATTGCTGCGGGAGAAAGCGGCGCCGGCTATGCAGGACAAAATTTGCTACTATCACGGCGGCTTGGTTTCGGGCGACCGTTTGGCCATTGAAAAAGCCTTTCGCTGCGGCGAACTACAAGTCATCGTGACCACCAGCGCTTTCGGCGAGGGCATCGATATTCCCGATATTCGCCATGTAGTGCTGTATCATTTGAGCTTTTCCAGTGAAGAATATAATCAGTTGGCTGGCCGTGCCGGTCGGGATGGTCAGCCGGCGCAGGTGCATTTGCTGTACAACCGGCGGGATGAAACCCTAAATCAAACGGTTCTGGCATCTTCTTGTCCTACCAGGGAGGTGCTGGGGAAATTTTATAAGTTATTGCAGGCTTTAATTCAGGGTAAGCCGGCCATTGAACTGACCAACGGGGAATTGGCCGAGCTGGTAAAACGGGAGCGTTTTGCCGAGCCCACTGATTCCTGCATCAGTAATTGGCTGGGGATTTTTGAGGAACTTGGTTTTCTGGAACGGGAACGGGAAGGCAACAAGCGGAGAATTATTATGATACCGAGTCCTAATAAGATGGATTTATTTTCGTCGCTGCGCTATCAGGAATGTATGGCGGAGCTGGAGGATTTTCAGAAGTATTTGCAGATTGCCTTCGAGCAAAATCGGGACAAGCTGCTGACTGCTATTAATCGGCCTATTTATCCGGCCCAATGGCAGTGATTTTCGGGGGGAACGATATGATTCGATTTAAAGATTTATTAGACGCTGTATATGAAAACAATCCCAAAGCAGATTTGGAGCTGTTGGAGGAAGTCTACCGTTTTGCTGAGGATTTGCATAAAGGACAATTCCGCAAATCAGGAGAACCGTATATCATCCATCCCTTGTCGGTGGCTCTGATTTTGGCGCAGTTGGGGATGGACGAAAAAGCTGTGGCGGCCGGTCTGTTGCATGATGTGGCGGAGGATACCCGCTGCAAGCAGAATTGCCTGGAAAATAATTTCGGTGAGGAAGTTACCTTTTTGGTAAACGGCGTTACCAAGCTGAACAAGCTGGAATGTAACTCGAAAGAAGAACGGCAGTTGGAAAGCTACCGGAAGATGTTTTTATCCATGGCGGAGGATGTGCGGGTGGTGATGATTAAGCTGGCGGACCGTCTGCATAATATGCGCACGCTGAAATATCAGTCGCCGGAAAAACAACGGGCCATTTCGCAGGAAACGCTGGAGATTTATGCGCCCATTGCCAATCGGTTGGGGATTTCTAAAGTGAAATGGGAATTGGAGGACCTATGCCTGCGGTATTTAGAGCCGGACAAGTTTTATGATTTGGTAGAACGGATTGCTATGAAGCGGGATGAACGGGAGCAGTACATTCAGGAAATCATCCATAAATTGCATCAGGAATTGGATAAGGTTGGCATTCAAGCTGAAATTTCAGGACGGCCTAAGCATTTCTACAGCATCTATAACAAAATGAAAAAGCAGAATAAGGATTTAGACGAGCTGTATGATTTGATTGCGGTGCGGTTGCTGGTAGATTCGGTCAAGGATTGTTATGCGGCGCTGGGGATTGTGCATACACTGTGGAAGCCTATTCCGCTGCGGTTTAAGGATTATATTGCCATGCCTAAGCCCAATATGTATCAATCGTTGCATACCACGGTGATTGGGCCCCAGGGCGATCCCTTTGAAATCCAAATTCGTACCTATGAAATGCATCATACGGCCGAATACGGGATTGCCGCCCACTGGATTTATAAAGAAAGCGGCGGCAGTGAAATCAGCAAGGACTCCACCCAGCTCAGTTGGCTGGAGCAAATCAAGGAAATGC
>CABUKW010000026.1 GCA_902492275.1 uncultured Peptococcaceae bacterium
GTCTGGTAAAGCTCCGATACCTGCACTGTCCAGAACCAGAATGATTGCTTTGCGTTTTGTTGTCACTGTGCCACGCCTCCTTTCGGTTTATGGGCCGTGATGCAGAGCCAGCCTTTTTGGGCTGCATGGTCTGCTTGCAGTAATGTAAAACCCGCTTCTGTCAGCAGCGCCTTTAAGGCTTGTTCGGTATAGATGGTCATGCCGTCAATTAGTTGAGGCCATTTTCCATCGTCCGGATTGGTCCCGTCCGCTTCGTTGCAAATAAAAAACTGCCCGTCAGATTTTAACACGGTAAAGACTTGTGCGAAAGCCTGTGCCAAATCAGGCCAGTAGTATACAGTTTCAAAAGCGGTAATCAAATCAAATTGTGCTTCGGCGAAGGGCAGCGCCATCACATCACCCTGCAATACCTGACACCGCCCAGCCTTCACGGCCTGCTGATTAACTACAGTGGATTTGGCCACACTGACGGCCGAATAATCCAACCCGGTCACGGCTCCATCTTTGCACAAAGTCAACAGGGTTGCCAAATTGGCCCCACCGCCGCAGCCAATGTCCAATGCTGCAGTATGAGGTTTTATTTGTAAATGGCTGAATGCCCAGCGGGCCAGTTCCACATGATGTGTATTGAAATGCTCCAGAATTTTTTCACCGTCGGCCCCTTCCGGTTTACAGGCATTTTGATAATAAGGGTCACCCACCAAATCATCACTCCTTTTTATAAAATCTATATGAAACATGCAACAGCACCGGTTACAGTTAATCAATGCCAAATTCCTGGGCATATTTGACCACACCCGTAAGATTTTTTGCGTCCTGCCGCAATTTTAGAATCATAAAATTTTCATCTGGAACGGCAAAAGGCGCCTGAATTCCATAACTGCTGGCAGGTATATAGCCAGCTTTGGCGTAGTATGAAGCATGGCCTAACACAATAACGTAGGAATATCCCATTGCCCTAGCAATTTGATGTCCTTTTGCCATTAACGCCAGCCCTACGCCTCTGCGCTGGTAAACCGGAAGCACCGACAGCGGCGCCAAGGCCAGCTCGATATGCGAACCAACGGTGACTTTGGTAAAAAGGATATGCCCAATAATTTGTCCGTCCTCCACAGCTACAAGCGATAGTTCTGGAATAAAAGCTCTGCTGCTTCTCAGCTCATGTACAAGCTCGTGTTCCTTTCCGTTGCTTTGCGCAGCAGTGGCAAAGGCGTCCTTTATAACCTGTTCAACAGCTGTATAATCGTCCTTGGTTTCCTGTCGTATTTCCATAGTATCTCTCACCTCTCCAGTTTACATGAGATATTTTATACGTGCTTTTCCGATGTTTCACGTGAAACATTTTTATTTCTTCGGCAGCTTGGCCCGCGGATGGGCTGCTTCGTAAACCTCCAGCATCTGCTGCCCCAACAGATGGGTATAAATCTGAGTGGTGGCAATATCCGCATGGCCCAGCATTTCCTGAATGGCCCGCAAATCGGCGCCGTTGGATAATAAATGGGTAGCAAAAGAATGACGCAGCACATGAGGCGTCAAATCGGCGGTAATGCCTGCCTCTTTACCGTACTTTTTAATAATTTTCCAAAAACCTTGCCGGGTTAAACCTTTACCGCTTTTGTTCAAAAATAAAATGTCCGTCTGCCAGTTGTTGGCCACTTTGGGCCGGCAGTGATTGATATATTGCTCCAGCGCTTCTAAAGCATAACGCCCGAGCGGAATAATACGTTCTTTGGCGCCCTTGCCGAAGCAGCGCACATAAGCCATTTCAAAGCTGATATCACTCTGCCGCAGCGTAATCAGCTCTGTTACCCGCAGACCGGAGGCATATAATAATTCCAGCATGGCTTTATCCCGACAGCCATTGGGCGTGGTAATATCCGGCGCGTCTAAAAGCCGCTCCACTTCTTCCAGCGTTAAATATTTAGGCAATACCTTTTCCTTGCGCGGCCCTTCCAGTTGTTCGCCTAAATTGCTGTCGGTGTACTTTTCCAGATATAAAAAACGGAAAAATCCCTTCAGCGCCGCCACATTACGGGCTCTGGTCGTGTTGGTCACCTGTTCTTTTTGCAGATGGGCCAGATACCCCCGCACCGTAACCTGGTCCACCTGTTTCCAATCTTCAATCTGCTCATCGCTGAGGTATTGTGCCAGCTTGCGCACATCATTGCTGTACGCTTCAATGGTATTGCGGGAAGAACCCTTTTCTACCGTTAAATAAACGATGTAATCATCAATGGCCTGTTCCAGCATGGTATCACGTCCTATTTCTGTTTTTCCAGCAACCGTTTCGCTGCAAAAAGCTTGTTCGCTGAAATTCGTTATTCTTAGTGTAAAGCTTTCTGCGATGCTTGTCCAGCAGAATGTGCCAACGGCAAAAAAGAACAGGCCGTATGCAATCTGTTCTTGCACTATTTAGGAATTCCGCAGCAGCTTTTCCAAATCACTTATAGAAGCATCCATCCTAACTGAAATTTGCTCCATGGTAAGTCCGGCCTCTAAAAAGCGCCGGATTACTAATGCCATCGCTTCGCCTACCTCAATGAGATGACCGTCCAAATCATAAAAGCGAATCACCCGCTGCCCCCAGCTATGCGCTACAACATCGTGCAGATAACGAATTTGAGGATAGGCTTTCAGCTTTTGCAGAAAACTGTCGAAGTCGTCTGTTTCAAAGGCCAGCTCCATGTTGTTGCTGTTTTGTACGACCTGCTCTGCCGGTATCCCCACCAGCCAATCGAATTTCTGCTGCAGGGATAAGCCGCAAGTAAAGACAATATTGAGACCGTAATCCTGATACAATTCCAAGTCCAGTAACTCCTCATAAAATTTTCGAGCCCTGCGCACATCGGCAACAGCCAGCACCGTATAGCCATATTTCATTACATCGCCCACTTTCTGAGAATGGCTTGTTTTTATTATAGCACGTACAAGCAAAACACAGCAACCGCTTTCACATATCATCATAGTCCCCGTAAATAATGATAGCTGCTGAAACCGTCTATGAAACTGAACAGCAATAAGCATATCAGCAGAAATACAAAGCCAATTGTATATTGCAGTAATTGCCGTAAGGGACTGCTAGCACGATTTTGTACCAGCATCAGACTAAAGCGAAATCCCAAAACTGCGGCAGCGATTAACGGCGGAAAATAGAATAGACGGGATAACAGCAGCAAGGGAGAATGGGCCAGCAAAAAACAAGCCACAAAACCAAAGGTAAAGCCTTTTAAAAATAAAAATAGCAGGATCAGCGGTACGCCCAGCAGACAAATCCCAGCCAAATAGACGCGCACGAAGTCCATCGCGTTGGAACGAAACACGCGGCCTGCTGTCTCTACTAAGGTTGCTGTAGCAGATAAATCCTGCATCTGCACAGTCAGATATTGCTGCAAAGCCAGATTTTGCTCCTCCGGCAGACAGAAATAGGCCGCCAGCCCAAACAGAAAACCGCTGAACAATAAGAAACTATGTAAAAGAATTATTTTTTTCATAATAGACCTTCTCCCTTCTGCGGAACTGCTTGTCCCTATACTCCTCCGCCATTTTTATGTCTGAGACGGAGGAGTTTTTTAACGCTGCAAACCAGTTAAGCCCAGCGCCTGCATGAGCTGCGACAACATCTGCTGACCCTGCGCTTCATTCTGAATGCCGCCGCTGGCTTCTAACTGCGCGATGGTATTGTGAATGACAGAACGCTTATCTTCCGGTAGAAACATTTCAAACTGCTGTACCAGTAATTTGAGGTCGTTGAGACTGCCCGGCACGGCAGGCTGCTGTTCTGGATTGTTGGACATATGGTTCATCCCTCCCTTCCGAAAATTTTTTTTCATTTGGTTTCACCCTTTTGTCATTTCTACATAGGATATTAATGTGAGTGAGAAGCACTCCAAAAACTTCAAGAACTTAAAGGAGGAAATTCATGATGTCTGAAAATTTAACAAGTCAGTTTGGTTTAGGTTGGGGTAACGGTTGCTGCGACGATAACTGCAGTGGTTTTGGCGGCGGCTGCAATGGCAGCTTCTTTGAAACATTGATTATGCTGATTATCATCATCTGGCTGCTGAGATGGTTGTTCAGCTGCGGTATCTTCAATGGCGGCAACTGCGGTTGCGGCTGCAACAATAACTGCGGCTGCTAATGGGTGAAGAACGGGCAACAGAACCGCTGGTTCGCACTGTTGACCACCTAAAAAGCACCACAACCAGTATGCGTGGTTTAGCAGACAGTGTGGATCATCTGTTAAATGCGCTGGAAGAATTTTTTCCCTTTATTGAGAAACTTGCTTCCGGCACCGAACGATTACGGCAGCACATGCGGAGAACACCACGCAATTTGTATCGGCGGCCGCCTGGCCCGCGATAAGTCTAGGCCCGCCCCAAACACGGCAGGCTGCTGCGCAGTCTGCCGGTTAAGATAACCAGGTATTTCTGAAGGGATGGATCGATGTGGGGGATTATTGTGCGCTCAGAGCATTGAGCTACTATTATTTTGAAAACATGCTGATGTTAATCGTAATCCTCTGGTTAATCAAATGGTTATTTGCTTGTTGAATCCCGACAGCAGATCAATCACATGAAAATCATTTAGGAGGTCTTTACTATGAATGAACAGCAAGTATCTTCCTGCGGTTGCGGGAGCTTTAATGAATGTGACAACGGTTGCGGCTGCGGCACCAGCTTTAACAATGGTTGTGGCTGCAACAATGGCTGCGGTTTCGGCGGCAGCTGGAGCTGGATTTGGTGGATTATTATTTTTGTAATCTTCCTGTTCTTAATCTTTGGCTTAGGCGGCAACGGCTGGTGCTAATCCATTTGTAACACTGTATGTCACAGGCCGTAGAAAAATACCTGCTTTGTCTGATTTTTCTGTATCAGGCAAAGCGAAGGTCTTTGCGGTCCTATAGAAACAATCCAATGAAAAAGGACTATCGTATCGATGCAATCCATCGATAACGGTAGTCTTTTTTTTGGTAAAGAGATAGATTTGTTTCTGCCGTATTAGGAAGTGTCCATGGGTAGCATTGTTTCACGTGAAACAATGGCGGTTCGGACAGATTTTTCATGAAATAGCCACTTTCTCTTGCTTCGGGCATCGCCTGGCAAGGTCTTCTCCGCATCAAACCTTACATCCAAAGGCAAGTCCTATTTCGTGATAATGATCTGCTGTGTTGCGGCAATCCACTCCACATTTGCGCCCAATTTTTCTGCCACATACCGTACCGGCACATAGGTGCGGTCGTTCAGAATGGTGGGGACTACGTCGAAGCCGCTGATGGTTTGACCGATAGTCATAGACAGGGTCTTGCCGTCGATGTTGAGCGTAACGGTGCGGGTGTCGGCGTTCCAGTCGGCGGTGCCGTCTAATGTTTCGGTAATCACGCGGATGGGCACCATGGTGCGGTTATCCACGATGATGGGAGCCACATCGTTGGTGATGGTCGCATTGTTATCCAGAATGTTGCGGTTGCCGATCTGCAGCACGATCTGCTTCTGATAAGTGGCTGCCTTTGTGGTAACGGCAATGTTCACTTTGCCTGCTGGCATGATGAAGGTGTATTGGTTATCGGCTCTCTTGCTTACCGTAATGGTTTTGCCATCGGCATCGGTCACGATGACTTCATCTACCGCTTTGCCGCTATCCGGTGTTACGGTGATGGTCACTTTGTCGCCGGCTACGGCGCTGGTTTTATCCAGGGTCACAGCAGCACCATTGATAGCGGTTCTGTCTGCGCGCACAGGATAATTGTATACGCCGCTGAAGCCGCTACTGGAGGAAGAACCGCTGCTGCTGCTGTTTCTCGTCCAGTTGACGGTAACAGTCACATCGTTTTCAGGCATAATAAAGAAGAATCCGCGATGGATAGCCTCCACATCTTTGGCATTCCAGTTCAAATCAGCTTCCGAGATCCCGACCAGCATCAAGCCCTCCAATGTGTAGCCGTCCCGCTTGCCAATTTGCAGGCCGACTTGATCCCCGGCGGCATAGTCCTCGGTATAGGTTTCGCCGGGTTTGATTCCCAGAGTTTCTCCGTAAAGACCGTATGCTGTGACGGTGTATTTGGGGATAGCATCCAGCGTGAAAGTAGCGCTATATCCGTTTCCGCAATCATAGGCGTAGGTGACCGTCGTTGCATCGGCATCAACGGTCAGAATCGTTCCGCTGACAGTGCCGCCTACCCAGCCCGTTGCCTTGCTGACCTCAAAATTTCCCGGCAGCTCAGAGAGATCAAAGGTTCTGCCCTTGGACAACCCGATTGCATAGGTGTTATCCGTTGCATAAAAAGTGTAGTCTATCAGTTGGGCATTACTGCTGAGGTCCAACGCCGTCAAACTGTTATAGGAGCAGTTCAGATTCTGCAGGCTTGTATTTTGGCTGACATCCAGCACCGTCAGTCCATTGCCGGCGCAGCTCAGCGTCTTCAATGCTGTATTGTTGCTGACGTCCAATTCTGTCAGCTGATTATAATCGCATTGCAGCTTTTCCAGGCTGGTATTGTCGCTGACATCCAACGCCGTCAATTCATTCGAATAGCACACCAGCTCCGTCAGTGCTGTATTTTGCCCGAGCTTCAGTGTTGTCAGCTTATTTTGGTCACAGTACAGCTCCACCAGGTTGGTATTGCTGCTGACGTCTAGCGCCGTCAGTTCATTCCTGTAGCAGTACAGAATCTCCAGCTTTGTATTATTGCTGACATCCAGTTCCGTCAGGGCATTGTAGAAGCATTGCAGCTCCTTCAGTACTGTATTTTGCCCGAGCTGCAGCGTTGCCAGCTCATTTTGGTCACAGTACAGCTTTTCCAGGTTGCTGTTGTTGCTGACATGCAATGTCGTCAGTCCATTAATGGAACATTGCAGCTCCTTCAGTGCTAGATTACTGCAGATGTTCAGCTCTGTCAATTCATTACTGGAACATATCAGTGTTTCCAGTGCTGAATTGCTGTTGACATCCAAAGAGGTCAGTTCATTATTGGAGCAGTCCAGATACTCCAGCTTTGTATTTTGGCTGACATCCAGTGCCGTCAAGTCATTCCAGGAACAGTTCAGCTCCTTCAGCTCTGTGAAGAAGGCAACGCCCTGGAGCGTCGTAGCGCGACTTTGATAGCCTCCTTCCAACTCTATCAATGTTACCGCCGCGATTTCTTCGTCGCTGAGCTGTTTGTCTTTGTTTGTATCAAAATTTGTGCTAATATAGCTGCGAAAAAACGCATCGGGGAAGTTTGTTTCATCGATTGCGACACCAGTTTCCGGTTCCTCAGCCAGCGCGGTCATGGGCAGCAGAGTCAGGCACAGC
Source organism: uncultured Peptococcaceae bacterium (assembly GCA_902492275.1). Taxonomy (GTDB): domain Bacteria; phylum Bacillota; class Peptococcia; order Peptococcales; family Peptococcaceae; genus UBA7185. The sequence goes on from CABUKW010000026.1 coordinate 7,291, forward strand.
AATAGGGAAAACAGTATATTGAATCCCCAACGCAGGGTTTGATGTTTTTTCATATGATTTCCTCCATTTCTTCTTGTAGTCCTTTTCTTTTTGTAGTCAATGATCCCGCTCCGCCATGAAGAGCAACTCGTCGTGGCTCAGCTCCACATTGCCAAAGCGGACAAAGATGCCGTTGGTTACGGTGCTATTCCAAATTTCCGGGTCATTCGGCGGCAAAAACCGGATCTTATCCAGATAGAGCTTCATGTCCAGCAGCAGACGGGTCCCAGACACGAAATCCACCTGCAAAATGTGGTTCGGCAGCGGTGCAACGGTTGTAAGATACCTTCGGTCCAAATATAGGCCTCCTTTCTCAGTGGTCCTAAAGGCAAAAAATCCACCGTACAAACAGTGTACAGTGGATTTTATAAAAAAACTATTAACCAAAGGTTAGGTTTTTTGCGAAAAGAGTGCTAACAGCCGCTTTCTCTTGGTGCGGACATCGCCCTCGATATGCAGTTTGGAGTAGATCTGGTTGATATACTGCTTGACACTGCCCTCGGAGAGAAACAGCTTTTCCGCGATCTCGCGGTTCGTCAGGTGCTCTGCCATCAGAAGCACGATCTCATATTCCCGCTCCGTCAAAGCGGTAAAGAGCCTGGGGCGGTTCATGCTACTTTTGCGCTGTTCTGCCGCTTCACCCAGTTCTAGGATTGTTTGCACAAGACTGTTCTGTATTTTCTGCGCCAGCAGTGGCTTGAGATAGCGGTAGTTTTCCACAAAAGGAATAACAAAGCCGTCCGGCTCTGCATCGGCAAGGGCCCGGGTCAGCAGTTCATGTGCCTCACGTTGCTTGCCCAGCAGCTCGTATGCTGCAGCCGTCTGAATGCGGACATGCAGTGCCACCAATGCGTAGTGCATGGCATCGCACACAGCCAGCTGTCCCTCGCAGCGTCCAATGACTCTGGCGTAAGCGCCCTGTGCCAGATACACCTGATTTTCGATCAGTTCCATCATAGGCTTACCCGGCGCCAGAAAGTGGATGGTGGAGAGCTGATGCTCCGCAAAAACAGAAGGAATTTTATCCTTCTCACCCAGCAGAGCGTGATAATAGGCGCTGATAGCGCTCCAGATATTCAGCCATGTGGCGTTGTGTTTGCACTGCAGAGCCGCGCGGCGTTCCTCGAAGGAATATCGCTGCGCTACATCCGTACACAGGGAGAGCCGCCGCGCCAAAAAATCACAGCACAGGGCCATGTTCTCCTGCCCATTGCCCTCGATTTGGGCATATGCGCTTTCCAGCTCGATGTGTGCGTCCGTAAAACGGCCCTGCTGAAAGGCTGCCTCTGCCCGCATGATTTTTTCTGCGCCCTTCCCATGGCCGTTGGTGATTTTATAATAATGGGGCATACACTCGTCCATCTCTGCAAGCTCGCTTTGTAACTCGCCTGGCCCACGGTAAAACATCATCAGAACGGACGGTGAGCCAAAAGTCCAGCCGCCGCTTTTGTGAATGCTAATAGCTGTATGGGACATCTGTGAGCTGGCGCTGCGGTGCAGACGGCTCATAGCGCTGATGTCGTTATAGCAAAGGAAGCTCATAATCAAGTCACACTCGCCCAACAGGTTGCCCCGCTCCTGTGGTGACAGCCGTGGCTGCTCCCGTATGGCGGTCAGCAAAAGCTCCTTCAATTCCAGCATTTTGGGAATATTCCGCCAGTTGAACATACTGCGCATCAGAACAAGGAGCGCCAGAGGATGCGCTTTCAGGGTGGAAACGGGACACGCTGCAATGTCGTCCAGCACCGTCTGCGGGTTCAGCGAGGAAAGCAGAATGCCTGCGTCCTTTTCCACAACACGCAACAGGGCATCGTAATCTCCACTTTTCCGATAAGCAGTCAAGGCGTGTATATACTGCTGATGCGCCTCGTACCATACGCCGAAACATGCACGGCAGTGTGCCTGCTTTTTTTTCGGCAGTGTCAGGAAGGTGCGCTCGGCACACTCCTTCATCATGTGGTGAAAACGATAGGTCACGCCGTCCGGCAGGCAGGTCACAAAGGCGTTCTGAGCGGTCAGCACGGAGAGCAGCTTTTCCGCGTCAGCGTCCTCGGTGACAAAACATGCCATCTCCACGGTGAACTCATCGGCAAGACCCATGACCGCCAGGAACTCCCGCTGCTTTTCCGGCAGTGGGTCGACCATGGCGGCAGTGAAGGTGGCGTAAATGTCGGAGCTGCGATCGGGCAGCGCACCGCGCTCGGAAAGCGTCCGAAGATTCAGATAGACAGCAGAAAACCAGCCCTCACTGGAATAGAGCAGAGAATCCACCTGCGCGTCGGAGAGACCGAATCCGCAGCGACGGGCGTAAATGGAAAGCTCCGTGTGGTTCAGCCGCAGCTGCTCCGTGCCGATCTGATAAATCCTGTTCCCCAGCCGGACGACCTCCACAGCCGGAAGAAAGCGGTCGCGGCTGGCAACGATCAGATGCACATTTCCGGGCAGATGCCCCGCCAGCGTGCAGAGGAAACGGGCAATGTGTTCGTTTGTCAGAAGGTGAAAATCGTCTATGAATACATAGCAGGACATTTCGCCCGCCAGCTCGCGGTACAGATCATCCGCCAGCAGTCCGCCGCCTGCGGCATCTGTGGGACAGCTATAGTCCCGCAGGAAATCAAAGCCTTCACGGATAAAGGCGTCCTGTACGCTTTTCCAGAAGATGGCCAAGTTATCGGAATATACGCTGATCCGAATGATTTTGACTGGTTCTGTTTTGGCGCATTCTGCCAGATACCAGTTCACTGCCGTGGTCTTGCCGTAACCCATGGGTGCAACAATGGCAGTCATGGCGCAGCGGGCGATGGGCCGCAGACTCTCCTGCAACCGTTCGGATATATAAATGGTATTCAGATTCCATTTTGGTTTTGACATGGCGTTCATCTCCGGTTTATTTGATTTGTATCCGCTTTAGGAATATCTGAAGGATATGATGCGATACGGAACTAAGTTTCCCCATTTTTTAAATTTGCGCCTCTTGCATATCGTCTGCCAAGGGCATAAAACTACAAGCTAGCCTGTTGATAATATTGTAGCCGGCGTTGGTTTTCACCAAATGCGCCATTTCCAAATACGGTCTGCTGTCTGATAAGCCTTTGACTGCTTTTTATCGCGCATCAGCCTTGGCGCAAGGTTTGCCGCGTCAGCTGCAATAATTCCGCTTCAATTTCAGCCTCAGATTTGCCCAGTTTCTCTACCCATTGAATATTTGGATCATGCCGAAACCAGGTCAACTGCCGTTTGGCAAAATGGCGGGTATCCCGTTTAATCAGTTCGATGGCTTTTTCCAGAGAAATTTCCCCATCAAGATATTGAATCATCTGCCGGTAGCCTAAGCTTGTCATGGACAAAGCATTTTTCGGCACACCTTGCACTAAGGCCTGCCGCACTTCCTGCTCCAACCCCTGCGCTATCATCAAATCCACCCGTTGATTAATTCGCTGATACAAGATATCCCGCGGAAGATTTAAAGCCAAATAGGCTGCCTGATAACGCATAGACCGTTTATCTACTGTATATTGTCGCTCAGAAGCTGGTACGCCGGTAACATACAGCACCTCTAAAGCCCGTATCACCCGTTTGGTATCGTTGCTGTGCAAACGCTGAGCCGATTTGGGGTCCTGCTCGTTTAATAACTTCCATAAGGCTTCCTTGCCATTTTGTATGGCATATTGCTGCAAATACTGTCGATAGGCCAAATCACAATCGGCCTCTCCGAAATGGTAATCATAAAGTACGCTGTTGATATAAAATCCTGTGCCGCCGACTAAAATGGGCATTTTTCCCCGTCCAGCAATCTGTGCAATGGCGGCGTCAGCCCGTTCTTTAAATTCCGCCACACTGAAAGTTTCCCAGGGCTCTTTGATATCCAACAGATGATGCGGAACGCCTGCCATTTCAGAAACCGTTATCTTCGCAGTACCAATGTCCAATCCGCGAAAAATCTGCATGGAATCGCCAGAAATAATTTCGCCGTTTAATGCTTTGGCCAAACCAATACTGGCCGCTGTCTTTCCCACCGCTGTCGGACCAACTAAAATAACCAGAGGCTGCATGGTTCCACTCTCCTTTTTATTTTGCATATAAAATCCCGTAGGCCAGGGAACTATATTTACCGCCCATAATACTGTCAAACTGTAAGGAACGCAATGTGCCGACCCGATGTCGGACCACTACTTTTTGCCGGGCAATTTTTTTTGCGAACGTCAAAATCTCTTGCGTTAAAGGGGCATAATTGGCGCTGCGCCGTAAATGCCGGCGGATTGCAGAACAGGCCGTTCAAACATTGGGTCAAAATAGAGAAAATCATAACAATCGGGGGCTAAATTCTGCAAATAGGCACGATAATCACAGCAAATAGTCTGTATGCGCTCCATAGCCTGCTTCATAGGCTGGCTGTTGGTTGACCAATGCTGCAAACCGTAGCTGGTGACTGCATAAATCAATGGGCTGCTCTCTAAGGCGGTCACTACACCGTCGGCACCGGTTGCAAAGGATAACACCACCGCATCGTTGGCCATTCCCATGGTACAGTCTAAAATTTGAGCGCCTGGCCGCAATTCCATGATGTTCGTCAGCATTTCCACTTTACCATCTTTTAATTGTTTGATGCGATGAATGGCCATACCCGGATGAAAGCGCAAGGTCTCTCCATCGGCCCAATGGGCAAGTAATTCGCCGTTTTCCTCCACCAACAGGCAATTCAGGCTATATCGATCCATCAGCCAGGGAATGCTGCGATTCATCCTCTCCACAAAAGGAATCTGCAATTCTAAACTAAGACTGCGGGCAGTATCGGTCAGACTCAGACCCATTTTACCCCGCGCTTTACTGGTGGTGATAGCCCAATTATCCATGATAGCTTCCTCGTTTGAAAATTTTATATAACTCGGCCATCGTAATTTTATATACAATAGGCCGACCATGGGGGCAGGTATGGGCATTTTCTACCTGAGACAGATCGTGCAGCAATGTCCGCATTTCAATGTCTGTTAAAGGCCAATGTGCTTTCACTGCCCCTTTGCAAGAGGCTGTAATCAACAGTTTTTCTTTAATTACCGCCGCTGTCACTTCTTTTTGTTCGCTCAAATCATGTAACAAATCTAAAAAGAATTCTTCCACATTGGGTAAATCGTTTAATCCTAATGGCAAGCTGCGCAGCAAATAGCAGCGATCACCAAAATTTTCTAAAACAAACCCTAATTCCCGCAAGGTAAAAATATTTTGCATCAGAACGCTGTCTTGCTGGGCTGACAATGTCACCGTTACAGGAATTAACAATGGTTGAGAAATCATTTCCTTTTGTGCTTCAGCCTTCATAAATTTTTCATACAAAATCCGCTCATGGCAAGTATGCTGGTCAATGATATACAAACCTTCGGCGTTTTGTGCCAAAATAAAGGAATTGTTTAGCTGACCTATAACAGAAAGATTATTTATGTCTTTTAATTGAACTGTTTCATTTTCTTGTTTTAATACAGCTTTTATTTCTTTTTTCTGTTTCAATTTTTCTGTCAATTGGCTATGGTTCAAATTCTCGTTTATTTCTTGAATTTTCGAGGGATTATCTTCTTCTGAAAATAATTCCTCCTGTGAAACAGATACTGTTTTTACTGCCGGTTCCGTATAAAGTTCTTCCGTTCTCCATTGATACAGTTTTTCAGGCTCGGCCACAATACTTTGATTGTTTTTTATCGTTTCAGTTGCATCATAGAGAATGCCGGATACCTCCTCCTGATTTGGGATGTTCGACTGTTTTTTCTGCAAATTTTGTGCTTCGATTGAATTTTCTGTTTTCACAAGATCCTTTTCTTGTTGCTGTACAATTTGTGCTACCGATGTTTTTTTTGTTTGGTAGGCAGCCGGTGCGACAGTTTCCGGCAAAAATGCATTTTTCGTAATGTTAGCTTCCCACAAAGCATCCTTTAATACTTCTATTATTTTGGGTTTTAGCTGCTCATATCCGTTAATTTTTATCTCTGTTTTGGCAGGATGTACATTGACATCCAATTCACTGCCAGGCAGGGTCAGTTTTAGCACAGCAATAGGAAATCGTCCCTTGGCAATTAAAGTATAATAACTTTCCTCTAAGGTTTGACTCAATTCAACACTTTTTACCAATCTGCCGTTGACAAAAAACACTTCCTGCCCTCGATTATTGCGGGTAATTTCCTCACGAGCCAACCAAGCTTCCAGATAACGACCAGGTCCTAATTCTTTTTTTTCTACCGCAACAAGCAGCGATTCTAAGTTGCTGCCGTAGACGTAAGCAATTCGTTGCTCTACAGTCGTCAATCCAGCCGTATCCAACTGCAGCTGACCGCCGGAAACATAACGAAACCGCACTTGCGGATGGCCCAGGGCATATTTACTGATCAAATCTCCAATCAAACCTGCTTCATAGCTGCTGCTTTTTAGAAATTTACGGCGGGCAGGAATGTTATAAAACAGATTTTTTACTTCCATCACCGTACCGGGCGCGGTGGCTGTTTCACAAAATTCCTGCACAGTGCCGCCGTCAATACGGATTTTATGGCCAATGGTTTCCTGCGCAGTGCAGCTAATCATTTCTACTTGTGCTACCGCTGCAATGCTGGGCAGTGCTTCACCACGGAAGCCAAATGTCTGCAAACGGAATAAATCCTGAAATTCTCTGATTTTACTGGTGGCATGACGCTGAAAGGCCAACTGCAAATCGGCTTCATCCATGCCCTTGCCATTATCTTTTACACGGATTAAACTGGTACCGCCTTCCCGAATTTCGATTTCAATAAAATCGGCTCCAGCATCCAGACTATTTTCCAAAAGTTCCTTTACCACCGACAACGGACGTTCAATCACTTCACCGGCAGCAATCTTGTCGGCGATATGTTCTTCCAACAGTTTAATCTGTCCCATGCTGTATCACCTCCTGGGCTTTTTTCTGAAAGGTAAAGAGTAAATTCATAGCATCCATCGGCGTTAAATTATTTACATTGACAGCAGCCAATTCCTGTACCATTTCTGGAATTTCCACCAGCGATTTTGTGATTGTAACTGGCTCAGACTGTTCTGTAAACAATTCCATCTGATTAGCCCGTGGCCGATGCTGCTCTTTTTCCAGTTCTAAGGTCCGTAAAATATCTCTGGCGTTCTGCAAGACTATCTCAGGAATCCCGGCTAATCTGGCAACATGGATGCCATAGCTGCGGTCTGCGCCGCCTGCAATAATTTTGCGCAGAAACACCACATTTTCGCCGTCTTCTTTTACAGCCACTGAATAGTTACAAATACCCGGCTGCTCTTCTAAAGCTGTCAATTCATGATAGTGGGTCGCAAACATCGTTTTTGCCCTTATTGTATTATTGATATAATCGGTTAAGGCCCAGGCTATGGCCAAACCATCATAGGTGCTAGTACCGCGCCCCACCTCGTCTAAAATAATCAGACTGTCTTTGGTAGCGTTGTTGACAATATTGGCCACTTCATTCATTTCTACCATAAAGGTACTCTGCCCTGTACTCAAATCATCGCTGGCGCCGACACGCGCAAACACCCGGTCCACCACTGGCATAGTCGCTTCTCTGGCTGGCACAAAAGAGCCAATTTGCATCAGCACTGAAGCAACGGCTACACTGCGGCAATAGGTGCTTTTACCCGACATATTAGGCCCTGTGATAATCAAAAACCGCTCCGTTTCAGGATGAAAATGTACATCATTGGGAATAAACCAACCGTCCTTTAATTTTTCTTCTACCACTGGATGTCGGCATTCTTTTAAAATGTACTGCCCATCCTGAGCAATGACAGGCTTACAGAAATTATGATAAACGGCGGCCTGCCCCAACGAAAACAGACAATCCAACTGCGCAATGATATGGGCTGTCTTTAAAATGCGGGCGACTTGTTCGCCTACGGTATTGCGCAGTTGTACAAATAATTGATATTCTAGCTCTTTTACCTTCTCATCTGCGCCTAGAACCCGGTTTTCTAATTCTTTCAACTCGGGCGTGATAAAACGCTCACTATTGGCTAAGGTCTGTTTGCGCACATATTCTTCCGGCACTTCGTTACTCTTACTGCGGGAAACGTCAATGTAGTAACCAAAAACCTTATTGTAGCTGACCTTTAAGGTACGAATGCCGGTACGCTCCCGCTCCCGCACTTCCAAATCCACAATCCACTGCTTACCGTTAACCAGAATATCCCGCAGCTCGTCAACTTCACTGTTATAGCCTGTCCGAATTAAATTGCCCTCCCGCATAGAAAAAGGTGCTTCTGGATGAACAGCTTCTTCCAACAGCGTATACACATCGGACAATACATCAAAATCAGCGTTTAATTGCTGCAAATAAGCCGTTTTCCCTTGCTGGATACTTTTTTGCAGAGCTGGCAGCTGCGCCAGTGAATTTTTCAACGCCAGCAAATCCTTGGCATTGGCAGTACCGTATGTGATGCGGGAAACAATACGCTCCAAGTCATAAACAGGGTCTAAATGTTCCTTTAAGGACAATCGCAATGTTGTATTTTGTACCAATTCTTCGGTGGAATCTAAACGGCGTTGTATGTCCGCTTGATTTAACAGTGGTTTTTCCAGCCAGTTCTTTAACAACCGGCTTCCTACCGCTGTACGGGTATAATCAATAATCCCCAGCACCGAATCCTTACGATCCGCGCTGTGCAGCGAGCGCACCAACTCCAGATTGCGCCTGGTGGCATAGTCTAAATCCATTGTTTCTTTCAACGAGTATACTTTTAATGACATAATATTAGCCGGCCGACTTTTTTGCATAAGATTCAGATAATCTAAAATTGCTCCGGCTGCGATGGTCAATAATGGCTTATCGGCACAGCCCAAACTTATCAACGAATTGATATGAAAATGCTCCAGAATTTTTTTCTCGGCATAGTCAAGCGCAAAAGCATGATTGTGATGCGGTGTAATGGTGACACGATTTTCACCGGCAATGCGCTTGACATCTTCCAAAGCCTGTTCATCATTGGCAGCCACCAAACACTCTACCGGATCGTAGCGCCAAAATTCATTATGTAGAGTTGTCCAATCGGGCACTTCCGTAGCCATAAATTCGCCGGTGGAGGCATCAACCACGGCTAATCCATAACCTTGCTCACTTCGCACGATGGCCAATAAATAATTGCTGTTCCGCTCTTGCAGATAATTGCCTTCTAAAATCGTCCCGGGCGAAATGACACGAATTACTTTTCGTTTTACAATCCCCTTTACGCTTTTCGGGTCTTCAATCTGTTCGCAAATTGCCACTTTTTGTCCAGCGCGAATAACCTTTGCTATATAGTTATCCGCTGAATGAAAGGGCACACCGCACATGGGCACCTTGCCCAAGCCGCCGTCGCGGGCAGTCAGCGTGATTCCCAGCAGACGGCTTCCCATTTCTGCATCGGGGCCGAACATTTCATAAAAATCTCCTAATCGGTAAAATAACAGGCAATCCTGGTAATCTTTTTTGATTTCTTCATATTGCTTCATCATCGGCGTGTTGCCCAGCATTCTATCTTACCTCCTTATAAATTATAAAAACTGCCGCACGGAGTCCTCTAGGCCTGATTATCTTCTGGCACATCCATCCCCTAAAGCGGCAGTCTTTTCGTTATGCTTGTTTTTCATTGCCGGCTGTTTTTTCTTGTTTGTTTACAGCTTTCTTTTCAAATCTTCTTTGTCCGTTTCGTTCTCCGCGGGAACGATTGTGAGTTTTTCCTTCCGTACGGTTCATTTCCTTTCGCTCATGCCGATATCCTCGATTGGCCTCTTCCTTACCGCGCTCCGCCTTTTCGTGATGACGACGCTCCGGTCTGCTTTCTTTCCTGCGAGGATCTCGGTTTTCACGGGGAGCATCCTGCTGCTCGCTTTTGGCTTCCAGCTTTAAAATCTGACGTATCTCTTGTAACTCCTGCTTTTTCTCATCATCTGAAACATCAGGTTCTATTCCCGTTTCTGACCAAACATCTTCTAGCAGATTCTGCCGCTCTACTTTTTGCCAGCCAAGCTCTAAATCATCATCATAATCTACAAAACCACCAAACCGGCTGCAAATTTGATTAAAAATATCGGAACTAATCTCATTGACACCTAAGCTGAGATAAATAATTTTATGATTATGAAACCGCATGCCCGGATATTCCGAAGAACGGGCATAGGTAAAAAACATAGCATGCTCCATGCCACCATAACGAAAATTCATTTTACCGATTAATTGGTCATCATAGGGGGAAATCATTTCATTTTTTGTAGCTTTGCGGTCAAAATTATCCATTAAAAACTGATACAGTTGCTCCCGACTATTACAATCCACCAAGGCCAATGCATTTCTGCTCATCCAATTTCCTCCTGTTCTTTCTGCTCCTGTGCTGTATTATAACACAACTTTTTTACTTCTTCAATTACGCGGCTTTTAGCTATATACACGTTATAGATTGCAATATAAAAATTCTTCAACCCTGCAAACCGTTGGCCTGCCGTTCCATATTTTCAATCACCACATCAAATACATCGCCTAAGGAAGCGCAATACTCCAACACCTTCCACGGTGTATTGGTGTGAAAATGGATTTTCACTAAGGCATCGCCGCCTACAGCTAGCAAACAATCACCGGCGATATGCTCTGTAATATAAGCGCTAATGTTATCGCTGGAAAAATTTTGTCCTTCCACCAAAAGCTGCGTATCATATTTAAATTCAATCATTTTTTCTCCCTCAGTTTCTTTGATACTGGCACAATCACTTTTTCAATTCCACCACTGTCACACCATCGCCGCCTTCATGAAAAGCGCCAAAACGATACTCGGCCACATGACGGTGACGCTTGAGCAAATCCCGCACAGCACTGCGCAGAGCACCAGTGCCTTTGCCGTGAATAATCCGCACAGAAGCCAAGCTGCTGAGATAAGCATCGTCCAAATATTTATCCACTTTATCCAACGCTTCCTCTACTAAAAGCCCCCGCAAGTCCAGTTCACTTTTAATCGTCTCTGTCTTGCTGGAAGAAATTTTATGCACCATGGTCTTTCCGGTTTCTTTTGGTTTCGCCGATTGCTGCAGCTCATCCAGATTAACGGTTACCTTCATAATGCCAACCTGTAGCTGCAAGTTTCCGTTTTTATCGGGCAGAGAAATAACGGTACCATGCTGGGTGAATTTGGGCACATAGACTTCTTCGCCCAGCTTCACTTTTTTTACTTTGTTGGTTAATACCTTCGGCCCCTTCTGAACCTTTGCTGCCAGTTTTTCTTCCTTAACGCTGAGCGCTTTGCGTTTTTCCTGAGCTTCTGCCTGTGCTTTGGCATTGTCCAACTGCATTTGCCGCAGTTCTTTCAGAATTTCTTCACTTTCCCGCCGTGCTTCTCGCACAATTTCCAATGCTTCTTCTTGTGCTTTACGGCGAATCTTTTCTGTGGAAGCCACCAAAGTAGCCCGTTCATCCTCTAATGCTTTTAATTGCTGCTGAATTTCCTGTAATTTTTCCTCGGCCTCCTGCTTTTTCTGTTCTGCCAGTACATTACTAGTTTCCAGCGATGCAATTAAACCAGCCACGTCTTGTTCTTCCTGCGAAATCATATTTCGGGCTTGTTCAATAATATGGGTATGAATTCCAAGTTTACGGGCAATCTCAAAAGCATTGCTTTTTCCTGGTACGCCGATTAACAAGCGATAGGTGGGACGTAATGTTTCCACATCAAATTCTACGCTGGCGTTTTGCACACGCGGTTCATTAAACGCATACGCTTTTAATTCGCTGTAATGGGTGGTGGCAATAATTTTACCACCCCTGTGTAAAATATCATCCAAAATAGAAATGGCCAAAGCCGCACCTTCGGAAGGGTCGGTGCCTGCGCCCAGTTCATCCAGTAAAATCAGCGAACGCTCGTCTACATCTTCCAAAATGCGCACAATATTGGTCATATGAGAAGAAAAGGTACTCAACGATTGCTCAATACTCTGTTCATCACCAATATCTGCGTATACGCCGTGAAACAGGCCCATCTCACTGCCCACTTCAGCGGGAATATGCAAACCCGATTGGGTCATCAAGACAAATAGCCCCACTGTTTTCAGGGTTACTGTTTTCCCGCCGGTATTTGGTCCTGTGATGATAACAGCGTCAAACTCCTGTCCCAAAGTAATGCTGAGCGGTACCACCTGTTTGCTTGGAATGAACGGATGACGGCCCTTTACAATGGATAACTGCGGCGTAGTTTTCAACACAGGTTCTACGGCATTCATTTTCTCACTGAGCCGTGCTTTGGCAAAAATAAGGTCAATCTGGGCCAATACCTGCAAATTATATTGCAAATCCTCGCTATAAGGCATAATCTTACTGCTCAATTCCAGCAGGATGCGGTTTACTTCATCCCGCTCGGCGCTATAAGCCTTACGCAAATCATTATTCATTTCTACTACAGCCATCGGCTCAATAAATAATGTAGCGCCACTGGCTGACTGGTCATGCACGATGCCGGGAATTTGACTGCGGTATTCCTGCTTTACCGGCACCACATAACGGTCATTGCGAATGGTGACCAAGGCATCTTGCAAATATTTCTGACTGCTTTCGGAACGCACAATATGTTCCAGTCGTTCCTTAATGCGATTCTTTAAGGTATTGATTTTACGGCGCACGGTCAGTAATTCCGTGGAAGCCGTATCACGCACAGCCGCCTCTGGGGCAATCACATCATCAATGGCTTGCTCCAATTCCGGCAGCAAGGTCAACTGATTCGCCCACCATTCCAGCCGGGGAATCTCATAATTTTTTTTTCGTTCCAGAAAAAAATGGGCGATACGCCGGCAAGCCTTTAAAACATCCAGCAGCTGTAAAAATTCTTCCGGTTCCAACATGCCGCCAATCTGTGCCTTGCGAATTTGGCGCGACACATCCGTTAAACCGCCTAATGGAATATTGGGCTCTAAACGGCGCACCGTGACGCCTTCGCTGGTTTCCCGCTGCCAATTAGAAATTTGCTCGCTGTCCGTAACAGGCTGTAAGTGTTCGGCCAGTTGACGGCCCAATCCAGAACTGCACTCCGCAGTCAGCATTTCAATAATTTTTTCATATTCCAATTTTCGTAATGTCAACGAATTCATAAAACACCTCTGAAATAATGTCCATAGGTTGAACCTTCCGGTGCCAATGCTTCTAACTGCTGCAGCCCATGCAAGTCTAGCATCAAACTGCCCGTCCGGTTATATTCCATAATTGCTTTTTTATAAATTTCTGTTACTGCCCCAATCCACTGTGCTGATTGTTCCCTACCTTCAATACGCAGCACATCAGCACCTGTGCGCAGACAATCTTCTAATCGTTTATATAAATTCAGGGTTTTGCTGTTATATACATGCATACGGCAATTTTCATCCATATATAAAGGAAACTGCGCTCCCATACGGTCCTTGAGATAGTACTGCTGTTTTACACAAGGCATGGCACAGGCTTGCTGCGCGGTTCGTCCGCCGATAACCGAACCGACTACACATTGTTCTGATACCATCAAGGGAAAATTCCCATGCACAAGCAACTCCAAAGGCAGATTGCCCAAATAGGCAAACTGACCAATCTGCTCTAAACTCAATTCAGGAGATAATACAGCACGGCAAATCTCCTGTTCCGATAAATATTGCAAAGTAACGTCATTGAAACTGTTCAATTGATAATCGGCTACGATATTCACCCATCCCATTTGCCGTGCAGCCTGCAACAGGCCTAAATTTCCCACGGCGACGCCGGCAAAACCGGCAGTTTGCGCTGCCTGCATCAAAGACTTCACACGCTCCATTTGCCAGTCATTCTGAATAGGGCTGCAGGTCCAATATAACAGGCATTGCTTTTGCTGGCAATATTGCGCCAAGTCAGCATAGCTATCTGCAGAAACCGCTTGTCTGCCCCGCAATCCGGTAGCCTGCAGATAAATCAAATCGGCTCCGGCATCGGCTGCTGCTTTGACAGCCTCAACGCTGCCAGCAGTGACTGCCAACCGTTGCTGTAACCCATAGGCCATCACCTGAGGCGGAATCCTGTCTAACAAATCGCCTGCATCCTCCAAATAATCATCGTAGGGTAACAATGGGATTTCGTCCTTTTGCGACAGTTGCTGCTCCAATCTTTCTATCACAGTGCGGCGCAGTTGATTTAACTCACTGGCAGGCGCAATCACACCAGTTTCAATCTCTGCGACCACGTCGCCCAATGCAAAAGGCGTATTGCCTAACCGCTCCAACTGTTTACGCACACTGTCCAAATCGCTGGGTCGTGTTTTGGCCGCTTCCACCAAATAGGTGCTTTCCCCGTACTGCTGATGACCTGCATCGTCCCAAGCCAGCAACGAAATAGGCTGCCCCTGACGCAATTCAATTTTAAAATGTACGGTCTGCTTTTGCGGCTGGGACGGCCGGCTATAACTATCCGCTGCCCGTTTCAGTAACTGCACATCAGCGGTGCGGTATAAGGTTTTTGCACCCTGTGCATTGCCGCTGACTATCATCTGTACAATCTGTCCCGGATGACCAGAGACAATTGCTTTGCCTTTGATAGATAATTCATGGACTTTGCCGGCAATTTCTTCTCCTTTGCCATTATAGAAGAAATAGCCATCACCAACTGCAAGCGGTTCCTTCAGCTGTATCCAGATTTTTTTCTGTTCGGTTTTTAAAATATCAGCCGCCAGGACGCCACGATTATCAGGACGGCTGTGACTCATCAAACCGGCGCCCTGATTGGCAAAATAATATCCTGTGGTAAAATCTCGATTAAAGATTTGCAAAAGTTCCCGCTGCGCTGATTTTTGTTCAAATTTACTATGGGTATCATAGGCGTCAATGGCTTGCCGGTAATGGCGTACCACTGTAGCCACGTATTCAGGCCGCTTCATGCGCCCTTCAATTTTTAAAGATGCTACGCCGGCTTCGATTATTTCCGGTAAATGGTCTAGCATATTCAAATCTCTGGTGCTGAGCAAATAAGTGCCTTCCACATCGGGATAACTGGCTCCATTGGCATCCACCAACTCATACTGCATCCGGCAGGGCTGGGCGCATAATCCTCTGTTTCCACTACGTCCGCCAATCATGCTGCTCAACAGACACTGTCCAGAATAGGCCACGCACAAAGCGCCGTGTATAAACACTTCTAAGTCAATGTTGGTCTGTTCTTTGATTTTTTTGATGGCCTCCAATGAGGTTTCACGGGCCAGTACCACCCGTGCAAAGCCCTGTTCTTCTAAAAACTTTACGCCTGCAGTATTGTGAATGGCCATCTGGGTACTGGCATGCAGCGATAATTGGGGCAAGGCTTGCCGCAAAATATGGGCAGCGCCTAAATCCTGCACAATCACTGCGTCTACCCCTAACTCTGCCAATTCATAGCCATAAGTAATCAAATCGCCAATTTCTTCATTTCGAACTAAAGTATTCACCGCCACATGCACCGCGCATCCCCGTTGGTGGGCATAAGCAATACCTGCGGCCATTTGTTCCCGGGTGAAATTTTCCGCTTTCTGACGGGCGCTGAATTGGCCGCCCCCAATATATACTGCATCGGCACCGTTTTCAACTGCAGCCTTTAAAGCCGCCAAATTGCCGGCTGGCGCCAATAACTCAACCTTTTTCATCTGGGAAACTCCTCTCTTTTTCTATCAATCACGAACCGCCTTCCTTGCTATTTTCTCATCAGCAATCATGATTCCAGCAATAGCTGCAGTTCCTCCCATTTTTCATACCATTGGGGAATTTCTTCTTCCAATTGTTTATATTCCGCCACCAATTGCCGGCTTTTTTCTTCATCCTGGTAGGTAGTGCCATCAGCCAGCAAAGTAGATAATTCCTCTGAGCGGCTCTCTCCCTGCTGAATTTGCGCTTCTAGCGCTTCAATCTCTTTTTTCACTTTCGATTTATTTATTTTAGGCTGTCCTGCCGCAGTTGCTTTATTGTTTTTTGACTGCTGCTTCTGCTGTGCTGCCAATTCTTCTTCTTTTTCCCGAGCCATTCGTTCCAATTCGGCCCGTTTTTGCCGGTAATAGCTATAATTCCCCAAATAAGCGGTAAATTGCTGATTTTCCAATACAATGGTTCGGGTACAAATTGCGTCCAACAAATAACGGTCATGGGAAACCATAAACACTGTGCCGGGAAATTGCTCCAAAAATTGCTCTACAATTTCTTTGGCGCTAATGTCCAGATGATTGGTAGGTTCGTCCATAATCAGCAAATTGGGCTCGTCTAGAATAATCTTCAACAAAGCAACGCGGGCCTTCTCGCCCCCGCTCAAATCCCCGATGCGCTTTTCTACGTCCTCCCCAAAAAATAAGACCTGCGCCAGCCAGTCTCTGGCTTGATTTAACGTAACATCGTATTGATAGACAATCTCATCAATGATTTTATGATTGGGATTCAATTGTCGGTGCTCCTGGTCATAATAGGCCACCTTAACCCGCGAACCGAAACGTACAGTACCGCCGCTGGGCGTTAGCTGTCCCATAATAATTTTCAAAATGGTGGATTTTCCTACGCCATTGCCGCCAATCAATCCTACTTTTTCGCCTTTGTAGATAGTTTCCGTAAAGTCATGGAACAATACTTTATCTGGATAAGACATAGACAAATCTCGTATTTCCAAAACCACTTCACCGGAGCCGGCTACATCCTGCATCTGAAGCAGCATGGATTTATTACTCTGCACAGCCTCCAAACGTTCTACTCTGGAAAGCTGTTTTTCCCTGCCTCTGGCTTGCTTAGATTTAATCCCCGCTTTATACTTGCGAATATATTCTTCGGTACGGGCAATTTCTGCCTGCTGCTTCTCATAGGCCCGCATCTGGGCCATTTCCTGCTCGGCCTTTAATACCACATAACGGCTATAGTTGCCAGCATAACTTTTCAAGGTATGATGATTTAGCTCCAGCGTTCTGGTGGTAACCTGGTCCAAAAAATAACGGTCATGAGAGATTACAAAAACGGCACCGCGATAATTCCGCAGATAAGTTTCCAACCAATCTAGTGCCTCCAAATCTAAATGATTGGTGGGTTCGTCCAGCAATAATAAATCTGGCTCCCGTACCAAAAGCCGTGCCAACGAAGCCCGTGTTTTTTCACCGCCGCTAAAGCAAGCGATTTCCCGGTTAAAGTCTTGCTCCGAAAAGCCCAACCCTTTGATAATCCCCTTTGCCCTGCTTTCACAGCTAAAGCCTCCCAAATCCTCGTACTGATGAGTCAGTTTGCTATATTCCTCCAATAGATTCTCCAGTTTTTCGCCTTCTACCTGCCCCATTTCTATTTCTAACTGCCGCAGTTTATCCCGCATGGCGAAAACATCCTGAAACATTTCCATCACTGCATCCAACAACGTAAATCCCGGCGCAAACTCCGGCATCTGCTCCATGTAGCCCATACTGTGACGGGCGCTCATTTGCAGTTGGCCGTCATCAAAACTTTCTTCGCCGGTGATACAGCGAAACAAGGTGGATTTTCCGGTGCCATTCGGCCCAACCAGCCCCACCTTTTCTCCTTCCTGAATAAAAAAATTCAACTGTGCAAAAATCAAATTGGTGATATAAGATTTTCCCAAATTTTTTCCTTGTAATATAATCAAATGTCTCTACTCCTTAGAGCTTGCTTTCCTGAAAACGAGCAGACCGACAGACAGGTCCGCTGAGCCTTGTGTTTAGTTTACCAGATATCGAGATTGATTTCAACACGTTTCAAACCGCCTGGCATATCCCGAAACAGCAAAAAAGAAACCATTCCGCAACAGCTCGGCAGGAATGATTTCTCTTTGCTACAACATTCAATTTTTTTCAATATTATACGTAAGCACTTCCAGATTAACTGTCAAATCTACATTACGGATTTCAACATCTTCTGGAATGGTCAGCACAACCGGCGCAAAATTCAAAATGCCCTTGATATTGGTGTCCACCAACAAATCGGCAATATCCTGCGCATATTCAGCCGGCACTGCAATAATACCGATAGATACATCATTTTTTTCAATAAAATCTGCCATTTGATTGATGGCATAGATTGGCAATCCATTTAATTTTAAACCAACCTTGTTCAAATCATTATCAAAAACCCCGATAATCTGAAAGCCCCGTTCTCGAAATCCACGATACTGGCTCAAAGCTGAACCTAAATTCCCCGCTCCAATCAAAATGACGTTCCAGCGCTTTGTCAAGCCCAGAATATTCATAATCTCCTGATTTAGCTGTTTTACATTATAGCCCACGCCACGGGTGCCAAACTCCCCAAAATAGGCCAAATCCTTTCTGACCTGCGCTGGCGTTCCCCCTACGCCTTCCGCAATTTCACCGGAAGAAATACTCACGATACCCTGCTTTTCAACTTCTGTTAAATATCTGGAATATACGGAAAGTCTACTGACTGTTGCCTCTGGGATTTTCAGCTCTTTCATTACAACAACCCCTTTTTTCGTCAAACTGCCTCTATGATATTGTATTTATTATATCTGGATTTTTTCAGATAATCAATAGGATTGCGTAATTTTTCACGAATCTATTTGTTCTTGACTTTCGGTCTGCATAAAATGATGATACTGTTCAATTAATTCTAAAAGACAGCTTTGCGCCAACAGCACAACTTTATCTGTTTTTTTCTCTTGAATGAGCTGTAAACTTTCCTGATATTCTTTGCTCACCGTAAGTAAATCCAAAATACCGCTGGCCATGGACTCGCTGGCATCTTCGGTTAAAAGTGCGCTGCCTGTTTCTTGAATAAGCGCCAGTTCTTCTTCTACTTGTTGCAGCATTTCCGCCCAATTTTCCTCGCTGCAGGCTGCATAATGATAATCCTGAAACATTTTCAGCGAATGCTTTAAAACCACATCATAGCTGCTGAGCAATGCAGATACCTGCTCCATAACCTGACGATCCTCAGCAGAAAAACGCAACGCCGTTTCATTCAATATCAGTTTTTGCACAAAAATATCGCTACTGCTGCTGCGCACCGCTTCGGGTAACTGGGCTACTTGTGGTTCTTTGCCCAAGCAGCCCAGCCACAACCGAAAAGGCGGCCCCTCCGATACGCAAACCCGATAGCCAAGCTGGGCCAATTCATTAATTTTAGCCTGTCCCTCTGCAGCGTCCTGATAAGCACCAATTTGAAAGGTATAATATTCCGCCGGTTCCAGCTGCAATACCATTTGTCGCACTATTTTTTCTTCTGTTTCCAGCTCTAAGACCTGTCCCGTATCCTGAAAACTGCTCAGTTGTCCTATGAGATAACCGCCCACACTTTGAATAAACCCAAACACCAGCACAACGGACAGTAGCGCCGTCGCAAACCTTCTGACCCACCCCATAAGCGTCGTTCCTTTCTTCGTTACATTACTTTATGGGTATGCAAAACCGTTTCCAGATAGAACCTCCGGTAAAAAACGACGGCAATCGCCTAGAAGATATAATGAACCTGTAATGCACAGCAATTGTCCTGGCGCAAGCCCAGCAACGGTCTGCTGCAAAGCTTCTTGATAATGCTCAAAAAGCACACAGGGACAATCTGGCGCCTTCCCCCTCATTTTTTGCTGCAAATCCAGCCAGTGTTGCGCACGCTGGTCATGTTCCGGTTTGGTCAGCACCACGGTACGAACAATGGGCAAAATCTCTTCCAGCATGCTATCTTGTTCT
>CABUKW010000027.1 GCA_902492275.1 uncultured Peptococcaceae bacterium
TTTTTATCTCCATAAGATTTCTTCATCATATTTTTTTCAATCAAAATGTATTTTCCAGCATTCTTTATCAAAAACGTACAAAAAATTAATCTCTGTGCTGCTCCGTGGGATGACAATGAAATCTGGATTGTGTTATAATATACGTAATTATGTAAAAAGGAGGCGCTCTATGTACGATAGTATTATTGTAGGCTGCGGCTTTGCCGGAGCAGTGGTTGCCCGTGAACTGGCAGAGCGCGGCAATCAAAACGTGTGCATCATCGAAAAGCGCAATCATATCGGTGGCAACTGCTACGATTTATATGACAACGAAGGGATCCTGATTCATCAATACGGACCGCATATTTTTCATACCAACAAAAAAAATGTTTATGAGTACCTGTCCCGTTTTACCCAATGGTACAACTACAAGCACGAGGTTGTTGCCAACATTCATGGACAATTTATGCCAGTGCCATTTAATTTGAACACTTTAAAGCTGGTCTACGGTGAAGAAAAAGCCGCTGTGCTGCGAGAAAAATTAATCAGTACCTACGGCTTGGAAAGTCGCGTACCGATTCTGCAACTAAAAGAAAATGCCGACAAAGATATTCAAGCCATTGCTGATTATGTATATGAAAATATCTTTTTGCATTATACATTAAAGCAATGGGGACAAAAGCCGGAGGAGATTGATCCTAGCGTAACGGCCCGTGTGCCGGTGCTCATTTCAGAGGATAACGGCTATTTTCAGGACGCTTATCAGGGCATGCCGCTGGAGGGTTTTACGCCATTGTTTGAAAAAATGCTGGATTATCCCAACATTACACTGATGTTGGATACCGACGCTAACGAGCTGCTCAGTTTACAAGACGGACAAATTTATTTTCAGGGAGAACCATTTGCCGGACAGGTCATCTTTACTGGCCCTATTGACGAATTTTTCTCCTGCTGCTACGGACAGCTGCCCTACCGCTCCTTAAACTTTGTGTTTGAGCATCACCAAAAAAGTGATTATCAGCCCAAAGCGGTGGTAAACTATACTGTCAGCGAGGATTATACCCGCATTACTGAATTTAAAAAGCTGACCGGACAGAAAATGCCTGAGCACACTACCATTATGAAAGAATATCCGATGCCTTACAGCGGCAAACCAGGCGAAATTCCTTACTATTCCATCATCAATGAAGAAAATTTAGCGCTGTACGCAAAATATTGTCAGCTATTAGAGGGCTACCCACAGTTTCACTTATTAGGGCGGCTGGCAGAATATAAATATTATAATATCGACGCCATTGTAGACAAGGCACTAACATTGGCAGACACTTTACTAGGTTAGGCAGGCGATTAAGATGAAGGTTTTATCCATTGCAATTCCCTCTTACAATTCAGAAAGCTATATGGCAAACTGCATCGAATCGCTGTTGATTGGCGGCGACGATGTAGAAATATTAATCGTCAACGACGGTTCTAAGGATAACACGGGCCGCATTGCAGACGAATATGCAGCCAAATATCCCAATATCATCCGCGCCATTCATCAGGAAAACGGCGGACACGGCGAAGCAGTAAATACCGGTCTGCGCAATGCCACCGGCGCTTACTTTAAAGTAGTAGATAGCGACGACTGGGTAGACCCAAAGGCTTACAAAGAAATTTTAACGTTGCTGAAACAAATGCTGACTGAGCATCGCCAATTAGATATGCTCATTTCCAATTTTGTTTACGATAAACAAGGTGCGTCGTTCAAAAAAGTAATGAACTATCGCTCGGTGCTGCCACAAAACGAAATTTTCACTTGGGACCAAATTGGACATTTCAAAAAAGGCCAGTATATTCTAATGCATTCGGTTATCTACCGCACCCAAATGCTGCGGGATTGTGAATTGGAATTGCCGAAGCACACTTTCTATGTAGACAACATTTTTGTGTACCAACCGCTGCCGGCAGTAAAGACCATTTATTACCTAGATGTAGACTTTTATCATTACTTTATCGGCCGCGATGACCAATCGGTAAATGAAAAAGTGATGATTAAGCGGGTTGACCAGCAGCTGCGCGTCAATAAGCTGATGATTGATTACTACGATTTATCCGACAAAACGATGATTCCCAGCAAAAAATTACGCCAGTATATGTACAACTATCTGGAAATCATGATGACCATATCTTCTATCATGCTCATTCGCTCCCACGACGCCACCAATCTGGTAAAGCGGGACGAGCTGTGGGAATACTTGCAGCTGAGCAATCCCCGTATGTATAAAAAACTGCGCTACGGACTATTTGGCCGCGTCATGACGTTGCAAAACCCCGCCGGACGCAAATTTGCCGAACTTTGCTATAAAATTGCACAGAAAACCTTCGGCTTTAATTAATGCAAAAAATTTTTCTTCAAGGACACAAAAACAGGAGCTACGCCTCCCGTTTTTGTGTCCTTAATTTTTTCTATACATAGTTTATGCCTCTTTCAAAAAATAGTTGAAAATTTTTATTTTTATACAGACAAGAACAAACTAATCTAATTTGAATTTTCGTCACAATAATGTTTATTTTAATATTTATATTGCAAAAATTATTTATTTTTTATACAATAATTTCAAAATGAAAAAGGAGGATTTTCTTATGAAAGTAGGAATTATTCGTTGTATGCAAACAGAAGATTATTGCCCAGGCACCAATGATTTTAAAATGGTGGCAGAAAAGAAAGGTGCTTTTGAAGGCGTGGAGGAACCGATTGAAATCATCGGTTTTATCAACTGCGGCGGTTGTCCAGCAAAAAAATCGGTACTGCGGGCTCGTGAACTAGTAAAACGAGGAGTAGATACCATCGCCTTTGCTTCTTGCATAACGAAAGGTAATCCTATCGGATATCCTTGCCCATTCGCAGCTAAAATGAAAGATTTAGTGAAAAAAGAAGTAGGCGAAAACGTAAGAATTTTGGATTTTACTCACTAAAAACTCTAACTTACACCAACTTAAAAATACAAGCTCATAAAAAAGCTACGCTGATAAAAAATCAACGTAGCTTTTTCTATAACGAATTTTTGCAAATGTTTCACGTGAAACATTTTTGCCGCTAATCATCAGCGGCTGGACGTTACTGCTTCTACGCAAGGCTCACCAGACAAACATGGAAAGGCTTTTTCCCCATCCATCTGTTCTTTTGGTTCTGGCAATCCGGTCGATACTTCTGCATTTTCTTTCAGCGGCACCAGCTTCCAGCTGATGCGTTCTGCCCATGGTTTCCACAACGAAGATACCAAATAGGCCATACAAAAGCAAGGAATATATACTTTTGCCCAGGATTTGAAAAATAGCAGCACTTCCTGATGGGCCAAAATTACAATATTGTAAAAACACATAACCCCTGTCATAATGGCCGCAAACTGCATGGAAAAAAATACAGGAATAAGCATAGAAACGTGCTTGCCATTTTTTACAGGCATATGTTTGGCCAACCACAAAGCGTTTTCACCCAGCGGCAACCACAAATTGCAGATAAAAGCACACAAAAAACCAATCGGCAGAGATTTGGCCAATAAATCCAGCTGAATACTGCCATAACGAACAAATTGTGACGTACAGCACAGTACCAACGCCATCGGCGGCACCATAAATAAGGGACGGACGAGAATTCGTTTATCAATTTTTTGTTTCATCGTAACAACTTCCTTTCTTTCATAAATACGAAAATATTTCCCAAACAACAAAAAACGAGCCAATGCAAACCAACTGGATTTACGTGATTTACACTACTCGTTTATAGGACCTCTATTCAACTTTATACTGATATTCTATCATATTCAAAAGAAATTGTCAAAGTGCAAATTTTTCTGTTTTAAAATTCTAACAGCATATCATACCACAAGGCCCCGCCATGTTTGGATTGGGACACGCCTTTATTTTGGAAACCGAATTTTTGATAATAAGCGACCATATTTTCTTTGCAGGTTAAGATGCATCCTTTTCGTCCTGCAGCACGAGCATCATTGATAAGCGCGTTCATCAAAGCAATTCCATAATGGTTGCCGCGATAGTTTAACAACACATTCAGACCAAACACCGCCTGATAGGCAGCAGATTCATCATGCAGATGAGGCTGCTCAAACATTTCATCAATAATAGCCGCTTGATTGGTAACAAATCCGTCAATAAAACCGGCGATGGTTCCATCGTTCAATTCCAATATCCAAAAATGTTTGCTGTAAACCTGTAAGCGCTGCGCTAAGGTCTCTTTGGTTGCCGCTTCTGCTGCAGGAAAACAGGCTGCTTCTATTTGAGCAAGTTTATCTAAATCTTGCCATTCTGCGTTGCGGATTACATATTGTTCTGGCATAAAATCCACTCCGGTTTTTATATACTATATGCTTCAATGATTCTCTCAATTTTTGCTAAAAAGGCGTCTTCACCCATGGTATTTAGCTTAAAAAATATGGCGCTGCTGCCGCCGGATGTGACAGCAGAAATATGAATCTGGTCGCCATCCTGCAGCAAAGTAATACTCAAGCTCAAACGATTGTTTCCGGCAAAGCTATATCGTTCATAAACACGAACTGCACAGCGGCAATGCTCTGTATAAAAATCGCTGGTTTCTTCCAAGGTTGCCGAAATACTGCCTTCTAATATTTGAGCATCTAAGGTATCTAAAATTTTTTGAAAATCTCCTCGTAATTGCCGTTCTAATTTGGCCATCCTATTCTCCTCTATCTATCCTGCAAAGGAATTGCTGCTTCCCTGTGTTTCTGCTTGCTGCATATCTTTTTTGGGCAAACGAATTACCACTTCTAAATAATCGTCGTTTTCATTTTCCGTCACTTCAGCAGGTAAACCGGCGTCCTGAATTGTTTTTACTGTGCCGCGAATGGTGTTGACGAATATTTTCATATCCTTAATGGCTTTCATCATTTTCTTTTTCTTCTGCTCACGCATATTTTTTTCTTCTGTGATGAGCAGATTTTCAATCAATTCGTCGGTTTGACGCACATTCAGATTATTTTTATAAATGCGATTTAAGACCTCAAGCTGCTGTTCTTCATTTTTCAGCTTTAATAAGGAACGTACATGACGTTCTGTAATCACATCAACAGAAATTTCTCGCCGTACCCGCTCAGAAATATGCAGCAAACGCAGCTTATTGGCAACCGTAGGCTGACTTTTGCCCATTTTACGGGCTACTTCCTCCTGGGTGATTTGAAATTCCTGAATCAAACGGGCATAGCCTTCTGCTTCTTCAAAATAATTCAAATCTTCTCGCTGCAAATTTTCAATCAGCGCCATTTCAGCAACCTCTCGATCTCCTAATTGACGCAGCAAAGCAGGAATGGTCTCTTTACCGGCCAATACACTGGCACGAAACCGGCGTTCACCGGATACCAACTGATACGCTCCATCCACCAGACGCACAATCACCGGCTGCAGCACGCCATATTGACGAATAGAGTTAGATAATTCCTCCAACTGGGCCGGATCAAAATACACTCTCGGCTGAAATGGATTGGGCTGGATTTCCGCAATAGATAATTCCAGAATGACCTCGCTTTGCTTTTGTTCTGTACCTGTTTCCAAATGCTCCATATCGTTTTCCTCCTGAAAGAATTGCCGTAATGTATTGATTCTGGTTTTCAGCATGACAGTTTCCTTTTCTATTTCAACAGATTTTCAATCATGATTTCAAAAAAGAATTCGCTTTTTCTTTTTAATTTCCTGCTTTTAACAATTAATTCTTACAAGTATCATCGCCAACAATTTTCTCAATTTTCCACACGTTTATGGTCTCTACATCAGGACAACAAAACATGGCCGTTCCATCAGGCTGTCCTGGAATACTGCCGCCATAACGCAATATATCTATGTACGGAAAAGCCACATGCATGGCCATAGGACACATCTCGCCCCGCTGGGTGTCAAAATCATAGCAGTCGCCGATTTTATGTCCGCGATGACAGGGCTGCAGCCCTTTGCGGTCAACCAATGTAATTTTTATTTTTGGACGCATGCTATTTCCTCCAAAGCTATTCAAATTCATAGGACAACACAAAATCATCTATAAAAAATCCCTGTCCAATATCGTTTTTTTCTTCTCTAATTTTTACAAAGCCTAAATGCTCATAAGCATATACCGCCGGATTATCTTGATTTACATTCAGCTCAATCGTATTCAGCCCACATTTTTTTGCATGCTCTATCACAAATTGCCAATCAATAGATCAAAATGTTCTCGCACAATATCAGTAGACAATGCCGACAAAGCTGCAGTATTTCCAGGATTTTACAGCTCAACTTTTTCAAATTTCATAACCATCATACCTTTTTTACCGCATAATAAGGACAGTTCTCTTTTTTACATTGCTCATTAAACTTTGAAAATCCGCAAATGATAGAATCCGGCAATTCCATTTGCACTAAAAAATGCTCTTGCGTGAAAGCGACCGCCTCTTTCACCGCAGTGAACGAATCTCGCTTACAGCAACGGGGGCCGCTCAAATTTCCGATTTTCTGCAAAGCGCGAGCCGTCATTTGATTGGCTAATCCCCATACATCCTGATGCAATGGCGTGGCTCCAGTTATGATGCTTACAAAAATTCCAGTGCTAACGCCAGCACCACAACAGCCCCAAAAGCCGCAGACACCGCCAGGAATTTGCTGACCACGGCGCGACATTTCAGACAACGCTGTTTGCAATTTCAGTTTTCCTCCACTATTATGATAAGCGGTCAGTAATACAGCGCCTACTAAAATATGATGCTCCGGCCCATGCATATAAATTTGCGGCTGCGCCATAATTTGCTGCATGAGAACGATAGGATTGCGGCTTTTACTGCTGCCGCACATCTTTAAAATCAATTCGGCTCCTTTTTGCAAATGACAAGCATCGCAAACAAAATGACCTGATTTACACGCCGCTGTTGTTTCATACATCTGACCGCATAACGCACATTGCATTTGACGCGGCGTTTGAAAATATTCCAACTCTGCGCCGCAGAGCAGACAATTAGAGGTAGGCATAGAAGGCTCCTTTTTAATCTGTAACGATATCATATCCATTTACAACATTATCTACAAAGTGAATGATTAACCATTCACTATCTATACTGATAAAACCGCGCTCATTACCTAAATAATAAACCATGTTATCAACTTCCTTAAAATAAGCGCCTTCTGTTTCATTCCCCAATAAATTCATAATTTCTGAACGTGATAATCCTTCTAATGAATAATGATTTAACAAATCATCTACCATATTCACTCGCTGTTTGGGACTATCAACCCACTTTTTTGTTGTAAAAACATGTGTATCATGATAATAAAAAATCAAAAACGCTACACACACAAGAATAATCGCATATATTTTTAAAATTCGATGGCAAGTTTTCTTTGCACTGGTATATGCATCCCCAATTGTTTCTTCCATCAATACTCACCCTTTATAACGACTTCTTTTGCGGAGTTCCTGCTTTGCGTGGATACTTTTTCGGTGTATCTTTTATTTTTTCAATTACAGCCAAATTGCGAGTATAAGCGCCATCGGCCAAAGTAAATTGCTGCACGTCTACCAGCTTGCCGCCCAATTCTTTTAAGGCGTTACTGCTTTCCTTGATTTCATTTTCCAACTCCGGCCCTTTCAGCGCGATAAAAATACCGCCTTTTTTCACAAACGGCAGACAAATTTCTAACAATACCGGCATACGGGCTACCGCTCTGGCGGTGGCTATATCATACTGCTGCCGATATTCCGGCTTAATACCGAATTCTTCCGCCCGTCCATGCACAGCCTTTACCTGTGTCAATTGCAATGTCTTGCATAATTCCTGTAAAAACACAATCCGTTTGTTTAAAGAGTCAAACAAGGTTAAATCTAAAGCAGTCTCCATAATCTTCAAAGGCACGCCAGGAAATCCAGCGCCGGTACCAATATCAATCATAGACTTTTGCTTTAAGTCAGGCACCACACGAAGCAGACAAGCTGAATCTACAAAATGCTTATAAGCCACTTCTACCGGTTCTTCAATGGCCGTTAAATTCATTTTTTGATTCCATGTAATCAGTGTATCATAATATGTCACAAATTGCTGCAGCTGCTGTTCTGTTAAGGAGAATCCCTCGCTGGTGAATGCATTTGTCAGAATATTTTTCATTCTGTGACTCCTTCCTGACGGCGCTGCTGCTCCAAATAAACTAACAGCACCGAAATATCGGCTGGCGACACACCGGAAATGCGGGAAGCCTGACCAACAGACAACGGCTTGATTCTATTCAGCTTTTGCTTGGCTTCATTGCGCAAGCCGGTAATCAAACTGTAATCTAAATCCTCCGGTAAACGGCGATTTTCGATTTTTTCCATACGGGCTACCTGTTCCATCTGCATTTTGATATAGCCTTCATATTTAATTTGTACTTCCACCTGTTCCCGCACATTGGCTGGCAACGTTTCATCGCCAATGCCCACAGCTATCAAATCATCATAGGTGATATGGGGACGCTTCAGCAATTCAGCGGCAGGCAGACCATGTTTCAAGGGCGCGCTGCCCCGTTCCATCAAAATATTCTGCATCGCCTGTAAATTGCATGACACTGTGGTATGGCTCAATCGCTCTATTTCCGCTGCAATGGCTGTTTTTCTGGCGCAGAAGGCTGCATAGCGTTCGTCGTCAACCAACCCTGTCTGCCGTCCTTTTTCTGTTAAACGTAAATCGGCATTGTCCTGTCGCAGCAGCAGACGATATTCCGCACGGGAAGTCAACATTCGGTAAGGCTCATTGGTACCTTTTGTGACCAAATCATCAATTAATACGCCAATGTATCCTTCATAGCGTTTCAAAACCAACGGTTCTTTGCCTTCCAGCTTTAGACTGGCGTTTATGCCTGCCATCAATCCTTGGGCAGCAGCTTCTTCATAACCGGAAGTTCCATTAATTTGTCCAGCCGTAAATAAATTTTCAATTACTTTCGTTTCCAGCGACGGTTTTAATTGCAGCGGGTCGATGCAGTCATATTCAATGGCATAAGCCGGACGCATCATTTCTACATGCTCTAAGCCGGGAATGGTACGAATCATTTGCAGCTGCACTTCTTCCGGCAAGCTGGATGAAAAGCCCTGCACATACATTTCCTGTGTATTTAATCCCTCCGGCTCAATAAATAATTGATGCTGGCTTTTATCGCTGAACCGTACAATTTTATCTTCAATAGATGGACAATAGCGAGGCCCAGTTCCTTCGATAAAACCGGAAAATAACGGAGAACGATCCAAATTATTGCGAATAATCTGATGGGTTCGTTCATTGGTATAGGTTAACCAGCAAGGCTGCATTTCACTGCCGTTGCTTTCTGTAGTAAGAAAAGAAAAATACAAATTTTCTTCCCCATCCTGACGGGACATCTTGCTGAAATCTATGGTGCGTTTATCCACACGAGCCGGCGTACCGGTTTTAAAGCGCACCACTTTTAAACCCAAATCTTTCATATTGCCCGATAATAGCTTGGCTGACCGTTGTCCATTTGGCCCGCATTCTTCTGAATATTCGCCAATAATAACGCGGCCCTTCAGATAAGTGCCTGTCGCTAAAATGACAGCCTTTGCCAAATAGGTAGCGCCAGTTTGTCCCACAACGCCTTTTACCACGCCGTCCTCTACTACCAATTTATCCACAATCATCTGCTTGACTGCTAAATTGTCCTGATTTTGCAGGGTTTTCGTCATTTCTACCTGATACTGATATTTATCAGCCTGCGCCCGCAGAGAGTGTACCGCTGGCCCTTTGGTGGTATTCAGCATACGAACCTGAATTTGCGTCTTGTCGATGTTGCGGCCCATTTCACCGCCTAATGCGTCAATTTCCCGTACCAAATGACCCTTAGCTGGCCCTCCAATAGACGGATTACAGGGCATAAAGGCAATATTGCTCATATCCACTGTAACAATCAGCGTTTTGTGTCCCATACGGGCAGCAGCCAGCGCCGCTTCACAGCCTGCATGACCAGCGCCTACTACCACCACATCATAGGTATCTGCAATATATTCAATCGGCATTTCTTTCACCTCAATTTTATTTTCCTAAACAAAATTTTGAAAAAATCTGATCCAACAAATCATCTTCTACTGTTTCGCCAGTAATTTTGCCCAGCTTTTCCCAAGCATTCTGCAAATCAATTACTAAAAAATCTACCGATAAACCCAATTCTAAACCGCTTAAAAATCCGGCAAGATGAGCCAGACTTTCTTCTAAAATCTGAATATGGCGCACATTGGTTACCAATATCTGATTGCTGACCTCCAGCGTACCAGCAAAAAATAAATCAGTGATTTTCTGTTCCAGCTGCTCCAAGCCATTTCTTTCTTGCGCCGAAATTTCCAGCATAGATTCACAACCAATCGCATCAGATACCTGTTGATGCACAGCATCTGAAATACCTAAATCGCTTTTATTCAACAAATAAATAACCGGTCTATTTTGCAAATCAGCCATTAGCTGTTGATCCTGCTCTGTCAAGCCTTGCACACCGTCTATCACATATAAAACCAAATCGGCGCTGCGCACAAACTGCTGCGCTTTATCCACACCAATCTGTTCTACTACATTATCGGTCTCTCGAATACCAGCAGTATCGACAATTTTTAAAGGAATGCCGTTTAAATTGATATATTCCTCTATCACATCCCGGGTGGTGCCGGGAATATCAGTGACAATGGCACGCTCCTGTCCCAAAAGCGCATTCAGCAAACTGGATTTTCCCACATTTGGCTTTCCAGCAATCACAACTCGTAATCCGTCGCGAATCATCTTCCCCTTTTGCGCGTTCTGCAACACTGCCTCAACCTGACCCTGTAGTGCTGAAACTCTCTCCGCAAACTGTTGGGCCGTTAAACGCTCAATATCATCGTCTGGATAATCAATATCCGCTTGAATAAATGCGATTAATTCCAGCAAATCGGCCCGTAACGCTTTCACCATAACCGATAAATTTCCTTGCAGCTGTGATAAAGCCAAATCCACGCCCCGTTCTGTTTTGGCCTGTACAATATCCATAATTGATTCGGCCTGTGCCAAATCCAAACGGCCATTTAAAAAGGCCCGTTTACTGTATTCACCGGCTTCAGCCAATCGGGCGCCTGATAATAAAATTAATTGCAGCACCTGTTTTAATACCACCATACCACCATGGCACTGCACTTCCACTACATCTTCACCGGTAAAACTGCGCGGTCCCCGCATCAACAAAAATAACGCTTCATCAATTTTTTTCTGTTGCCGCCAGTCATATACATATCCATAATGAATGGTATGGCTCTGTGCTGTCTGTAAATCAGAGCTGCCTCGATAAATTTTTTCCGCTACGCTCACAGCCTGCGGCCCGCTAATACGGATAATCCCCACACTGCTCTCTCCTACAGCAGTTACTAACGCTGCAATGGTATCCTGCTGAATCAAAAGGACTCACCTCTATTTTTATGTAACACAAATTTTTCAATCTATTTCTTACCAAATTTATCTTTAAGCGTTTCTTAATCATTGTATCATACCGAAAAAGAAAATAAAATAACCTGTGTGTCGCCGAAACCGAAAATACTGCTCCATTTTTTGCTTTTCATTTCATAAAAACAAATAAACTAAAAAAATCGTACACCGCAAAAAAACTCTTCAACAAAAATAGGATTGTTATATAAAAAAGGTTTTCATGTAACAATCCCTACTTCACACTTTCATTTTAACTTTCAATATTCTTGTGATTTAATCCATGCCCAGCGTGATACCGCCTCGTCTTTCTGACGGCTGCACAATAACAGAGACAGCTTGATTGCCATTCCACTGAAAAGCATAGGACTCTCCCGATGCCTGTCCAATCAGGTTTTTCCAAGATAAATCCGTAATAATCTGCGGGTCGCAAGAACCGCTTTGTCCCATCCAACAAATCACCGCATCGGGGTCCACTGTGATGGTACTTCTGTTTTGTATATTACTGAGTACTATAGGGTTTCCGTCTGACAAAACAGCAACATAAGCATCCTTGCCCCTACCTACCAACGTAGAAGTAGCCAACCCTTTTTGTGAAAGAACGCCAGAGCCGATAAACCGCACACTATATTCACAATCTTGCGTAAAAGCTAAAATATTTTCCGACTCTACAGAAATCACTTCTCCTTCTGCCAGATGATAGACGACAATATGCTGACCATAGCTTGCATAATACGTAACAGAATCACCAGTCATAGTTACTTTCATCAACGGCAGATTTTCACCTGTCACCCGACGTAAAAGAGACCCCAACGCCGCCTGCGCCAAATTATTCTGTGGTCCTAATAATACTTTTTCAAATTTATAATTCTTTCCGCCTGGATTTTCTCCGGCAATAAAGGCTCCCGCCTTCGTATATAACATATCATTGCCCTTACAAGTTACTTTCAAAGTCAATTCATTCACGATTTCAAATGTAAGCATCGTATCCTCCCTACTGTTTAACTTTTGCACATGCACCGTATCTAATCGCTTACCTCTACGCCATATAGCTGGCAAATACCTGCTAAATCTTTTGCCATGCCATTTCCTACAGCATAAAATTTCCATGCGCCTTTATACCGATATAACTCGCCAATCATCATAGAAATGACATTATCATAATAATCTTCCATCTTAAAGCTAACCAATTCTACATTCTCTTTTTCCTGTAAAATCCGCACATAGGCATCCTTCATCATGCCAAAATGCAAGTTTTTAGCAAAAGCTTCATTGATGGTTAATACAAAAACAATCCGCTCCACGTTTGGATTTACTTTTTCGAGATTGATATCGACAATCTCTCTATCAGTACCATCAACCAACTTCCACGTTACACTTTTATCTGGACTTGAAGGCTGTCCATAAAAAACAAACCAATCGTCGCCCAAAACTTTTCCGTTTTTATTTAACAAAAAAGCAGATACATCTACATCACACAAAGCATTTAAAGTATTCCAACCAAAGCAGGCTCTCACCATAGATGACGAACTATTCAAATTTAGCGAAAATTTTTGTCCTTTTTGCACAGTTTGCCGCAAAGTAGGAATTTGCATTTGATAAGGTGTTCCGACTGACGTAGCAACAGTTGGCTGTACACTATCAGTAGAAACATTTCCTGACACATTCAAATTGCCAATCGTTTGACGATTTTTGGCAGTTTGTACTTTTTCTTCATTGATTGCAAAAATCGTGCCGCGATCCACCGCTGTTTTTATTTTTGTTGGAACTTCTATCATAAAATCCCTTCTTTATCCCCACTTTTATTTGTTAGCTCGATTATACCACACTCAATAAGAAAAGTCATTCTATTCTCTGAAACCAAATAAAAAACAG
This sequence comes from uncultured Peptococcaceae bacterium, assembly GCA_902492275.1. GTDB lineage: Bacteria > Bacillota > Peptococcia > Peptococcales > Peptococcaceae > UBA7185. The sequence continues at coordinate 13,311 of CABUKW010000027.1, forward strand.
GCTGTCCACTTCCATTACTTTAAGAAGTTTTAGCCTGTCCTTTCTATTAAGCCCGTTTAAAATCTTTCCGACGATTATCCTTAGCATTGCTTTCCGGCACGATTACAACTTTACGGTAAGGTTCTTCCCCTTCACTGTAAGTTGTCACGCGACGGTCATTTTGCAGCGCCATATGAATAATCCGGCGTTCCTGCGGGTTCATCGGCTCCAATACTACCTTTTGACCAGTTTTTCTGGCCTTTGCCGCCAGCTTATGACTTAACCCAATCAAGGTTTCTTCTCGCTTAGCCCGATAATTTTCAATATCAATGATACCCTTTACTTTAACGCTATTCTTTTCATTGATTACCAAATTCAATAAAAATTGCAGCGAGTCTAACGTATCACCGCGACGACCAATCAAAATGCCTAAATTATCACCTTTTAAATCGAAAACTAAATAATTATTTTTTTCTTTAATGTCGATAACGACATCCAGCTTCATTTCCTCAAAAATCTTGCTCAGAAAAGCCCGTCCCTTTTCTTCCGCTTTCGCCAAGGCAGCCTTCTTATCAGCAGCTTTTTGCTCCGCATTTTCCATAACTGCTTGTTCCTGCGGTTCTGCTATCGGTTCAACGATCGCAGCTTCCGTCATTTCCATTTTTTCTTCATCTACAGGGATTACTTCTTCTACAGCATTTTTTTGTTCAGGCGCTTCTGTTTTTTCTTTAACAGACATCTCTGCAACCTTCGGCTGTTCCATCGTTTTCTGACAAACTACTTCCTCTTTGCGTTCTTCCTTGATATCATTTACAATATCTTTCAACTCTTCAATCACTTTTTTCTTAACACGAACCACCGCATCCCGCTGACCAAACCCTAAAAATCCTTTGGAAGGATGGGTAATCACTTCATATTCGATATCATCACGGGTCAGCATCATCTCATTCAATGCTTTTTCCAACGCTTCCTCAATTGTTTTAGCGGTATATTCTTTTCCGGACATGAAATTCATCTCCTTCATTCTTCTTCCTTATTCTTCTACAACGTCTGATTTTGCTGTTTCTTTCTGTTTTCCTTTACCAGCCGCAGCTTTTTTACTGGTCATTTTTGCTTTTTTCTCAGCAATTCGTTTTTCTTTTTCTTCGGCTTCCCGCGCTGCACGGGCTTCCATTTCTTTACGCTTCTGTTTATTCATAAAGAACTGCTGTATAATACTTAAAATACTAAAGAATGCCCAGTACAAGCATAAACCGGATGGCATACTCCAACAAACAAACAGCATCATAGCCGGCATAATATACAGCATTGTTTTCATGGTCGGATTTTCAGCAGCCTGCGGCGTAGTGGCCATACTAATCTTCTGCTGTAAAAACATGGTGGCCGCTACCAACACAGGTAATATATAAAATGGATCTTTATCGGCTAAATTGGGAATCCAGAAAAAGGTCGCATGTTCAATAGGGTCAAAATCATACTGGCGCAGCGCACCGAACAGACCAATTAAAATTGGCATCTGAATCAGCAACGGTAAGCAACCTGCCATCGGATTAACATTGTACTCCTTATACAGCTTCATGACCTCTTCGTTCATTTTTTCTGGATTATTTTTATACTTTTTTTGCAAATATTCCAGCTTTGGCTGTACTTCCTGCATATTCATCGTTGATTTCATCTGTTTCTGCATTAAAGGAAACAAAATAATTTTTAATAAAATAGAAATCAGGATAATAGCCAGCGCATAGCTGGGGAATCCTATCATAACCGTCACTTGATACAGCGCGTCAATTACTTTGCTGATAAGATCTGCAACTGGTTGTAAAAACGAGTATATTCCCATACCGTCACTATTCATACATCATTAGCCTGTTTTTTATAAAAAAGCAGGCACGTCACCTCCTAGTATTATTTTACAGGATCATAACCGCCGGGATGGAAGGGATGGCATTTACAAATACGTTTCATAGCCATCCAGCCGCCCTTTAGAAATCCATACTTGCTGACCGCTTCATAAGCATATTGAGAACAAGTTGGATAAAAGCGGCATGTCGGCTGCATTTTTAAAATGGACAGATATTTTCGGTAAAAATTTATGAGAAATAAAAGCATCTTTTTTGGCAATTCAATCAATCCAGACACCACTTTTCCGCAACAAATACTTTACGTTTTTTTCCAATTCATGATATCCAATCTCTGTTACCGGCACCCGTGTTAAAATAATCAAATCATATCCTGGCTTGATATGATGCAGATTATGCCGCACAATTTCCCGCAATCTACGCTTATAATAATTCCGCACATTAGCTTTGCCTACTTTTTTAGAAATAGAAAAACCTATCCGAATGTCTTCGCCCTTCCGCGCCTTCGGATAAAGCACCAGATATTTGGTTGATACAGATTTGGCACTGCGATATACTTTTCTGAAATCAGCATTTTTTCTCAGTCTGTATTCCTTTTTTAACATCAGAAACCCTCCTAAATAGGAAAAAATGCCTGAATAATATAAAAAGGCCACTTGGGCCTTTTCGTTAAGAGCTATATTTTGAAAAAATTAAGCGCTTAATTTTTTTCTCCCTTTTGCTCTTCTTCTTTTGAGTACGTTTCTACCATTGGCGCTTAACATTCTTCTTCTGAAACCATGAACTCTTTTATGTTTTTTATTTTTTGGTTGATAGGTTCTTTTCACCGTACAACACCTCCCTTTCATATTCCTTGACAGACTATCTCAATCTTACGATTAAAATTACATTTACAATGAGATATTATATAATATTGAAATAAAGTGGTCAAGTATTTGAAATCATTTTTTTCCTGTATTTTTTCAAGATAACGTGCCGTTTACTTGTTTTTACAGGCAAGAACCGCCTAACTTTTCAAAATTTATTTCTTTTTATCTCAGAATTTGATTTTACGTTTTTCCTCAAAAAAACAAAAAATTTTCACATTGTTTTTTCCCTTTTTACGCTTAAAAAATTTTTATTCATCCACATGTGGATAATTTTTTACTATCTTTTTTAAAAACCTGTTGATAAATTAAACTGTTTCTGCTATGATTTTAGGGTATTCTTTTTGTAATTGTGGATAACATAGTCACTTATCAACAAGTTTTGTGGATAATTTTATATTTTCAAATTTTTATTTTAAGCTTTTAAAATTTTTTCATTTAAGATAAAAAATTCAGAAATACAACAAATCATTTCAAAATTTTAATGTTTTCGAAATCCAATGATGTTTTTTGTACAGTTTTCTAACAATATGAATGATACGAAACAAACTATGGGCGAAATCATAAAAAATAAAAAATCGCAGTACTGTGGGGGTATTTGCATGATTGACGCAAATAATAATATTAATACAATGATATGGAATAACGCTTTGAAGCTGTTAGAAAATGATGTGACCAAACCAACCTTTGATACTTGGTTTAAATCTACCGAACTGGCAGCTTATTATGGAGAAAACGTCATCATAAAAGTACAAAACGGTTTCGCCAAAAATAATCTGGAAAACAACTATTTCAATATCATCAAAAGCCATTTGGAGTCCATGCTGAACCACCCTGTTAAAATTCAATTTGTTACACCACAGGAAAAAGAGCAAGCCATTGAACAATTATTTCAGCAACAAGGATATACAGAAGAAGATTGCCAACAACCCAATAATGCTGCCATGCACGTAGCTCAATCTACACAAGAAAAGCCTGTTTCTCAGGCAGCTCCTGTACTATTAAAAGAAACGGGGCTAAACAGTAAATACACTTTTGACACTTTCGTCGTTGGCAACAGCAACCGCTTAACCCATGCGGCATGCATTGGCGTAGCTGATAATGTAGCCAGCGACAAAGATACCAGAGTTTATAATCCCTTGTTTATTTACGGCGGCGCCGGATTGGGCAAAACCCACTTGATGCACGCCATCGGCAATCATATTTTGTCCCGTAAGCCCAACACAAAAATTACATACGTTTCTTCTGAAACGTTTACCAATGAAATGATTGACGCCATTCGCGATGGTACCAACAAAGAATTCCGTGACCGTTACCGGAAAGTGGACGTGCTGTTAATCGACGATATCCAGTTTCTTTCCAAAAAAGAAGGAACCCAGGAAGAATTTTTCCATACATTTAATACGCTTTACGAAGCCAATAAACAAATTATTATTTCCAGCGATCGTCCGCCTAACGAAATTCCCAAATTAGAAGAACGTTTACGGACCCGCTTCAGCATGGGACTGGCTACAGATATTCAGCCCCCTGATTTGGAAACACGAATTGCTATTTTACGCAAAAAAGCGCAGGCTGAAAATTTAATTATTCCCGACGATGTCTACGATTACATCGCCGAAAATATCCGCTCCAATATTCGTGAATTAGAAGGCGTTTTAGTACGTTTATCCGCTTACTCCAGCTTAAGCAAGCGGAAAATTGACCTAAATCTGACCAAAGAGTGCCTGCAAAATTTAATCACGCCCAACGAACCGGTTATCATTACCGGAGAATTAATTCAGGAAAAAGTCGCCGAATATTATCAAATGCGGGTGGAGGATTTCAAAGCTAAGAAACGTACCAAAAATATAGCTTTTCCACGGCAAATAGCCATGTATCTCTGCCGGGAATTAACGGACTTATCGTTGCCTAAAATTGGCGAGTTGTTCGGCGGCCGGGATCATACCACAGTCATCCATGCCTGTGAAAAAATCTCGGAAGAAATGCGCAACGACCAAACATTGCAAATGACAATCAATAAAATCAAAAATTCCCTCATGCATTAAGGGACAACCTATTTCCCGCAGAAGCCATCGCCGCCCTGCGGGATTTTTTATATTTTTCTTTTTTCAGCTTTACTTTGCATAATCAGTCCACCGATTATGGACATCCTCCTTATTTTAAAATTTGGTTTTTGTGTTACAGCCCACATTCCACTTAAAATTAAAGAAACCGCAACAAAACATTGAATGTGGATAAAATTTTTGATAAACTGTTAATAACGTGTGGACAACTAAGGCAGTGGAAAAATTCTGTGAATTCTGTTGATAATTCAAACCCACTATCAACAAGGTTATCTACAGGGACAAAGCCTTGTGGATAGCCGCTTTGAATGAGTTTTTAACATTTCCACAGCGCCTATTACTATTACTACTAAAAATATATGAAGAAGAGGTAGAAGGAGCGCGCATTATCTTATGAAATTTACATCAACAAAAGAAAATTTATTAGCTGGCATTAATACTGTGCAAAAAGCCATTTCCAGCAAAGGGGCTGTTCCTGTTTTAACGGGAATTTATCTAAAAGCAGAAGGAAACCAACTCACTTTTGCAGCCACCGATTTAGAAATCGGTATTACTTGCACAGAACCTTCTCAAATTATTGAAGAAGGACATGTTGTAATTCCAGCCCATTTTTTTGCTGAAATTGTTCGTCGACTGCCAAACACCAATTTAATCTTTACCTACGATGAAGAAACGGTATCTGTAAAAATAGAATACGATCAAGCTGAAACCAACATCAAATGCTGGAGAGGGGATGAATTCCCTGGTGTAACCAGTATTGAAGATGGACACATGATTACAGTAAACCCAGTTATTTTTAAAACATTAGTAAAACAAACAGGTTTCTGTGCCAATATGAATGATCCCCGTCCTATTTTTACTGGTTTGTTAATGGAAACGGAAAATAACAATTTAACCGTAGTGGGTACCGATAGTCATCGTTTGGCAGTCAAAAAATGCAAAATTGATAACTTGACCAATGAAGATTTTAAAATGATTGTGCCGGTGAAATCTTTGAATGAAATTAGCCGTATTCTAAAAGATGATGCAGATGAAATTTTAACAATTCGCTGCAATGGACGGCAAATTAGCTTTGAACAGGGCGACATTCGCCTGGTGTCCCGTTTAGTAGACGGAACTTTTCCGAACTACCGGCAGGTTATTCCCGATGAATTTACAATTTTATTAAAAGCGAAAAAGAAACATCTGCAGGACTCCATTGAACGGGCCAGCTTATTTGTAACAGAACGGGATAGCTCCAGTATTTTGCGTTTTCATATTACAGAAAATAATTTGAATATCGTTTCTAAATCTGAATACGGTATGGTAAATGAAAACATTAATATTTACACCGAAGGTGACGAGTTATCCATTTTGTTTAATGCCAAGTATTTATTAGATGCTTTCAAAACGATGGATTTTGATGATTTAGATGTTAAGCTAAGCGGTCCATTGAGCCCAGCCGTGTTCCGTCCATTGAATGACGAAAGTTATTTATATTTGTTGTTGCCGTTAAGAGGATAGCAATAAGTAGTTTCAAAAAGCGGTTTGTCAAAACTGGCAAATCGCTTTTTTGTTGTTCGGTGCTTTTATTCGTGTTACAATAAAATTTAGAAATTATCGGCTTATAAGGAATGAAAATAATCTTACAAGAAGGGAGGTTTTTCGATGTATCTGCAGCACTTGCATTTGTTTCATTATCGGAATTACAGCAATCAGCAAATCGACTTAAATCGTGGCATTAATATTTTTGTAGGCGCCAATGGTCAGGGAAAAACCAATCTTCTGGAAGCTATCTATTATTTGGCCATGGGCGGTAATTTCCGAGGAAATAAAGATTTAGAGTTAATTGAATGGGAACAGCCTTATTTTCGTTTATTGGGGCAGATGAAAAAAGATGGCAGTGAACGGTGTTACGATTTAGAAATTTACGTGGACAGAGAAAAAAACAAGCAATTAAAAATTAATGGCGTTAAGTATAAAAGTATGTCGGAGTTACATGGTTATTTGCGAGTCGTTTTGTTTTCGCCCGACGATTTAAAAATAGTGAAAGGTTCGCCGGCAGAACGACGCCGTTATCTTGATGTGGTGATGTGTCAACTGGATGCAGGTTATCATCGCTTAATTCGGCAATATGAACGGGTGGTGCAGCAGCGTAATAATTTGCTAAAAGAGCTGCAGTACCGGCAGCAAAACCGCAGCCAGTTAACGGTGTGGAATGCTTATTTAGTGGAATACGGCAGTCAGGTAATTTTCAAGCGAATACAGTTTCTAAAACTGTTGGTACCGCTGGCCAGACGTATTCAACAGCAGCTAACACAGCAATCGGAACGGTTTACAGTCACCTATCATTGCTCTATGGGAGCCATTGGCGATTTTTCGTTAGAGCAAATTAAGGCGCTGTATGAGCGGATTGTGGAACAAAAGCTGGCAGAGGAAATTTTGCGCGGCACAACCTTATGGGGCCCCCATCGGGACGATTTGATTTTTTATCTGAACGGTATGGATTTGAAACGGTATGGTTCGCAGGGACAACAGCGCACGGGCATTTTATCGTTAAAAATTGCAGAATTACAGACCTTTTATCAGTGCTATGGCGAGTATCCCATATTGCTCTTGGATGATGTGATGAGCGAGTTGGATGACAATCGGCGACATGATTTGCTGGAAATGGTTAAAAAAAATCGAATACAGACAATCATCACAGGTGCAAATATCGAACTGCTGACGAAAGAAGCCGCAAAAGACGAGATATTTTCAGTGGTAGAGGGAAAAATTATTCGGAAATGATTTTTCCCTCTTTATTTGCAAAAATTTAATTTTTCTGCTATAATAAATTATTAAAAAATAAAGCAATCTTTTTTCGGACAAGGGTTATTTAAAACGAGTTGTTTTTTTGATGAAAGCAGCTATAGAAGCAGAGTTTTCTGTTGATTTTTAATATCCTTGATTTTTTTGCTGAAAAAATCATATGAAATGGAGGAACGGTTGGTGGAGAATCAGAATCAAAACGATTATGGTGCAGAGCAGATTCAGGTGCTGGAAGGCATGGAAGCAGTTCGTAAACGTCCTGGTATGTATATCGGTACAACCAGCTCTGACGGCTTGCATCATCTTGTTTATGAAATCGTAGATAACAGCGTAGATGAAGCTTTAGCTGGTTATGGGAAAAAAATTGATGTGACCATCCATCAGGATAACAGTATTTCGGTATTAGACTATGGACGTGGGATTCCGGTAGAAATCCATCCTAAAATGGGCTTGCCTACTGTGGAAGTGGTGCTGACTGTGCTGCATGCCGGCGGTAAGTTTGGCGGCGGCGGATATAAAGTTTCCGGCGGTTTACACGGTGTTGGGATGTCGGTCGTGAATGCGCTGTCTACCAAATTGGAGGTTGAAATTCGCCGAGATGGCAAGCTGTATCGCCAGACCTTTAGCAAGGGGCATACGACCAGCCCGTTGGAAGTGATTGGTACAGCCACAGATACTGGTACAAAAATTCATTTTGTGCCGGATCCTGAAATTTTTACCGATACGACTGTTTATGATTTTAAAGTGCTGCGGAAACGGCTGAAAGAACTGGCTTTCTTAAATAGAGGTCTGCGTATTACTCTGCGGGATGAACGGGAAGGACAGGAGCAGGAAGAAGTTTATTTGCAAGAAGGCGGTATTATAGACTTTGTGCAGTCCTTAAACGAAGGCAAAGACGCCATCAACAATGTGATTTACTTCAGCGGCGAGCGGGACGGTGTGCAGGTAGAAATTGCGATGCAGTATACCGATACCTATACTGAAAATATTATGTCCTTTGCCAACAATATTCACACCCATGAAGGCGGTATGCATGAAACAGGCTTTAAAATCGCTTTAAATCGTGTGATTAACGGTTATGCCCGTAAAAATAATATTCTAAAAGAAAATGAAGATAATCTGACCGGCGACGATATTCGCGAAGGGATGACTGCCATCATCAGCGTCAAGGTGCCGGAGCCTCAATTTGAAGGGCAAACAAAAACAAAGCTGGGCAACAGCGAGGTGCGCGGTATCTGCGATAGCATTACCGGCACAAATTTGAGTCAATTTTTAGAAGAAAATCCATCGGCAGCGAAAAAAATGATTGAAAAATCCAGAAATGCTGCCAGAGCCAGAGAAGCAGCCCGTAAGGCAAGAGAAATGACGCGGCGCAAGAACGTATTGGAAAGTACGTCGCTGCCAGGAAAATTGGCCGATTGCTCCTCCAAGGATGCCAGCAAGTGCGAGTTATTCCTGGTGGAAGGGGACTCGGCCGGCGGTTCTGCCAAAAGCGGCCGAGACAGAAACTTCCAGGCGATTTTGCCGCTGCGCGGTAAAATTTTAAATGTAGAAAAAGCGCGGCTGGACAGAGTATTAGGCAGCGATGAAATCCGCAATATGATTACGGCCATGGGAACTGGCGTGGGCGACGATTTTGATATCAAAAAAGCCCGCTATCATAAACTGGTACTGATGACCGATGCCGATGTAGACGGCGCCCATATCCGGATTTTGTTGCTGACATTCTTGTTCCGGTATATGCGTCCTTTGATTGACGAGGGTTATGTGTATGTAGCACAGCCGCCGCTGTACGGCATTAAAAAAGGGAAGCAGATTGAATATCTGTACGACGATGAAGCCTTAGACCGTTATTTAGAAGAAAACGGCAAGGAAAAAGAAAAGTTGGATATTCAGCGGTATAAAGGTTTAGGGGAAATGAATGCAGAGCAACTGTGGGATACCACCATGAATAATGAAACCAGAACGCTGCTGCAAGTAAAAATAGAGGACTGCATAGAAGCAGACCGTTTATTGAATATGCTGATGGGCGATAAAGTAGAACCGAGAAGAAACTTTATTACGACCAATGCAAAATACGTAAGAAATTTAGATATTTAAGGAGGTGCTTGGAATGGAAATTGAATTTAATCATGGAAAAATTTTGCCTACCGTGATGGAAAATGAATTGCAAACGTCGTTTATTGACTATGCAATGAGCGTAATTACCAGCCGGGCACTGCCTGATGTGCGTGATGGACTGAAACCGGTGCATCGCCGGATTTTATTTTCCATGTATAAAAATGGCATGACGCCAGATAAAAAGCATAAAAAATCGGCCCATATCGTTGGGGACGTACTGGCCAAGTATCATCCACATGGCGATAGTTCCGTATATGACGCCATGGTACGCTTGGCCCAGGATTTTAATATTCGCTATCCGTTGGTAGATGGTCAAGGGAACTTCGGCTCGGTAGACGGCGACTCCGCCGCTGCAATGCGTTATACAGAAGCTAAGATGACCAAGCTGACCTTAGAAATGCTGGCCGATATCGAAAAAAATACAGTTGACTTCGGCCCCAACTACGATGAATCGCTGGAAGAACCGTTGGTGCTGCCATCTCGATATCCAAACCTGCTGGTAAACGGCTCTTCGGGGATTGCAGTGGGCATGGCTACCAATATTCCGCCCCATAATCTGGGCGAAGCCATCGACGGTGTTGTAGCCTTGATAGAAAACCGTGATTTACCGGACCGTGAATTGATGAAATATATCAAAGGGCCGGATTTTCCGGGCGGCGGTATTATCTTAGGCCGTAAAGGCATCGAGGACGCTTATCTGACAGGGCGGGGCTCCATTAAGGTGCGTTCCAGAAGTGAAATTGAGCCGATGAACAACGGGAAAAACCGCATTGTCGTAACAGAAATTCCTTATCAGGTAAACAAAGCCCGCCTAATTGAAAAAATTGCTGAATTGGCCCGCGATAAGAAAATCGACGGCATTACCGATTTACGCGACGAATCAGACCGTAAAGGGATGCGGATTGTAATTGAGCTGCGCCGCGATGTAAATCCGCAGGTCATTTTAAATCAGTTATATAAAAATACGCAGCTGCAGGATAATTTCGGCGTAATTATGTTGGCGCTGGTAAACGGTATGCCGCAGATTCTGACGTTGAAGCAGATGCTCAATCACTATATCGACCATCAGGAAGCTGTTGTAACTCGCCGGACCAAATATGATTTGGCCAAGGCAGAGGAACGGGCTCATATTGTAGAAGGCTTGAAGATTGCAGTCGATAACATCGACGAAGTTGTAAAAATCATCCGTTCTTCGCAGACCGACCAGGAATCTAAAACCAGATTGAATCAGCGTTTTGGCTTAACAGACCGCCAGGCACAGGCCGTAATTGAAATGCAGCTGCGCCGGTTAACCGGACTGGCTCGGGAAAAGCTGGAAGAAGAATTGGCCGATTTGTACGAAAAAATTGCTTATTATAAGAGCATTTTGGCCGATGAACACAAGCTGCTAGAAATTATCAAAGAAGAATTACTGCAGATTAAAGAAAAACATTCCGACACCAGAAGAAGTCAAATCAGTAATTATGAAGACAAACTGGAATTAGAAGATTTAATCGAAGAAGAAGACGTCGTGATTACCATCAGTCATACCGGTTACATTAAACGGATGCCCAGCGATACCTATAAGAGCCAGAAACGGGGCGGCCGCGGCATTACAGCCATGACCACCAAAGAAGAAGATTTTGTAGAGCAAATTTTTACCACCTCTACCCATAATTATATGATTTTCTTCACCAATAAAGGCAAATGCTATCGCTTAAAGGTTTACGATATTCCAGAAGCAGGACGGCAGGCCAAAGGTACAGCCATTATCAATCTGCTGAACATCACCGGCGATGAAAAGATTACCACAGTCATTCCGCTGGAATCTTTCAAAGAGGATCTGTATCTGATGGCGGCGACCCGTATGGGTGTGGTGAAGAAAACGCCTTTAACCGAATATGATACCTCCCGCCGCGATGGCATTATCGCCATCAATTTGGAAGGAAACGACGAATTAATCGGCGTACAGCTAACCGACGGCAAGCAGGATATTATTTTAGTAACTGCCGGCGGCCAGGCAATTCGTTTTGCAGAAGAAGAAGCGCGGCCTATGGCACGGGCTACCAAAGGCGTAAGAGGTATTAAGCTGATGGACGATGACTTTGTAGTGGGCATGGAGGTTGTTCGCCAGGAAGGGGATTTGCTGGTGATTACTGCTAATGGTTACGGGAAACGCACACCGTTGACCGAATACCGGCAGCAGGCCCGCGGCGGCAAAGGTGTATTCACCGTTCGTCCAAGCGCCCGCAACGGAGAAATCGTAGGAGCACTCGTGGTACAGGAAAATGAAGAAATTATGGCAATCTCTCGCGAGGGCATCATCATTCGTATTAAAGTAGATGATATTTCTTCCATGGGACGTACCACCCAGGGCGTGACCATTATGAAGGTATCAGACAGCGATACCGTAGTATCCATAACCCGTGTGGTAGATCACGATAAAGAACAGCGTTTATTTGAATAAAAATCAGATCAATAAAAGCTAGATACATTTGAAAAAAAGCAGACAAAAGACTATCTGTCAAGCGCAGTAGCTGTGCGCGGCAGATAGTCTTTTTGTATGCGGAAAATGTTTCACGTGAAACATTTACATTCTGATTTTTCACTTTTTTTAGCCTTTTCTGTATTGGTAGCTCTATTAGGGGGGTGGACAATACAGCCAAAATGCCGGTTTTCTGCTCAACCAATAGACCTGCGGGGATTTTACTTTGCTCTGTGCATAATTTTCTTCTTCTCCCTCTTTTTTCCCTTCTTTTTCAGTGACTTTCTTTCCTTCATGATAGCGATAAATTTATAACGATAAATATCTTTAGAAGTTACTTTATAAATAATTTTAAAAAATTTTAATTTTCACCACAAAAAAGCTCAAAATGTAACGTGGATGTAACCACTCGATGCTATAATGTGCAGCATAGCAACAGAAATCCCGGGAATAAGTTTGTTTGCTACCTAAAAACATGGTGAAGCGTCCTAAATGGTATAAAATTTCAACAACATAAAAATAGTAATGCAAAACATTTTACATACTACATCTGGCAGCTATACGATGAATTTTTCATTGTATAGCTGCTTTTTTGCGCTTGCAAGAAACTTATACCTTTTAGGAACCGAGAGACAGATGGGAGGTGAACCTATGTCAATTGCTT
>CABUKW010000028.1 GCA_902492275.1 uncultured Peptococcaceae bacterium
TGTTAAGCCATAGGGGAAACATTTTTCATAAAAACAGATAGAAGATCCTTCGCTGCCGCTCAGGATGACAGAACTGGACTAACAACCAACAGGCCGTTTCCTGCGCAAAACGTGCGCTAGTGGCAATGGCCCTACAACGTATCTAACGCGCAAAATACAGAAAAATCAGGGCATTCTCTACCACCTTATGGGGTTAAAAACTTCCCGCTACCTTTATCCAAACACTGGCCTAACGGCCAGCGATTCGCGCAAAAAACCGCGCTTCAAAACGCGCTAGTGGCGGCGTACCCTACAACGTATCTATCGGACAGGATACAGAAAAAGCAAGGCACTTTTTAACCTTCTATGGGTTTAAAACTCTCCGCTGCCTTTGCCCAAATTCCGACTTACGCCCCACGCCTTTCTGGTGGGGCGCGGATAATTTTGCAGGCTGTCCTAGTCGTGGCAAACGTCAGCGCAGAAATGCGCGCTAGTTTGACAAAGACGGACAGGCAAAAAATTGTCCGATGCCCGACGCTTGAAGCGCGTTTAAAGCACGCTTTTTTGTGCGAATGTGCGAATAGTCGGGTACACGGAGGGATAGGGCAAAGTGTAGCAAAAAAATCCAAAGGGCAGCTAATAAAAACGGATGGGGCAAAGGATAGCAAAAAGAAAAAATCGAAGTGGTAGCAAAAGAAACCGAATAAAAAATCGCTACAACTCAATTACATCTAAATCGTCGGGCACATAAACGCCGCCGCTGAAATATTGTTGGGCTTCGGCGGTATAGGCTTGTTTGCGCTGTTCTAAGCGGGGATCCTCGGTGTGGGGCGGGAGTAGATTTTTTACTTGCAGCGCGGCTGCGCACTGGGCGGCGTCTTTTACGGTGCTATGCTGGATTTTATGCGGATGATACTGGGCTTCCTGACTTTCTAAGCACATGGCTTCGTGCATCAAATAATCGACGCCCCGCGCATAGACGGCGCATTGTTCCCGATAGGGCTCATCGCCCAGATAGGTGAAGGTTTTGCCGTTCTGCAGCGCTATGGTGACACCGTATTGCAGCGTTTTTTTGCTGCGAGTGTCAAAAAAGGTAGTCTTGCGGCCCAGTATATCAAAGGATAGTCCTTCGGCCAAACAATGAAAGATAATGCGCTGGCCAAACAGGGGCAGCAAGCGGCCAGGCAGCATAAATTTGCACATTTGCAGTAATCCGTCGGCAATTTCTTGATGACAGTACAGATGCAGTTGTCCCTGATAGCTGCCTTTTTCCATGCCATGACCAACCATGCGCAGCATCCACACAGCGCCTAGTACATGATCGGTGTGCCGGTGGGATAGAAAGATGTGATGCACCTGACTAACGGCTATGCCCGCCTTTTCTAAGTTAGTCAGCACGCCGTTGCCGCCGCCGGTATCTATCATAAAATACTCCTGTCCGTCGGAAATGGTGAAGCATGTGGTGTAGCATTTAGTGGCTACGGCATAGCCGGTGCCCAATGCGGTTAGTTGTTCCACGAAAAACGTCTCCTTTTCATTGATTTGCTTCTGAACTTACATCTTTATATAACAAAAGGCCACCGCATGGAGAAGAATGGCTTGCCATGATGCCCTTACCCAGCCAAAGGCACGCTTTTTGTGCCAATGGCCAGATATGCAACACAACAACCGCCCTCCTGCGACAGCCTTTGTCTGTATTACAGATACATGTCTGTTATGCTTCTTCGTCGCACACAACCTGATAGCCTAATTTGGAGGCGACCTTCTTTATATTTTCGCAGCCTTCGCTGGCTGGCAGCACCAGATCTGCTTCTTCTTTTTCGTCTTCCTCATTGCATACCACTTGTACGCCGTACTTGGAAACTACTTTCTGCACTTTTTTGCAGTCTTCTTCACCAAATACATGATCGCCTAAATCTGTTCCATTCACTTTCATCGAAATTCCTCCTATGCAATAAAATAATGATCTTTTCTATTTATATTTTACCACAAATGATTGAAATAAACAAAGCAAAAGTGAAACATATTGTATTCTTATTTCACACCGCGGCAGGGCACAGCGGAACGCATCAACAGCGTCCAACCGATAATGCTGACAACGCCGGTTGTGCAAATCATAATGCCTAAACCGCCTACAATATTGCTCCACATGGAAGCGCATACCATGCCGATGCTGCCGAAGATGGTGGAAATACCGTTAATCAGCGAGGAAGCGGAGCCGGTATCGCCGCTTTGTTGGTCCAGCATGATATTGGTACCGAAAGGACGGGAGATGGTGCCTGCTAAAGAGAACGGCGCAAAGCCCAGCCAGAACAAAACAGGCGCTTTTTCGCCCAGCAAAATGAGAAAGATCCCGCACAGGGCATAGATAGTAAAACAGGTCATGGCAAATTTTTTCTTGTTGAAGCCGGTCATAAACCGCACATACAGCATAGGGCCAATCATGGATAAGGCTGCGTTGGCGGCGAAGAAATAACTGTACACCTGCTCGGTAAGGCCGAAGAAATCCACATAAATGTAAGAGGACAAGGCAATATATCCCATAAAGGACAGATTGTACAGGGAGAATATCATGCAAGGCACGATAAAGCCAATATTTTTACCTACGGTCACCAGACGGCCCAAAGAACCCCCAATACTGCCTTCATAGCGTTCTTCGCCGGACAGCGTTTCTTGATACAAAAGCGACAGCAGCAAGCAAAGGATACCTGCTATCGTGAGTGCCACAAAGGAACCGCGCCAGTCGGTAAATACTAACAAAATGGCCCCTAATACTGGCGCAATCATGGGCGCGATTCCAGCTACCGATTGTACAAGCGCCAGAATGGTGGTGCGCTGTTCTCCGGAAAAACAGTCTTTTATCAAGGCGGTCGATACTGCGATAATAGCGCCAGCGCCAATGCCTTGCACAACGCGGGCGGCAATCATCATATACACTGTAAAGGATAACGCACAAATGGCGCTGGCAGCCACATACAGCGTGGAACCGATGATTAACACTTTCTTGCGGCCGTATTTATCGCTCATAGGCCCCCAAAACAATGTGCCAACGGCAAAGAAAAAGAAAAAACTGACCAGGGTTAAATTGGTCAATGTTGTGGATACGCCAAAATATGTACTCATGGTTGGTAATGCTGGCAGATATAAATCGGTGGAAAGCGGGATAAACATATTGGCCAGCGTGATGAAAATAATCATTCCTGTCTTTCCTAAATATTTTTGTTTCTCGATATTTTGTTTTGCATTCACTGTCAAAAAAACTCCTTCCTATTGTAGTTATCCTTCTATACAGTCATTGTAACGTATAGCATAGTATATTAGCAAATAATCGTTGTTTATTACACAAAAACGGCTGTCGCAGAAAATTTACACGACAGCCGTCATTCTGTTGCTATTGCACTCTGGTCACATCACACGCAATCATTATACTGGAGAGAATTCTCCATCGTCTTCTGTTACGCAGGCATCCATCTTACCTTCATAGCCAAAGGCTTCTTCTACCAATGTTTCGTTGGCAATCATGCCTTCAGCGGCGCCTGGCACACGAAAGGTTTTGTTTTTGAGCTGCACAACCGGTGTTTCTTCTGGCACTGGCAACTGCGGTACATAACTGTACGGATACCGATATGCTCGATAGATAAATGGATTGTTAAAATCGAAAGGTGCATAGTATTCCCAAACCACTTCTTTGTCGGCGGTTACTTCAAAAATCCGGCAGCAGCAGCCTTCGGTAATTAAGGTATTGCCGTTCGGCAGACGCTGTGCGGAGCTTACCAGTTGGCTGTAGAATTTGGTGTTAGAAACCATATTCATCATGCCTTCGCCGCCCATCATATGACCGGTATATTCCCAAACAACTTTCAAGGTAACTGGGTCAATTTCGATAACTCTGGAATAGTCCCGTTTGTCAGTTTTGCTGCCGTCTTTGCTCATGCGGTCTGGCAAGCCGTAGCCAGCCCAACCGCCGTTATCGAACATGAGAATGTTGCCTTCGCCCGGCAAGCCTTTTGGAATCATGTGGCAATGATGCTGCCCGATAATCTGACCGATAGCGCGCAGTTCTGGCGTTTGAGTGAAATCAGGGCCAATCTGCCAAACAATTTTACCAGTTTCTTTGCTGATAATCGCCATAATGTTTGCTTCACGGGCGTCCCAGATAATATTATCTGGATGGAACCGTTCGTCGCCTTCCTCATACCAATGGTTTGGCCCCAGCACGCTCATGGAGTTGATGTGCATCCAGTCTGCCTGACCGCCGCCGTTGGGATGGTTGTTTGGATTGCGGAACAGTACGTTTTTGGCTGCTTCCGAGAAACCCAGCTCGTTGAAATGCTTGCTCACATGCCATTCCCAAACAATATTGCCTTCCCAATCCACTTCGATGAATACATCGTCCAGCAGCCGTTTGTCGGAAATACGTTTGTTGTAGATATCTTCATGGCACAGAATCAGGGTGTTGCCGCTGTCGGTTTTGCATTCCATGCCTGGAACATAGTACCCAACCGGATTGCCTTCCCGCTGGTAGTCGTGATGCTGACGAGCCATCCATTGTTCTTCGTGGCCTTCGTCTTTAATCAGTTCTTTTTTGTTGAATTTCCACACAACCTTACCGTCCCAGTCAATCTGAACCACGTCGGTCTGGTCCTGATAAGCAAATTTGGAATCGCGGGCGCCCAGAGAACCCATCACATAGCCGCCTGGCAGCAGCTTGTTTGGAAAGCCCTGTAGATTGCGCCACGTTTTTACCACATTGCCGTTCATGTCAATCAACACAGCACCGATACCGGCAACCGGCATCAGAGTATAACCGCTCCATGCTTTTTCCGGGTCATAAATTGTAGTGCCCATTGGGTATACGCTTGGTGTTCCCATTTGTCATTCCTCCTAAAAAATTAAGAATATCTTTATCATTGCCTATTAAGATTTGCCGTTCTGCGGCGGCTTTGGACAAAATGGGAGCCAGTCTGTTTCGCCTCGGACGTTCCGTCCAGCTCAATCAGACTGCCCACCCATTTATGTCCACCCCGATGCAGAATTAAGCAAATCTAATAGGCACTTTCCATCATCATTTTATCTAAAATTTTTACCGCAGCCATTCCAAATGTCCACAGCAGTTGGCGTGTGTGATGGAGCGGCTGTGTTTTTTCAGCTTATTATACAAACCGCTAATCCAGTGACGCAGGAAAACTTAAAAACAACGCAGTTACAAGCTTTTTCAACGCTTTAAGCTAACGCAGAGAAATTTTTCGCTGGTTAAGCGGCTTTGCCTATTTACACAGCGTATCGTACAAACCGCTAACCCAGTGACGCAGGAAAGTTTTATCGTAACAAGTCACTGTAACATTGATAAATTTTCGTAGAGCAAGGCGGCTTGCAAATTTGCGCAGCGTGGCGTACTCAAGGTACGCGAGCAAACAAATTTGCAAACAACGCCGCTATACGGAAATTTAGCATGTTACAACAACGCCGGTTTCGTAGATTGCATAACTATCTTCCCCCACCTGCGCCAGCACTTTTACCTGATACTTGCCAGACAATCCTGTTTTGTTGATGAAGGTGTCTACTTCACGGCTGTCGGCTTTCTGGAAGGTGCCTACGCACATAGCCTGGAAGTTCTGCGGAACGGTATTGATTTCATACCGTTTTACTTGGCCGGCTTCGTCGATTAACAATACCTGGTCGATGGTGTTTTCTTCAAAGAAGCCGTTGACCAGAATGCGGTCGTCTTCTTCTACAATCTTGGCTTTAAATTCTGCTGGCAGCAGCTGACCGGTTTCTTCAGCTTTGACCTTCATTTTGGTTGTCTGGGTTTCGATCAGGCCGCCCAACACAACGCCTTTGCCCATCTCGATAGTTTCACCAGCATAATACAGCGGCAGTTTTTCTGCGCGATACAGATTGGCCGGTACGTGCAGCTCCAATTTCAGTTCATCGTCAACTAACTCGGTCGTGATAGAGTTAAACGTATATACATGATCCCCCGGCTTCATGGACAGCATTACGGCCATCCCTTCGCATGGTTTGCCATCTTCGTAGCCAATACCGCCAGAGTGTACCATATAGTGGCCTTCATTATAATATTCTACATTGCAGATATATGGAGAGAAAAAGTCGGCGCCCCGTTCTTTTCCGTACTGCCAAACCTGTTCGATTTCCATTTTTTCTGTGTCAATTCTATAACGGACGCCGCGGGAGAAGTTATCTTTGGCCGCTACATATTTTTCTTTTACCTTGCTTCTCCAATGACCGTTATCGAACAACATGATGTCGCCGTCCGGCAGAACCACGCAGGCATGCTGCTCATACTGCCAGTCAAATTTGCTCAAATCGCCTACCGGCTTGAAGAAATATTTCTGCATATCTTCCGGCCACATTTCTGGATCGCCTAAAATCCAGTTCAGCTTGCATTTTCCGTTTTCGTCCAGTTCGTAGTCGATGTTAATGACAGCGTCCTGATGACGGCCCGATAAGGTCAACGTATTTGTCTTTTTATCGTACCAAACGGCATTGTTATGGAACCAGTCATGGGCATCCTGACTGCCGGAGCCGGCTGTTGGATATTGGGGCAATACATCTTTGTAATCCCATTTACGCAACACTTCGCCGGTATTTTTGTCCAGCAATACGCAAACGTCTTCTACTGTGCCGGAGTACATATCGAAGGTCAGCATCAAAATGTTGCCATCTTCCATTACAAACTGGTCGTGATGGTAGCCGCCGATTGGGCTTTGATATTCTTTGAATACTTTACCGCTGAAGGCCATTTCATAAATACCGGTGGTGAAGTAGGGCATTTTCACCAGACGTTCAGTCCCGATTAAAATATGACCGTTGGGCATCCGTTTTAAGTCGAAAGCAAAGTTTACGCTGGCGTACCAACGCAAATCGCCTTTGTAGTCATAAGCAACAGGCATGGAGCGCATGGCCGCCGTCAGGAAAATCAGATTGTCGCCCAAATATTCTTTGGTCGTTTCCATTTTGGTGGCCAGTGGCACGCCTTTCATCAACGGCTCTGTCTGAATTTTAACAGTGCTTCTTTCGCCGTTAGCCAAAACGATTTCCACCGTATTTTCATAATCGGCATATAAGCCATAGATAGGCAGAATGTGTTTTTTGGCAGCGGGGAAGGTGTGACTGATGTTACCAGCCGGCTCTTTGCCCAGCACGGTAATGGTTGCTTCGCTGGCTGCCGGTATTTCAAATAAAATGACTGCGGTCAGCGGGCAAAATTCATAAGGATTTAACTTTACCAGAGGGTTGGTTAAGGTGTAGGTTCCTGTTTCAAATTCGGCTAAAAAGGCCTGTTCTGCTGCATACTGCCGTTCTACAATATGGGGCAGCTTTTCATAAGTAATGGTTTCCATAAAAAATTCTCTCCTTTGTAAAAAATATGTACAACTTGTTGCAATCACACAGCTTTGAACAAAATGATTGATACGGCGCTATTCGCAACTGTATAAATATTTCTGTTCTTAATGATAATTATAATGATTATTTTGATTTTGCCAATTTCTGAATTCTTATACCCCCTATTGTTGTTGTCAATGAGGCTTTTTTGTAATTGTATTTTCTTCGATAAAACTTTATAATAGATAATAGTTGCTATAGAAATATATTTAACAGCAGGAATCCTGCCTGTGTGTTTTCTGGAGGTAAAAGAAAGAGGAGGAACTCCATTGCGTTTAGAACATTTTCAATACATTGTAGAAATTGCCCGTTGCAAGTCTATGTCTAAGGCCTCGAAAAAATTGTATGTCACTCAACCATCGCTCAGCACGGCTATTCAAAATCTGGAAGACGAATTGGGCTTTCAAATTTTTAAACGCTCGGCCTCTGGTGTGGCGCTGACCGATAAAGGCGAATCGTTACTGAAAATTGCTGAGGAAATCGTGCGGCAACTAGAGCAGGTAAAAGAGTTATCCAATCCAGACAATGACACTGTCACCAATCTCAATCTGGCCGCCGTACCCGTATTTTGCAATGCCTTGATGATTAATTTAATTCAGGCGCTGAAGAAAGATTATCCTCATATCAATGCCAATATTATTGAGCTGCGGCCCTGCAAAATCCTGCCTGCCCTTATTTCTGGCACTGCTGATTTGGCCATCGGCACCTATTCGCCCAGCACCAAAGAGCAGATTTTTCAGGAAGCTGCCAAAAATAATATCATCATTGAGCCAGTTTTTGATGATAAAATGTATTGCTTTTTACATCGCAATCATCCACTGGCTCGTAAAAGCAGCGTCTGCATGGAGGATTTGGAAAATGACATTCCGGCCTTTTTCAACGATTATGTGATGATGGAAAGCTATGAATGCTTTCAGCCTGACAGCCATGAATACGCAAAAAATTATTACAGCTTCACCGACCGGGCCAGCATTAAAAAAGCGGTTTCCAAAGGTTTGGCTTATGCCATGCTGCCCCGTCTGATGGCCTATGATGATATTTATGTCAATGCAGGCATGATTATCCCGGTTCCCTTGTCCGATGCTGATGTGTCTTTAACTACCTACATCGCTTATTCGTCCCGTAATACGTTGCCGAAAGCCTCCACAGTAACCATCGAGTTAATTCGTAAGTTATACCAGGATATTGCCCAGAAAATGAATGAAGACGACCGTAAATTGGAACAGCAGGAAACGGCAAGCAAACACAATCAGTATTTGTTTTATTAAAACTATTTTAAGAAAACTTGTCATTTACAACAAAAAGCCTCTTTGATGTTCTTCCATCAAAAAGGCTTTCTCTTTTTCCTAGCAAATTCTATTACAGCACTTTGCCTTCAAATTCCACACGTTTTTTCAAATCCGCCATCAGATTGGTGAATTCTTCGCAATTTAACGATTGGGCGCCGTCACATTTGGCTTTACATGGATTGTTGTGTACTTCAATCAGTAAACCGTCGGCTCCGGCCGCAATGGCCGCTTTAGCCATAGTCGGTACCATCCAGGCGTGACCGGTTGCATGGCTTGGGTCTACCACGACTGGCAGATGGGAATACTTTTTAATCAGCGGAATGGCTGACAAATCTAAAGTATTTCTGGTATAGGTTTCAAAGGTACGAATTCCCCGTTCACACAGAATAATGTTTTCATTACCGCCGGACATGATATATTCGGCGCTCATTAACAGTTCTTCAATGGTATTGGCCAAACCCCGTTTTAATAAGATGGTCTTATTGCAGTGGCCCAGTTCCTTCAATAATTCAAAGTTCTGCATGTTACGGGCGCCGATCTGAATAACGTCCACGTCCTCGAACAGATCAAAATGGGCCAGACTCATCAATTCGGAAACAATCGGCATACCTGTTTCTTTTTTTGCTTCTAGCAGCAGTTCCAAGCCTTCTGCCCGCATCCCTTGGAAGGAATATGGCGATGTCCTGGGTTTAAAAGCGCCGCCCCGCAGCATTTTAGCCCCAGCGGCATTTACAGACCGCGCCACTTCTAAAATTTGTTCTTCTGATTCTACCGAGCAAGGGCCGGCAATTACCTGGAAATATCCGCCGCCCAGCTTTTGTTCGCCGATTTCAATCACGGTGTCATCAGGATGGAATTTACGATTAGCCTTTTTATACGGCTCCGATACACGTTTTACATCCTCAACCAATTCATTAGAACGGATTAATCCCATATCAACACTGCTGGTATCGCCAACCAAACCCAAAATGGTAGTCATAGAACCAACAATAGGGTTTACCTGCACATTGGCATTGCTTTCAATCCAGTGGGAAATCTGCTGCACCTGTTCTGCGTTGGCGCCTTGCTTTAAAATAATAATCATTTCTACCGACTCCTTTCGCTATTGATAGTTATTTTAGCTCATTTTTCCTAGTGGCGCAATAGCACTTTGTGTTTTTTACAATACATCATTTTTTTCTGCTCCTGTGATTTCAGGAAAAGAAAGTGGTAGCACCCGTTCTCAGTCCGACCACAAATAGCTGCGTATACGGTTAGTCACAGTATCGTTCTGCGCCAGTACCGCCGCATGCCAAAGGGCCTGTATTACAAATGCAAAGCATCTTGCAATGCAGGCCCTTTCTAACGCAGTTTTTTATGAGACCGCCATGAAAAAATAGGCGGTAGTCACATTTTATACTTCTTCATTGAAAATCTGATAAACAGGAGCACCTTACATGATGCCGCTCTTTACTCTATCTGCCGTAGCCGTTCTACAATGGAATGTTTTGCTACAGTGTTATAAACGAATAGCGGCAGGCCTGCACCTAAGGCTAGAAAGATAGGCGTGATATACAATATCGGTTCCAAGGAAAACTGATAGGTAAAAAACCAGAATATGCTGTTTAAGGCAACGGCACACACCGGCCCGATGGCAATGCTCAATACAAGGGATACTAGCACAGCGGCTAACGCATAGTAAATGCCTTCCCACACCAGCATGGTTTTGAGTTGCTTGCCTGTCATGCCGATGGATTGCAGCACAGCAAATTCCCGCCGCCGCACTAAAATACCGGTTAAAATGGCATTAAGAAAGTTTAACACTCCAACTAAGCCAATGATCAAGCTCAGCGCACCGCCGAAAATTAAAAACATGGAGCGCAGCGCCTGAAATTCTTCGGTATAAGTAGCCTTACTTTCGTAATCATACTGGGGTTGCTGATTGTTGGTGAAATCATGCAGGAAGGTTTCCATTGGCCCATTGCCTGCTTGCGTAGTATCAAAGCAATATTGCATGATGCTGCTGGTGCCACTGTCCTGCACAAAGGTCTGGTCGTTCAACACAAACTGATCGTAGCTGTAGTAACGATAACTCAGAGCAGTGGGAACGCCCACTAAAGCCGCTACCTCGTACTGCACATCCCGATATACTTTGGCCCGCTGCTTATAGGCAGCGCCTGCTTCAATTTCCGCTTCACTGAGAACAGCTCCGGTGTCTGGATCATAGTATTCAAATTCCTCTACATACCGCAATGTGATGGTGTCGCCTAATTTGGCCCAATGACTGTCCAGATAGGGCTTGCCGTAATCATCGTACCCATAGACGGCGGCAATGTAGCGGCTGCCCGGTTCAAACAGCTTGCTGATATCGCCGTCCAGCAACGTCAATTTCTCTAATGCATAGCGCTCCATACCATAAAGCTGCACGCCATCGGCAAGTGAACCGATCTCGTTTTTTTCCCGTGAAGCTACATATTGGTCCATATAGGCCTCATTTGTCCAACGGCTATATCGGTTGCGAAAATAGTCTTCGGTTACAAATTCCTGCACAGTCGAGGTTTGCCCGTAAATCCGTCCGCCAGCTTCTACGCCGCCTTGCTCATTGATCTGGTCAATTACAGTTTCAGGCAAGGCCCGTTCTGCTTCAAAAAATCCGCCGCCAGTCTGAAAATAGCCGGCATCTGCCACTATAAAATCAGAAACGGTGTGATTAGACAAATATTTCTCTAAATCAAAGCCGTTGGTGAAGGTAACGGTCAAATTGAGCAGCACCACAGCCAGCGATAAAGAAGCCACCGTTATGACGGTTTTACTGCGGCTGCGCCCCAAATTGGCCCAGGCCATTCTGGGCAGCGACGCGCCGTGTTGATTTTTGAATTGCTGCTTGCGCCGTTTACGGCTTTTCAATTTACCGCCTTCTGTATAGCGCACTGCTTCCACCGGCGACACGCGGGCAGCCATACGACCTGGCTTATGGCAGGAAATCAATACGGTGAACAGCGCGAACAGCGCCGAACCAATAAAGATCATCGGATTGACCGAGCGTAGGTTAGCGGTTACGCCGTTTAGCTGCTCCATCATCACTGGCGTTAGCACATAGCCTAAACCATAACCCAGCAGCAAGCCTATCGGAATACCCGCTATAGATAATAACAACGCCTGTTGCCGCACAATACGTCTAATTTGCCGTCCTGTGGTTCCGATCGTTTTCAATAATCCATAAAAGCGAATATCGTTGGTGACAGAAATCTGAAACACATTATAGATAATCAGATAACCGGTAAAAATGATAATCAACAGAATTACTGCGATAGCTGCTACCGCCGCAGGGTTCAACTTGCTATCTAGCTGTGCGCCAGTGTAGCCCCAGTTTACTCCGGTTGCAATATAATTAGTCTGACTGTGATTTTCGCTCTGATACCCGTGATTGGTCAAAATGGTGTCGAGATCTTCCTCAATATGCAGGGAATTTTCCAGCATTACATCTACATTCCATGTGCCACACGTACCGGAGGGCGTTACCTCCAACTGTTGTAAAATATCTTCCACTCTGCTTTGTGGAATCAGCACATGGTTTGCTACAATGGCGTCATCATATTCCCACCAACCACATAGCGTAAAGGTTTGTGTAGTAGGCACATCGTTTACTACAAAGTGAATCGTAAACTCTGCGCCTAGCTTAGGCTCCACGCCCAACAGCTTCAGCACATAGGTATCGGTGGCCGCTTCATCAGTGCCCTCCTGCGGCAAGCGGCCCTCTATAGGGTCGCAATACGTCCAGTGAGCACTGTTCGCATCACTGTAACCAATCTCCACATGGGATTTGTTGAAAGGAATCTCCGTTGGCATACCTACAACGCGACGCAAACCGTATTCCTTAATGAGCGAATCCTCTTTCAGTTCATGGAACTGTTCTTCTGTCAAATATTTAAAACCGCCATGACTCCAAGTACCCACCTGCCGGAAATTATTATCCTGAATAGAATCGTTAAGCGAAAAAGCGATGGTGAACAATGCCGTGAACAGCATTGCAGTCAGCCCAATGGCTAAAATAGCGATGATATTGCGGGTGCGGGCGGCGCCCAGCGTTTTCCAACTGAGCCGCCGAATACAACTGCGATTTTTTACCTGCATGGCCGCCACCTCCTAACGCATCACAATACGGCCGTCTTCGATGTGAATGATATGGTCGGCCAGTTGGGCAATTTCTTCATTGTGGGTAATCATCACAATGGTCTGGCTGAATTTCTGGCTGGTCACTTTCAGCAAGCTCAACACATCCTGGCTGGTTTTGCTGTCCAGATTTCCGGTAGGCTCATCGGCCAAGATAATAGCCGGTTTCGTGGACAGGGCACGGGCAATAGCTACCCGCTGTTGCTGACCGCCTGATAGTTGATTGGGCAAGCTGCCGAGTTTGCTCTGCAATCCCAATGTTTCTACAATGTTCTGTACATATTGAACATCAGGTACGTTACCATCCAACTCAATAGGTAATACGATATTTTCATACACGTTAAGCACTGGCACCAGATTATAATTCTGAAACACAAAGCCGATTTTGCGCCGCCGGAAAATGGTTCGTTCTTCATCTTTTAAAGCAAAAATGTCCTTCCCGTCTACCATCACACTGCCAGATGTAGGCCGGTCCAGTCCGCCCAGCATATGCAGCAGGGTAGACTTACCCGAACCAGACGTGCCTACAATGGCCACAAATTCCCCTGGTTCTACAGCTAAATCCACGCCAGCCAGCGCATGTACCGCGTTCTCTCCGCTGCCATAAATTTTTTTCAAATCCTTAGTCTGTAAAATAGACATCGTTTCTCCCTCCATACAAATAGCATTTTCAAAGGTCTGTTTTTGATACCTTCATTTTACAGCATAAATCTTTCCAAAATCTTTCCGTGAGAAAAACAAATCTAACAGTTTTGTAAGAATTGGTGCAGTTCGCCTTTTTTGCGGTACCGCTGCTGATTGTTATACACAAAAAACACCTCCTGACATTCGGTGCAGGTCAGCAGCCCTTTGCACACCATCAGGAGGTATTTTTATATTCGTTATAAATTTTCTGCGCTTTTTACAGTGAGAATCCTTGTATCCTATTTCAATAAATTCGGCAAGAACAGTGAAATCTGTGGAATGTAGGTAATCAACAGCAACGCAATTAAGTCGACGACGAAGAAGCGAATAATACCCGGCAGCATTTCCACCATATCGGCTTTAGTAATTGAGCTGGTGACAAAAATGTTCATGCCAAAGGGCGGTGTGAACATGCCGATAGCCAAGTTGGAAATCATAATGGTACCTAAATGAATTGGATCTACACCTAAAGCCACCGCGGCCGGATAAATCAGCGGCGCTACGATGATAATAGAGGCCACACCTTCCATAAACATCCCCATTACCAGCAGCACCAAGTTAACCAACAACAGGAACAGAATTTTCGATGTGATATTATCAGCAATAAAGGTGGTCACCATTTGAGGTACCTGTCCGCGGGTCAGCATCCAGCCTAACGCCTGAGCAGCAGCTACCAGTACCAAAATTTCCCCACAAGAACGGGCCGTAGCGGCACAGGCATTCATAACACCTTTCCAATTCAACTCTTTATAAACTACCAGACCAACAAAAGCGGCATAGATAGCAGAAATACCGGCTGCTTCCGTAGCTGTACAGAAACCGCCGTAAATACCGCCTAAAATGATAACAGGAATCATTAAGGCCCACGCTGCATCAATTAAAGAATGTAGCAATTCTTGGCCGCTTACCTTCTTATCGCGAGGAATCTGATTCTTACGGGCATAAAAATAAATATAAATAATACTAACCAGACCATATACAATCCCAGCACCTAAACCAGCCATAAACAATTTCCCTACAGAAACGTTCGGCACAGCGGCGGCATAAATAATTAATGTGATACTGGGTGGGATAATCAGTGAAACGGAGCCGGAGGAGGCCAGCAAACCGGAAATAAAAGAGCGGGGATAGCCGGAACGTTCCAGCTCTGGATTCATGATTTTCCCAATAGCCATTACTGTTGCCGGACTGGAGCCGGACAACGCGCCAAAGAACATACTGGCCAGTTGGGTCGTCATGGCCATACCGCCAGTGATGTGGCCGACCAGACCGCGCGCCACATTTAAAATGCGGCGAGATAAACCGCCGGTGTCCATTAGATTGGCCGCCAAAATAAAGAATGGCAACGCCATCAGGCCAAAGGTATCAATCCCAGCAAAGAAACGCTGAATCAGCAACATAGGGTTGCCATCAGAAAAGAACTCCAGCGCTACAAAAGAGCCCAACCCTAAAGAAACATAAATAGGCATACCTAGCAATAGAAACAGCAGCAAGCCTATAATCAAAACAGGAATCATCATAACTTATTCAGCCCCTCCCTGTGATGTATTATTATACTGATGTAATACTTCCGCCGGCGTTCTCAGTTTGCGAATAAAGTTACGAGCAATAAATATCATAGATAAACCGCCAGAAAAAGGTATTACACTGTATACTAGCCACAGAGGCAATTTTAACGATGGGGAAATCTGTCCGCCTCCCATGTTAAAGGACACCATCTGAATACCGTAATATAATACAAAACCGCAAAAAATAAAGCAGCCTGCATCATCTAAAAGCCGTATAAATTTTACAAACGGCGCAGACTTCACCCGAAAAATAACATCTACCCCAAAATGACTTTCCCGCCGGAAAGCATTGGCTGCCGCTAAAAAGGTAGTCCAGATGATTCCATAACGGATAGCTTCCTCTGCCCAGGAAATCGTGGGAAGAACAGCATAGCGACTGGCATACCGCAAAATAACATTCACAAACAGCAAAATTGTAATGGCAAGCACAATCAATGCCAATATGTTATCTTCCAGCCAGATTAATTTATCTGTCAGAGTTTTGTTCTTTTTTTCTTCCATTCTTGTTTACTCCTCCTCTTAGTTATAAAAGGAACCTATTTTATGTAACTGCAGATGGCACCACTTCTCCGTCATGCAGCAAAACATGAAAGAAGCAGAGAGAACCGCTGCACCTGCGAAACACTCTCTGCTCAACAATAAAAACTTAACAGTCCTTGTACTAATTACAGAGCTGCAAACGCCTCCTGCAATCTCTGAACATAATCGGCCTGCCATTCGCTGCCGGCTGTCTGGCTGTCATATACAGGCTGTACAGTTGCTTTGAATGCTTCAATTTCTTCTGGTGTTAATTCATAGTAATTTACACCTTCTGCATTTTTTACAACATCCAGATACTGCTGTTCCTGTTCTGCATAAGCCTTACGGGTTTCCTGACGGCCATAAGCTTCTGCTTCAACGATTGCTTCCTGAACATCTTCTGGCAGACTGTTGAACCATTCCAGGTTTGCCATCAGAATGTAGGTCATGGTACCATGATAGGACTGAATAATCTGACTCTGTACTTCCTGATAGTTATTCAATACAATCGTCTGAATTGGGTTTTCTTCCCCATCTACAGTGCCTTGTTCCAATGCGCTGTACAGTTCACTGTAAGCGATTGGAGTTGCAATGGCACCCCAGTTTTCGTATTGTGCCTGCAGTAATGGAGATTCCATAATGCGGATTTTCATACCCTGGAAATCGGCTGGACTATGGATTTCTTTGCCATTGGTGGTGAACAGCTTGTAGCCTTCAAACCAGAAGCCCAAACCTTTAAAGCCGCCTGTTTCCAGTCTATCCAATGCTTCACGGCCCAGTTCACCGTCTAACACTTCAAAAATCTGTTCCCGATCTGCTGGCAGCAGGTACGGGAAATCGATTACTTTAATGTCATCCACAAATGGAGTCACAGTAGATACTGGCTGCATGGTGATATTGATATCACCAATCTGAGTTGCTTCTGCCTGTTCACGCAGATTGCCTCTCTGCTGTGCAGGATACAATTCTACAGAAATACGATCTTCACCCAGTAATTCATATAATTTGTCTACCATGGCCTGCGCACCAACACCTTCTGGTGATTCAACCGGCTGGTTGTGACTGAACACGATTGTAATCTTTTCGCCTCCATCAGCATTGGCCTGCTGATCCTGCTGTGCATCTTTGTTGCCGCCACAGCCTGTCAGAGCTACTGCTGCAATCAATAAGGTGCTGGCAAAAATAGCAGCTAATCTTCTTTTTTTCAAAATGTCCCTCTCCTTTTTTGAATAAAATATCTTCCCTCGCCCATACAACTGGGCTTATGGCCGTTCTGCAGCGGTGCAGTCTGCATAGTGCAACAACCATATATATCTATCATAAGTATATAACAAAATAAAAAATCGTACAAGCTATTCGAAAAAAAATATACAAGATAATTTTTTTAAGTTCTGAGGCGTCTATTGATTAAAACATTACAGATCCATGAATCATCTATTTGGCAGAAATTTATAAGAAACTACCATAAAAAATTTATTAAATCATTGTTTTTTGTAAAAAATAGCATAGAGCTATCGCGCAATACATAACTTGATTAGGGGGTAACAATTTGAAAATTCAATGGAAAAAGCTGATAAGCTGTCTTGTCATACCACTTGCTGTTGGCGGTTTATCCGCCCTGCTGACTCGGAACGGCATGGAAGCCTTCAGCGCAGTCAACAAGCCCACGCTCACGCCACCGGATTGGATATTCCCCGTAGCTTGGACAATTCTATATATCCTTATGGGAATTGCCTCCTATCTGGTGGCTATATCCAGAAAGCCAAATCGTATTGCACTGGCTGTATATGGCATGCAGCTTGCTTTTAATTTTTTGTGGCCTATTCTCTTTTTCAATCTAAAATTATATCTGTTTGCCTTTCTTTGGCTTATTCTGTTATGGCTGCTGATTGCCGCAACGATGATTTTGTTCCGCCCAATCTCCAAACCAGCTTGTTATCTAATGCTGCCCTATCTATTGTGGGTAACTTTTGCCGGCTGCTTAAATTATTTTATTTATCTTTTGAACTGATATCTTTTAAACTGAAACACAAAAAACTCTATGTGAAAAAATTACTAATCACATAGAGTTTTTTCGTTTATGAAAATATTTTCTACAGCTTCGTAGACAGTTTAGGACACACTGTCGCAAATCGACAACGCCTTTTTCTTTTTTGATATGATGATTTACGCAGTATAAACAGTTACGCCATCTTTGATGGTTTCTAATACTTTGATATCTTTAATCGCCATCGGCTCTACTTTTAATGGGTTGTCGCTCAGGATCACCAAGTCAGCCCGTTTGCCTGCTTTGATAGAACCTTTGCTGTCTTCTTCAAAATAAGCGTAGGCAGCATTGATGGTAACGCCTTTCAAAGCGTCATACACGCCAATTCTCTGGTCAGCGCCAATCACTGCGCCGCTGCGGGTAACACGATTTACGGCTGTCCATACAGCATGCAGCATATCAGGACGTACAACTGGCGTATCGGTATGGAAATTATAGGCCAAGCCAGCATCCAGCGCATCTTTTACAGGACTCACCCGACTGCCGCGAACAGGCCCGAAGTTTTTCATGTGTACGTCGCCCCAATAGTTTACATGGCCTACAAAGATAGATGGAATCATTTTCAGCTGTGCCATTTTTTCAATCTGGTCTTTCCGGGCGGTCTGGCAATGAATCATGGTGAACCGCAGATTTTCTTTGTTAGGATTGTCAGACAATGGCAGCATTTTCTCGATAGCGCCCAGATACTGATCTCCAGCAGCATCGCCGTTGCAGTGGGCCAAAATCTGCATATTATCGTCCAAAGCCTGTTTTACATAGCCTTCCAAGTCTTCTGTTTTTACGATTGGCACACCGTATTCGTCGCTGTCTTCATAGGGCTGGGTCATCCAAGCAGTTCTGGCCTGTGGAGAACCATCCAGTACAACCTTGTAGCCGCCAATTTTTACATGACCTTTGTACTGACCGCACAAATCCTTATATTCTATCATTGTATCATGGGCTTTTGGACTGCAGCTTTCATAAGCGACAATATCTGTTTTTAACAGCCCTGCCTGGTCGAAAGCCAACAGCATTTTGACCACGCCGTCATCAGAGCCGCCGTCCTGCACAGTGGTAATCCCGTTAGATACATACAGCTGCTGCGCAATAGGGAATAACTGACCCATTTTCTGCTGCATAGAGGCAAAGATGCCGCCAATCAACCCGTAGGTCGCCGCTTCTGCCAGATATCCATTCAAACGGCCATCTTCATAACGGCCCAATTCACCACCAGGAACATCGGCCATATCATCGGTATAATTTACTTTGGCCAAAGCCAGACTGTTGGCAACTATCATATGCACCGATACATGCAGGATGGTAATCGGATGCTCCGTGGATACCTGATCTAACAAGTCACGATGAGGAGCCGCTTGTTCTGCCAGGAAGTTTTCATCATAATTATAGCCTACGATCATTTCGCCAGCAGGCACCTGACGTTCCTCCTTGTACTTTTTCAGGGCCGCAACAATTTCGTCAAAATTGTTGCAGGCAGACAAATCGCATAAATCTGCAAACATCGGGGCCATAGAAGCAGCGTGGCTGTGGGGATCGATAAAACCTGGCATCAAGGTTTTTCCCTGCAAATCCACCAATTCACAGGCTTCACTTTTCTGGGCAGCAACAGCATCATACGCGCCTGCAGCTTTGATTTTGCCATCAGCTACTAATACTGCTTGTACAATATCACCTTTGCCTTCCATGGTAATGATGTCGCCATTGAAGAATAATTTTTCCATAGACAAAACGCCTCCTGTAGATATATAAGATTCTTAATACATATAACGCTTCTTAATATATCTATTATACAAAAAAATTTGATAAATAAATAATATCTTTTTTGAAATAATAATATAAATTTATGTGTATGGATTTCCCCCAGGAAACCCATACACATCATCAAATTCGTCGGCGTATTTCGTCTATTTTCGTTGGTAAACCGTTTCCCCATCCTTTATAGTTTCCAACACTTGAATATCTTTGATTGCCATTGAGTCAACTTTTAACGGATTGTCGCTCAGGATTACCAAATCAGCCCGTTTCCCAGCTTTCAGGGAGCCTTTTTCCTCCTCTTCAAAATATTCATAGGCGGCATTGATGGTAATGCCTTTCAAAGCGTCATACACGCCAATCCGCTGGTCAGCGCCAACCACAACGCCCTTGCGGCTTACCCGATTGACGGCGCTCCAAACGCTGTGCAGCATATCCGGTTTCGTTACAGGCGTGTCGGTATGGAAATTATAAACCAACCCCGCGTCCATAGCGTCCTTTACAGGGCTGATATAATTGCCGCGTACCGGTCCCAAATTTTGCAGATGCACATCGCCCCAATAATTGACATGCGCCACAAAAATAGAAGGAATCATCTTCAACTGCGCCATTTTTTCAATTTGATCTTTCCGCATAGTCTGGCAATGAATCATGGTAAAACGCAAATTTTCTTTGTTGGGATTTTCTGACAGAGGAAGCATTTCCTCATAACAGCGCAAGAACTGGTCGCCGGCGGCATCGCCGTTGCAATGCACCAAGGCCTGCATGTCGTCGTCCAACGCTTGCTTCATATATTGCTTTACTTCATCATCCTGAATAATCTGTACGCCGCAGGCCTCGCTGTTTTCATACGGCTTGCTCAACCAAGCGGTTCTGGCCTGCGGAGAACCGTCCAGCACCAGCTTATACCCGCCGATTTTCACATGACCATTATATTTTTTGCACAACGCAGGATTTTCAGCCGCAATCTTGTGGGCCTCTACCTGGAAAGTTGGATAGGCCACCACGTCCAGCTTCACCATACCGGCTGCGTCAAAGCCAGTCAGCATTTTCAAACAATCGGCGTTGGAAGCGCCGTCCTGCACGGTGGTAACACCATTGGACAAATACATTTGCTGCGCTATCGGCCATAGCTGTACCACTTGACTTTGCAATTCGCCGAAAGCCAAGCCCAAAAGCGGATACGTAGCCGTCTCTGCCAGGTAACCGTCCAAACGACCGTCTTCATAGCGGCCAATTTCACCGCCCGGAATGTCGGCTATATCATCGGCAAAACCTAAATTTTTCAGCGCCAGAGAATTGCCCACCGCCATATGGACAGAAACATGTACCACAACCACCGGACGCTCTGTCGAAACCTCATCCAGCAAGTCCCGATGGGGATGACGGTTTTCCGCTAAAAAGTTATTGTCATAATTTACGCCGATGATAGTCTGTCCCGTCGGAATTTGCCGTTCACCCTGATAGGCCTGCAGCGTTGTTACAATATCAGCCAAACAATTACAGCCGGATAGATCACACTGACCGGCAAACATCGGCGTCATGGTAGCATGCCCGTGGGCGTCAATAAACGAAGGCATCAACGTCTTACCCTGCAAATCCACCAATTGACAGTTCTCCGATTTTTGCGCGGCAACCGCATCATAGGCGCCAACCGCTTTAATCCTGCCATCCGCCACCAACACCGCCTGCGCGTAATCGCCCTCGCCTTCCATGGTAATCACATCGCCGTTAAAATATAATTTTTCCATTCCCATGACCTCCATCTTTTTATTTATCAATAATATGAATTCATTTTATGATTTTATTATACAGAAAAATCCATGCAACGAATACTATCAATTTATGAATGGATTTGGGAAATTTCATATATAAAATTGGATTTAAAAAAGCTTTCCAGCATGAACCTCGATTTTTTTACTTTGAGTATTCATTAAATGGAAAGCCAACTATCATTAAACAAATTAAAATAAAAAATGATTTATGATTTATAATTTAAACCAAATCCCATTTGCTCCTGTGTAATCACGGCCAAAAACAATTTTAGGATTTTTGTCCGATTTATTCACGCAAAACACAACGTAGCCTTCTGTACTTGCGCCACTATAGATGTCAGCCTCTAATTCTGGCTCAGGTTCTACGACAAAATTTTTCTTGTATTCTTCATCATTTTGAGTAAATGCGTCAAACATACTATATCCCTCTATTGATACTGCAGCATCGTCTTTTACATTATTTACCGCGACTTTTATTTTCGCTAAAACATATTCTTGTCCTTCTGGCGCTGCCTCATTATAAGAGTTTGCCGCTTTTATTTTCTCCCAAGCAGACGCGCCTCGTTCTGTACTTAAAACTGTAACCGTAGCCGTATAACTTTTACTATAATCTTCTATTTTTATTGTTTGAGTTGTTCCTACTGGTGCAGGATTTTTTCTGGAATAGTTTGTTTGCGATGCTGTTGTTTCTGTCGATGTTATATTTGTTGGAACGTTTCCCAAATAAACTGTTTGACTAGTGTTATCCCATGTAACGTCTTTCCCTGTAGCCTGCGCTACAACTCTAACCGGTAAATAAGTTGTCCCTTCATAGATAAATGGTTCTTTCTCTGTTTCCAACTTCTCACCATCTACAACAATCTGAATATTATTATAACTAACTGGAATACTTAACTGCTGCACCGCAGCCGAGGCCATTGGCATCATGCCAACCATTAGGGCCGTTACTACTACTCCGCCAACAAAACCTTTTAATTGTTCTTTTTTATTCATATTTTCCTCCTATAAAATCTCATTCCTTGTATTCTTGCTTTTTGCTATTTCCCATTTTTCTGAAAGTTTCATCATTTCATTCCTTGGATGAGAAACATAATCCAATATAATTACTTGTTCCCGCTCTTTGATATATATCTTCCCAAAATTAAATATGTTATCTTCTGCAGATATCTTTACAACCCTGTACAATGGCACAATTTTTTTCTTTTTAAAAAATACTCCTGTTTCCACTACTAACTGTTCGTCATTATAATAATATTTGCAATTCTCCAATATTAAATAGCAACAAATTGGTATAACCGAACTAATCAATAATGTTGGCAAGCATAGCAATATGCCAATAATTACAGAACATACCAATAAAAAATTACTGGTAGGAATCCGATAATATCCGTCCATGATAAATCACGTTCTCCATTCAGATTCATTTTTTCTCAATATCATCTATATCAAGATAATATCCTAAAGCTTCTCCAACTCTGGTGATTTTTCCACGCACAATAACTGTATCACCAATTGCCATCTTCATAATTACATTTTTCTGTTCCTCATTTTCTATTGAACAAAGAACTCCTACAATGGACCATTTATCATTTAGCGGATGTATACTTACATATTTCCCATCGCTGTCAATCACTGCTAAACGGCCTGTCAACTCCACATATTGATCTTCATATACACTTGATGCATTTGCTGCATTTTTATCTAAATCCTCCATTAACTGATCTACAGTATATGCAGTATACGAAATATCTTTGTCTTCACCCTCACCAGTTCCGCTCACACTCACTATTGTAGTAAGAATAACAAGAACCATGATTACAATAAACCAGCCCCTCTGATAAATCGGCTTTTTATTAGCCGCACCACATTTAGGACATACTTTTGCAGACGAGGCAATTTCTTCACCACATACTGCGCAATGTCTCATTTTTTTACTCATAAAAATCCTCCTTGTCTCAACATATTTTATTTCAGATTGAGTATATATCTACTCATATATTACCACTCATAGGAAAGAATTTCAATACTAAATATCATTTACTTAGATAGGAGGTATGCTATGCGTGATATTGATTACGGCTATATTCATTTAAAATTAAAAGAAGTCATGGACGAGCAAAATATAAGCATTAATAAATTGGCCTGCCGTGCTGAAATGCAGCGAACACAACTCAAGGCTTATATAAACAATGAAGTACAGCGCGTTGATTTAGCAGTTATGGCACGACTTTGTTATGTTTTAGAATGTGATTTGCACGACCTGCTTGAATATGTAAGAAACTGATGCAACGCCCGCCTTGTCTACCATTGTGATGACAGATTTTTCAGCAATTCTTTTACAGGACTTAATACTTTTTTCCACATGCAAATGAATACCAAGCATTAAAATTCTTTTCGTTCAAGAAGAAAATTTAATACTGCTTTTCCCTCTGTGATATACTATAATGGCATTAGAGAAGCATAATTCTTTCTGTGATGGACATTTCGTCCTGTATATTGTATACTTTTGGTAATGCAAGTATTTACTTTTAAAAAATTATATTAAAAGAAAGGTGATTTTACATGTCAAACTTTGTTAATCAAAAAGTTGTTGATCTGCCACCATCCGGAATTCGTAAATTCTTCGACCTGGCAGCAACTATGGAGGACTGCATCTCCCTGAGCATTGGGGAACCGGATTTCGTAACACCAAAATTGATGATGGACGCTGCCATCGAATCTCTGCATCAGGGCAAAACCGCTTATACTTCCAATGCCGGTTTAATCGAACTGCGCGAAGAAATCTGCAACTATCTGAAAAAATATGATTTGAGCTATGACGCAGCGAAAGAAGTATTAATCACCGTTGGCGCCAGCGAAGCGATCGACTTGGCTTTCCGCGCTCTGATTGGTGCTGGCGATGAAGTATTAATTCCAGACCCATCTTTCGTATGCTATGGTCCATTAACCATTATGGCAGGCGGCACACCAGTTAGCCTGTCTACCTATGAAAAAGATGAATTCCGCTTAACCGCAGAAGAACTGGAAAAGAAAATCACTCCAAATTCTAAAGTTCTGTTGTTGCCATATCCAAACAACCCAACCGGCGGTATCATGCGTAAAGAAGACTACGAACCAATCGCTGAAATTGTGAAAAAACATGACCTGTTTGTAATCTGCGATGAAATCTACAGCGAACTGGTTTACGGCGGTGAAAAACATTATTCCTTCGCAGCTCTGCCTGGCATGAAAGAACGCTCTCTGGTGCTGAACGGCTTCTCCAAAGCCTTCGCTATGACCGGCTGGAGAATTGGTTACGCTTGCGGTCCGCAGGATGTTATTGCAGCCATCACCAAAATCCATCAGTATGGTATCATGAGCGCTCCAACCATGGGGCAGTACGGGGCTTTAGAAGGCTTACGCCATGGTGAAGCAGAAGTGCAGAAAATGGTACAATCCTACGATGAAAGAAGAAAAGTTATTGTAGAAGGCTTCAATGCAATGGGCTTACACTGCTTTGAACCCAAAGGCGCTTTCTACTGCTTCCCATCCATCCAGAGTACCGGCTTAAGCAGTGAAGAATTCTGCGAACGTCTGCTGAAAGCAGAAAAAGTTGCCGTTGTTCCTGGTAACGCATTTGGCGCCAGCGGTGAAGGCTTCGTTCGCTGCAGCTATGCTTCCTCTATGGAAAATATTAAAGAAGCATTGAAGAGAATTGAACACTTCATCAGTACTTTAAAATAAAAACGCATACAAACGCTAACAACCGTCCATGTATCATTCATGGGCGGTTCTTTTTTGGACAAAATGCTTCCCATATTCGGCATGATACGAAAAAACAAGGAGTCGGCAATTCACCGACACCTTGTACAATATCTTCTATGCTAGTTCAGCGAACCCACTTTCCTGCGTTGATACAATCTAAAATCAAAACAATTTCCAGCCAATAGCCCTTCTTAAAAGACGATTTTTAGAAAGAACAAGCACAAGGCAAAGTAAAATCCCCGCATCCGTATTGGTTGAGCAGAAAACCGGTATTTTGGCTGTATTTTGCACCCCCCTAATAGAGCTACCAATACAGAGAACACTGAAAAAACAAAAAATTAGAGCATAAAATGTTTCACGTGAAACATTTTTGCGCCAAATTGGGGATACCTGTCTGAAACAGCCCATCATAAAAAAGAGATGACTGGGCGTATCGCCCACCCATCCACAATACAATGATCATGAAACGTCACGTAACGATTGTTTGCACAATACCCTGGACAGGGACTCGATAAATTGCAGACCCGTCATAACACTGCCTGCATAATATTTTTTCCGCTAAAACAACGACGGCATCACCATTGGTTATGCCATTTCGCTCACAGCAAAAAATTCTTTCGTTTTTTTGAAAATTTTGCTTGACTTTTATTGGGACAGGCTGTATCATATATAACTGTGGCTGGCACGAACCGCCACATAAAAATAGCTTGTGCGCTATTAGCTCAGTCGGCAGAGCACCTGACTTTTAATCAGGGTGTCCCGCG
>CABUKW010000029.1 GCA_902492275.1 uncultured Peptococcaceae bacterium
TTATTTCTTATGCCCTATTTTTCTTGGGTAACCTCTACTTCTTTGTTTCAAACTTAAACATTATCATAACAAAAGAAGAAAAAATACATTTGATGCTTGATGATACGGATTTTTGTTTCCCATTCAAAAGGATATATTCTGAAAAAATAATAACTAACGTAATAAATAAATGTATAAAAGTTGTTCATGATGAAAAGAAAAATAAAATAGTCTTTTCATTACTTGATTTATCAAATATT
Source organism: uncultured Peptococcaceae bacterium (assembly GCA_902492275.1). GTDB lineage: Bacteria > Bacillota > Peptococcia > Peptococcales > Peptococcaceae > UBA7185. Next base: position 240 of record CABUKW010000029.1, read on the forward strand.
AGGTTTAGCGAGATGTATGAAACTGCAGAATTCATACTTAAGCTAAAAGATAGCAATCAAATAAAAATAAATGGAAACAACGCCTTAAAAAACGATAATCCTTTTAAGAAAAAAATTTCCAACGGATTTGTAGAGTTTTTAAATAGTGTTTTAGAAATGGGTGCGCTTTTATTGAGAATAAATATTCCGTTAGAAAAGTTAACAACTAAAGAAGTTTTAGATGAAGAAAGGGTTATCCGAAATTTAGAAAAGGCCTTTGTAGATAAGACAGAGGTTGTGTTAGACTTTAAAAATAATAATGGTTTATATATACAATTAATTGGGAATCGACAGTTAATAGTTGAATATGAAAAGTTGGAAAACGGGAATTTTCTGATTTTTGATTATCTACGTAACAAAAGAAATATTGCAGTTTATAACGGAAATTTAGATTCACCAAAAGAAATCAGTAGATGGTTTGCAATAAAACCAGAAAATTTATTGAACACGATTTTTGATCAACAAGAGATGATAAAAGATTTAAAAAATGGTACAGAAGATGATTTAGTCTATTTAAATATATATATTCTTTTGTTATTGAATGAGTATGATAAAGGGCAAAAGGAATTGATGGATGTAATAGATAAATTACAGAAAATATTAGATTGCAAAAAGTTGAACAATGAAGTTAATCAAATTAATAGGTTACAAATAGAATATAGAAAGAAAGGAAAATTGTCAGATGAGGAAAAAAGGAGTTGTATTTATTAAAACTAAGTACAAAAAATGGGTTAGTTGTTTGTTGTGCTTGCATATTATTAGAAGCTTTTATTGAATTTCAATGCTGTTTCCAGAAACTTTCGGAGGATGAGAAAAAAGAGTTTGAAAGATGGCCAATTTACAATTTACTTCCAAAGACACCCTAGCCGGTGTCTTTTTTTCGTACAGTTTTGTCCGAATCGGACAAGCAGAGAGGTGGAGGCTCTGGCAAAAGAATTCGCGATAGGGTTCTATCGTTCTAAAGCGTGGAAAGAGGTTCGAGAATATATCTACCTAAAACAGCATGGAATCTGCCAGCGCTGCGGCAGACCGGGAGAAATTGTGCATCACAAGGAATACCTGACGCCGCAGAATATTGGCAATCCTGCAATTACTTTAGGAGAAGATAATCTGGAACTGTTATGCCAGGATTGTCACAATAAAGAACACATGCGGACAGATACGGCTTGCGTAGACGGCGTGATGTTTAATGCAGCGGGAGATTTAATTGAGGCTCCCCCGTAAAATAAAGCCGGGGTAGGAAAATGGGAACCGAGCGAGGGAGCTTGGAAGAAAATACAGGAAATTTGCAGAGGGGGGTGTGGTATGCCATGGAGGAAGAAAAAGAAAGGCGGATTAAGCAGGAGAAAGACAAATTAAAAAGACAGTTCAGCAAAATCGACAAAAAGAAAAAGAACTTGGTACAGAGGCTGATTGAGAACGCCGCTTTCATGGCTGTCACACTGGAGAATTTACAACAGGAGATTAATGAGAAGGGCTGCATCAGCGAATATAAAAATGGTGAAAACCAATATGGTACGAAGAAGGCGCCGGAGGTTGAAGTGTATAACACCATGGTTAAAAATTATGCAGCCGTGATTCGCCAGTTGACCGACCTTCTGCCGGAAGGAGGCGGCGCCGTTGACGATGGATTCGACAAGTTCATTAGCAGCAGATAATCCCATTTTGGTTTACTGGCGGATGATAGAATCGGGCCAGGTGGTGGTCTGCGAGAAAATCCGCAAGGTATATCAAAAGCTGGTACGGGATTTAGCGGATAAAGAAAGTCCGTGGGTATACGATTCATCCAGAGCAGAACACGCTATTTTATTTATTGAGCATTACTGCAAGCATTCCAAAGGCGCAATGGGCGGCCAGCCCTTTTTACTGGAACCATGGCAAAAGGCCATGACTGCCGCCTTATTTGGTTTTGTTGATGAAGAAGGGATACGAAAATACCGGGAATTTATTTTGATTGTGGCCAGAAAAAACGGTAAGTCCGCCTGGGCTTCAGCAGTTGGAAACTATATGCTCTTTGCCGATGGGGAAGCGGGGCCGGAGGTGGTATCTGCTGCCACCAAACGAGACCAGGCAAAAATCATCTGGAACGAAGCCAAGCGGATGGTAAAGAAATCACCGGCCCTATCCCGCCGGGCAAAATGTTTAGTGGGGGAAATCATCACAGAATTTAATGATGGCAGCTTCAAGCCTTTATCCAGTGAAAGCAACACCTTAGACGGTCTCAATGTGCATTGCAGCCTGATAGATGAGCTACATGCCATCGAGGATAAAAACCTGTATGATGTTATTGTGGATGGGATGAGCGCCAGAGAGCAGCCTTTATCGGTGATTACCACCACAGCGGGGACGGTTCGGGAAGGCATCTTTGATATTAAGTATGAGGAAGCGGAAAAAATCATAAACGGTTATGAGGATGGGGAGTACCGGAATGAACGGGTGCTTCCCATTGTTTATGAGTTGGATAAGCGCTCCGAGTGGACAGATCCGGCCTGCTGGCAGAAAGCAAACCCAGGGCTTGGCACTATCAAATCCTTAAACCAACTGGCAGATAAAGTGCATAGCGCCCAGGCCAATCCGCGCCTGGTAAAAAATTTACTTTGTAAGGATTTCAATGTCCGGGAAACCACAACAGAAGCCTGGCTCACCTTTGAGGAATTATACAATCCGGCCACTTTCGACATTGCAGAGTTAAAACCGGATTATGGCATCGGCGGGGCAGACCTTTCCAGCACCACAGACCTCACTTGCGCAACAGTTTTGTTTGAAGTACCACAGGATGATAACCTTTATGTCCTGCAAATGTATTGGCTGCCGGAGGATTTGCTGGAAAAGCGGGTGCATGAAGATAAAATTCCATACGATATATGGCTGGAGCAGGGGCTTTTACGGGTAACGCCGGGCAATAAAGTGCATTACAAATTTGTGACAGAATGGTTTTTGGAATTAAAAGAGCAGTATGACCTTTATATCCCTTGGGTTGGATATGACGCATGGAGCGCCGATTATTGGGTAGAGGAAATGAAAAACACCTTTGGAGCAGAGGCTATGGAGAAGGTAATTCAAGGCAAGAAAACTCTTTCCGGTCCGATGAAAGCGCTGGGTGCCGATTTGGCCAGCAAAAAAATCATATATAACAATAACCCAATTTTAAAATGGTGCCTATCTAACACCTCAGTTGATGTAGATAAGAATAACAATATTCAGCCGGTAAAAGGCACCAGCCAGCGCCGCCGCGTTGACGGCATGGCAAGCCTGTTAGACGCTTATGTGGCAAGAGAGCGACATTTAGACGAATACCATAATTTGATTTAGGAGGTGGGAGCATGGGATTTTTCAGCAACTTATTGGGCCGCAGGACGCGGTTTCAGATGATTACCGAGCGGGGCAACGGCTTTTATAACTGGAATGGGAAATTATATCAGTCGGATATTGTGCGGGCCTGTATCCGGCCCAAAGTAAAAGCGGTGGGAAAGCTTTCGGCTAAGCATATCCGCAATGACGGCAAAACCATTCAGACCAATCCCGATGTGTATATGCGTTTTCTTTTGGAAGAACCCAATCCCTATATGTCAGGACAGGTTCTGCAGGAAAAGGTGGCAACACAATTGGCGCTTAATAATAACGCTTTTATCCTGATTATTCGGGATGAAATGGGCTTGCCCTGCGAATTATATCCGGTTCCATGCACCGGAGTAGAAGCAAAATATATCCAGGAAAATTTGTATCTGAAATTCTATCTGCAAAATGGCAGAACCCTGGAAGCGCCCTATTCAGAGATTATCCATCTCAGAGACGATTTTTACGACAATGATATTTTCGGGGAAAGTCCGGCAGAAGCGTTGGTCAGTCTGATGAATATTATCGGCACAGCAGACCAGGGCATTGTAAAGGCGATCAAAAACGGCAGCGCCATTCGCTGGCTGTTAAAATTCAAAACCGCCTCCATGAAGGAAAAAGATATCAAAGAGCGAACAGATAATTTTGTGAAAAGCTTTCTGGACACCAGCACCGGAAACGGCTCTGCCGCTGGTGTGGACGGCAGCATGGACGCGCAGCAGGTGGAACCGAAGGATTATGTGCCAAATGCGGCCCAAACAGACAGAACGGTGCAGAGGCTTTACAGCTTCTTTAATACCAATGAAAAGATTGTGCAGTCTAAGGCCAATGAGGATGAATGGAATGCATATTATGAACTGCAAATTGAACCGCTGGCCTTGCAGATGCGGGGCGAATACACCCGAAAGCTATTCACCAGAAAGCAGCGCAGCTTTGGAAATTATATCACCTTTGACGCTTCTAATCTGCAATGCGCCAGTATCACCACCAAGCTTGCCTTGCAGGCTATGGTGGACCGCGGGGCCTTAACGCCCAATGAATGGCGGGATACCTTCAATTTGGCGCCGACAGACGGCGGGGATAAACCGCTGCGCCGGCTGGATACCACCACAGTAGATAAGGCGGAGGGAGGTGATGGAAATGCCGAAGGTGGAAATTAAGGGGACCATCGTACCCAATGAAGATAAATGGATTTATGAATGGTTTGGCATCGATGCGGTCTGCCCAAGAGATGTACAGAAGGTGATTGCAGAAGCAAAGGGCGAGCCGCTTTCCATTGAGGTCAATTCGGGCGGCGGCGATATGTTTTCAGGCAATGAGATTTATTATCTTTTGAATCAATATCCGGGGGAAACCACAGCGGATATTGTAGGCTTTGCAGGCAGCGCAGCGACAATTATCTGCTGCGGCGCAAACAGGGTGCGGGCGGTGCCGGGGGCGCTCTATATGATTCATAACGTATCGGGAAGCGCCCAGGGCGATCATAGGGTTATGACCAAGCAGGCAGGCGTATTGGAAACGGCCAATCAGTCGGTTTCAAACATTTACCGGATAAAAACCGGCATGAAGGAGGAAGAATTGCTGGCCCTTATGGCAAAGGAGAGCTGGATGGACGCCAGAGAAGCCAAGGAAAAGGGCTTCATTGATGAAATTATCGGCGACACAGGGCGCATCTATAACGCCTGCTTTGCCAATATTTTAAGCCCGGAAGTGCTTGAAAAAATTAGAAATACCGTACCCTATCAGGACAATCAAAGCCCTGATTTTTTTATGCTACAAAATAAATTAAAGCTACTGAAATTGAGAGGAGAATGCAAAAATGCCTAAATTCAAATTTAAAAACCACGAAGATTATCAGAACCAGCGCGCAGAGCTGTTAAATCAGGCCGAGGAAGCGCTGCAGAGCGGGGATACCGAGCAGTTTAATAACCTGACTGCCGATGTAACCGCTATGGATAATGACTGGGAGGAATACCGCGTCAATAAAGCTAACCTGGAAGCACTGCAGAAGGAACAGAAACCGATGGTCAATTTGATTGGTTTCGGCGGTAATATCACGCCAACTGTAACCGATGTACACGATACAGTGGAATATAGAACCGGCTTTATGAATTATGTACTGACCGGGAAACAGGATGTAAGATTGCTGAATGCAGACGAAGTTAGCAAAACGACAGAAAACGGCGTGATGATTCCAACTACAGTATTAAACCGCATCATCGAAAAGATGGAATCTACCGGGATGATTTTGGCGGAAGTAACCAGAACAGCCTATAAAGGCGGTCTGACGATTCCAACCTCCAGCGCGAAGCCGGTGGCGAGCTGGGTGACAGAAGGCGCAGACAGCGACAAACAGAAAAAGACTACCGGCAGTATTACCTTTGCCTATCATAAGCTGCGCTGTGCAGTGGCCGTCACTTTGGAAATGGATACTATGGCTTTATCGGCCTTTGAAACAATGCTGGTAAATAATGTGACGGAGGCCATGGTAAAAGCCTTAGAAAAGGCGATTATTTCCGGTACCGGAAGCGGCCAGCCGAAAGGTGTTCTGAAAGAAACGGCGCCGAGTGGACAAAATATTGATTTAGCTGCGGCAGCAGAGCCGGACTATGCATTATTAGTCCAGGCGGAGGCAGCACTTCCACAGGCGTATGAAGCTAATGCCAAGTGGTATATGACCAAAACCACCTTCATGAAATTTATCGGCATGGTGGATAATGACGGCCAGCCTATTGCCCGCGTTAATTACGGTCTGAACGGGACCATCGAGCGGTTTTTATTAGGCCGGGCTGTAGTCTGCAACGATTATATGACTTCCTTGGGTGCGACTTTGACTGCCGATACCGTAGTGGCCTTTATTTTTAACATGAAGGATTATATCTTAAATACCAACCTGAATATGACCGTAAAAACCTATGAGGATAACGATACGGACGATAAGGTAACAAAGGCCATTATGCTGGCAGACGGCAAGGTAGTGGATGTAAATTCTCTGGTAACCATTACGAAGAAAAAAGCTTCTGTATAAGGCGTGATGCACAATGTTAGAAAAAGCAAAGCTGGCGCTGAGAATAAAAACGACTGCCTTTGATGATGAAATCAGAGGCTTAATCGAGGCGGCCAAGCTGGATTTAGAGATTTCCGGCGTTGCCGTGAAGGAAGAGGACCCTCTGGTAGAACAGGCGGTCCTCTTGTATTGTAAGGCGTTGTTCGGCTTGGGAAATCCGGATAAAGAAAAATACTGGCAAAGCTATCAGATGATGGCGCAGCATATGAAGCTGTCAAGCGATTATGGAATCCATGAGGAGTGATAGGCATGAACGGCTATGTATCCAGCAAAAACAGCGTTTCATTGAATGATAACTGCATTTTGATTGGAAAAACGGACAAGAATGAAGTCTGGTGCGGGAGGATTTCTGTCGGAAGTAGTGCTTTTTATCACTATGGAGAGAAGGGCTTAAAACCGGATATGATTCTGGCAGTACATGTGGAAGAATACTCTGGCGAGGAATTTGTGGAATTTGAAGGTAGTCGGTATGAAATTACCAGGACCTATGAGCGACCAGACGGCCTGGTTGAATTAACCGGCACGAAGAAAGCGGGGCTTAACAATGCAAATAGATGATTTAGCAGATACCATGCAAAGAATTCTGGACGGCTATCAGGAGGATTTGGTAAGGGGTATCAATGAAGCGGGGCAGAAAGCGGCAGAGGAATGTAAAAAAATTCTGCGTCAGAACAGCCCCAAGCGGTTTGGCCGTTATGCCAGAAGCTGGTCTGTAAAAGAAACACCGGGCAGGCCAGGGGAACCGATGCGCTATACCGTGTATAACAAAAAATACTACCGCCTGACCCATCTGTTGGAAAAGGGCCATGCCAAACGAAGCGGCGGCAGAGTTCCCGCGCAGGTGCATATCGCACCGGCAGAAGAAGCAACAGTTGCACAATTTACAAGAGATGTGGAGGTGGCGGCCCATGGAGATTAGAGCGCTCAAAGAGCTTCTGGAGCAACTGGGCCTGGCGGTTGCGATTACCTCTTTTTACACCGAACAGGCCCTGCCCTTTCTGGTGATTTTGCCCGATGGCACAGAAAGCAGCGGTTCAGATTTTGCCGCAGAACTCAGGCGAGACCAGTATCAAATAGAGCTGTATACCGAGCAAAAAGATTTTGACTTAGAAGAAAGACTGGAAGCCCTGTTCGATGAACGGGGCATTCATTTTGTAAAGCATGAGGCGTACATTGACGAAGAAGCCATGTATCAGTGCGCCTATCAGATTGAATTTTATTATGTAAAGTGAGGAGATAACCATGGAAACAACAAGAAATGCCAAAGGCGGGGAACGTGTGGTTTTAGGCTCAGGGAAATTATATACCGTTCCTTTTACAGAAGATATTCCAGCAGATACAGAGATTGAAACCGAAGAAAACCGTCTGGGAGATATCCAGGGCGGCGCTACGCTGGAATATAAGCCGACCTATTACACCGTAGAGGATGATTTGGGCCTGGTAAAGGAAGATTATATCACAGCAGAGGAAGCCACCTTTAAAAGCGGGGTTTTGACCTGGAACGGGAAAACCTTAAAAAAACTGTGCGCCACTGCTGTGGCTACAGACGATGCAGACAAAAAGAAACGAACTGTAAAAATTGGGGGCTTAAATAAAGACGACAAGGAAAAGCGGTTGTTCCGGTTTGTCCATAAGGATGATGTAAAAGGGGATATCCGCGTGACCATCGTTGGGAAGAACCAGGCAGGCTTTACCCTGGGCTTTTTAAAGGACAAGGAAACAGTCATCGATGCAGAAATCAAAGGCACTCCGTTAGACGGCGAAGGCACCTTGATTATTTATGAAGAGGACCTGCCGGATGATACGGAAGCTGCGGCGCTAAATGAAACGAAAGAGAACCAGGAGGGTTAAACCATGTTGGATTTCAGTACGCGTAAGCAAAAAATCATGGATTTAAAGCTGAAAGATGGGACATTGTTGCAATTGATTGTTCCGAGAGCAAAGGCCTATGATGAAATTATGGATTTTAAAAAAACTGGAAGGAATGTGCAGATTGTTCCTAATACAGTGAAAATCCTCAATCAAAATGAGCAGGGGATAGAGTTTACAGAAGAACAGGTGGAGGAAATGTTTAACGTTGCCGAATTGAGCCTGATTTGCACAGAATATATTGAATTTGTGACGGAGGCCATCAATGACCCAAACTAAGGCTCCCTTATTATCCTTCCGAGGATGATGAGGGGCCTTTTTATTCCCTGCACACCTGGGACAGCAAGATTGTAGCGGATTATGCCAATCTATCCATTCCAGAAGCGGAAGAGTTGTCAATGGATATCTTTCTGCTGTATCTGCGGGATGGATTTATCCATCATTGCCGAAAAACGTCGGCAGGCATGGAGTATTTAGAAAACTGCTGGTATTTAGAGCAAACGGAGCCGGACAGAAAACGGCTGCGCAATCAATACGGGAAGGAGGCAGGCTGATGCCGGATTATTTAAAGGGAATCACAATTGAATTTGAAACGAAAAAATTAACAACTGCATTAAATCAAATCAATAGCCAGAGCCGGAATTTGCAAAACGAGCTAAAGCAGGTGGAGCGGTTATTAAAATTCGACCCGGAAAATACGGAACTGTTAGCACAGCGGCAGCAAATTTTGTCCGAGGCGATTCGGGAAACGGAAACCAGGGTGGACAATCTGCGCCAGGTTGGCGCACAGATGCAGGCGCAACTAGAACACGGAGAAATCACAACGCAGCAGTTTCGGGATATGCAGCGGGAAATTGCCAGGGCCGAGCAGGATTTAACCCGGCTGCGTCAGTCTGCCGATTCCTTAAATGAGGTGGAGCGAGCTGCCGACGCCGCCGAGGAAGACATAGAAGATTTGGGCGACGCCGCCGAAGACGCGGCGGAAGATATGGACGGATTGGGCCAGTATCTGACGGACCTAGCCAAAAAAGCGGCAGCGGTTACGACAGTAGCTGCTGTAGTGAAAAAAATCGGACAGGTGACCGATGATAATACCAAGGCTATGAACTTGTTTCGGGCCGCTACCGGGCCACGACAGAAGAAACAGAAGCCATAGGCCAATCCATGAACAGGCTGTATAACAACAATTTAGGCAAATCCTTTGAGGACATCGCCCAAACAATGGCGCTGGTAAACCAGCGGACCGGGCAAACCGGGGAAGAGCTGGAGAAAACAGCGCAGGCGGCGCTGCTATTGCGGGATACCTTTGACATTGACGTCAACGAGGGAATTCGCGGGGCCGATGCGTTAATGCGGCAGTTTGGTTTAACGGCAGAAGAAGCCTATACCTATATTGCCAACGGTGCACAGCAGGGGCTAAACCAAAACCAGGACCTGGCAGACCAAATCGCAGAATACTCTGTGCATTATGCTGCATTGGGTTTGTCTGTAGATGACATGTTTAATATGCTCTCTGCCGGTGCAGAATCCGGGGTATTTCAAATTGACCAATTAAATGACGCTATCAAAGAGTTTGGGATTTTGGCCAAAGACAACAGTGATTCCACCAAGCAGGCTTTTAAAGATTTGGGCCTAAAGGATTTGACCGAAGAATTTGCAGCAGGCGGAGAACGGGCCAGAGAAGCCTTTCAGACGGTTGTTTATGAGTTGGAAGGTATGCCGGATAAGGTAAAGCAGAATGAAATCGGCGTGGCGCTCTTTGGGACCAAATGGGAAGACTTAGGTATAAAAGCCATGGAAGCCCTGACCACGGCCAATAATGAAGTCTCATTCACCAAAAATAGCCTGGAATCCATCAATGAAATCCGCTACGATTCCTTTGGGGACGCTATGGAGGGGATTGGCCGCCAGCTGGAAACCAATATTATTCTACCAGTTGGTCAGAAGGCCGTTCCCGTACTGACTACCTTTTCCCAGGGCCTGCAGCTGGCCATTGACCATGCGGGAGAAATTGCGCCGGTATTAGCCGGCGTAACAGTTACAGTGGGCACCTTTACCGCCGCCACCAATGCAAGCGCCATCGCCCAAAAGGCACAGACAATGGCCACCACAGGTGTTACCGTTGCCACAAAAGCGTTGAATCTGGCCATGAATGCCAATCCCATCGTGCTGGTGACAACCGCTGCTTTGGGATTAGCCGCCGCCTTTATTACGCTTTATAAAACAAACGAAGAATTTCGGAATAAGGTTAATGAAACATGGAATTCCTTAAAAAATTCGGCGGCAACGGTATGGACAGGTATTAAAACCACATTTACAAACGGTATGAGCGAAGCAAAAGCGGCGGTAGTAGACGGGTTTGCTTCCTTACCTTCTCAATTAAAACAAGCAGGTCAGGATGCTATTGCAGGCTTATTAACCGGCCTTACTAGCGGTGCGGAAGCTGTGCTGCAAAATATAACCGATTAGGGGACCGGGCTGTCAATGCGTTTAAAGAAAAACTGGGCATTCATTCTCCATCAAAAGTTTTTCAGGCCATTGGCAACAATATTGTGGAAGGGCTTTGTATCGGCGTAGACGAAGAATCGGGCCTTGCCATCCAGGAGATTATGAACCTGGGCACCGCTATTTTAAATACAGACGATGTGATCAGCGAGGGGCTTATTACCCGCAATGAAAAAACGGGCCAGATCCTTTATGATTCCATGTATACCGGCATTATGAACCGATTAAGCCTTTATTATAAAGACAGGGACGCTAGAATTAAGGCTATGGAGGATGGCACCGAGGAAAATATTGCACAAATCAATAAAGAAATCGAAGCCACCCGAACAGCCACAGACATTAAGATTAAACTGTATCAACAGGAATATGCCGCCAAGGTGGCCTTAATTGACGATGAAACCAATAGAGCCACCAAGGCCATCCAGGCGCAGATTGACGCAATTAACGCCCAGCAGGAAGCAGAGAACCGGGCCGAGGAAGAGGAAGCATATCTGCAGAAAATGGCGGAGCTGCAGGAAAAATACGATACTTCTGAAACCGAGGAAGAAAAGGCTGAGCTGGAGGCCCAAATCAATGAACAGATTAGGGCGCGAGAAAAGAAGCTCCTGCAGCAGCAAAGGCAGGATGAAATCGCAGCCTTACGCCAGCAGATGGAGGAAGCGCGGGAATTGGCAGAGGAACGAAAAGCCGCCCTGCAGGAGGAAATGGAAGCCAAGCAGTACCAGCTAGAGCAGCAGCGGGAGCAGGAAATCCAGTATTTAAACCGGGTTGTGGAGCTGATGCAGGCCCAGGTGGATAAGAAAAAGGAACTGGAAGAGCTGCAGACGCAGATTAAGGAAAAGGAAGAACAGCTGCAGAGCGATACGGTGTCGAAGGAAACTAAAAAACAGGTGCAGGTGGATTTGGACGCTTTACGGACCAGGGAAAAGAACCTGACGAAAACCATTGAAAACAACAAGCTACAGCTGCAAAACTTCCTGCCGACTTTACAGGTAATCTCGAACCAATACGGCAATACCTTCCTGGATGGCTTTTTATCTACCGAAAATGAAATCATGTCCTATATTAACCGACTGGCAGCGCAGATACGCTCCGCTATCGAGGAGGCCAGAGCTGCGGCTAATGCCGATGTGGATGGCAGTCATGCTAAGGGCCTATCCTATGTTCCCTATAATGGCTATATCGCAGAACTACATGAAGGGGAAGCGGTGCTGACCAAGGCGGAAAACAGGGCCTATCGGGAAAACCGAGAGACCAGTTGTGAATAAACGAATAAGTCTGCAATTATAGTGTCTGAAAAAAGAGTGAGGAAAACCGAGGAAAGACGGGGAAACATGGGGTTGCAGGGTTTTTGATGAAAAATTGAATAGTTTGCAAAAATGGATATGAAAGACCGGTTTTGAGGATGATGGCATCTTCGGGCCGGTCTTTTTTGTTGTGCCTTGCAGGGGCTTGCGGAGGTCTTGCAAGGGGCTTTTCCGGTCTTGCGGAGCTGATCTGAATGGTTGTGGATAAGTCTAAATATAGTGGATAATCTGTTGATACTGTGGATAACTGTACTAAATATAGAAAAATAGGAAAGAAAGCGCTTTGAAAAGGTATGCAAGATTTGTGCAAGAAAAAATTTTTTCGGGCGCGTTTGAATGGCACTATTGCTAGGAAAATACTGTAACTTGAATGTGCATTTTGAATGTGCGGGATGTGCATTGCACATTCAAAAAAAAGGGCTTAACCATGCTATTTTTTGGATTGATAGAAAATATCCATTTTTTACAAGAACGAATAATCTTGCAAAAATTAAAACAAAAAATATTGTATAAAAATAAAAATGAATGTATAAAAATTAACCAATCATATCATTCCTTTCGGTATCGGTACAATTGAATGATGTTGGATCGTTCTTCTTATTTTTTCTGGTTTTATGCAGTTTTAATTGCAATATCTCAAGAAATTCTTCTTTATCGTCGTTTGAAAGTTCACGAAATCCTAATACAAGATTTGTTTCCTCGATTGTAATAGATAATGTGGTTTCTTGCCCTTTTTCCTTTATAGTGTCTAACTCTAATAAATAATCTGCAGATACCTCGAAAATGCGTGCGAGAGCAATTAGAGCATTATAACCTGGCTTACTTTTACCAGTTTCCCAGTCCCCTACGTTTCCAGGAGAAACATCGACGGCTTTAGCGAGCTGTGCTTGCGTCAAACCATTTTTCTTGCGCAACTCTTTTAGAACTGCATTAAACATATTTTCACATCCTCGAAAATTCGTATAAATTACTCGCAAAACTGTTGATACACACGAAAATGCGAGTTAAAATATAATAAAGCGGTATTAATAAAGCAAGTATACCACAAAGGAAAGGATTTTAACACACAAGGGAGCGTGAAAAAATGAAATATAAATGCCAAATTGGTGGGCTTGAGTTCTGCGATACTTGCAAATGGGATTCTGTGCGTGTAGGGGAAGAAAAGCCGTGCAGTATTTGCTTGAAGAACAAGTGCCCACTAGAAGATGAACAAGGCAGCTGCGAAGGTTGTCCATGGGAGGCAGCACATGAATCCTAAACCATTATTTATAGCCAGCCTGATAGCTGCAACACTTGCGGCAATGGCGCTAGAAGGTGGCGCTCTATCATTTGGACAGGCCGTTGCAGTGATGGTGCCAACAAGCGTACTGGCAGCATGGAGTTTTACACAAACAGACTGGTATGAGCCAGCGGAAGGTGGTGAAAACGGTGCTGCAGGAAAATACGCTGTTCGGCGTGACAGATAAGGTTAAAGAAGCGGTTGCTATCCTGCAACAGTTTGAGCCTCCAGAAGGATATTATCTCGCTTTTAGCGGTGGTAAAGATAGCCTTTGTTGCTATTGGCTCTGTAAGATTGCAGGTGTCAAGTTTGATGCTCATTACAATTTCACAACGATTGACCCGCCAGAGCTGGTGCAGTTTGTTCGCACCTTCGATGATGTGGAGATACATCATCCTGGTCGTGGAAAAACTATGTGGGATTTAATCGTTAAAAATAGCATGCCGCCAACACGACGTGTGAGATACTGCTGTAAAGTACTAAAAGAGTCGGGTGGAAAAGATCGTATCAAAATATTGGGCATCCGCGCCGAGGAAAGCAGTAAGCGCAAAGGCCGCGAAGTGGTAATGATAGACGGCAGTGACCCGTTAGGTCGGGTAATCAACATCATTTATCATTGGAGCGAAGCTGATGTATGGGAATTTATAGGCTGCAACTTAATAGACTACTGCACGTTATATGATGAGGGATTCAGTCGTTTAGGCTGCGTCGCATGCCCTTTAGGTGGGGCAAGGAAAATGTCAAAGGAATTCGCTCGATGGCCGGCTTATCGTAGAGCGTATATAAAGTGTTTTGAGCGCATGATAGTAGAAAGGCAACGTAAGGGAATACCTTGCCGGTGGAGAACTGGCGAGGATGTGATGGACTGGTGGCTATACGGCACAAAAGAGGATGAGCAGCAAATGACAATATTTACTCTGGAAGGTGGTGAAGAAGATGACGGATATAGTAGATAAGCTGAAAGAAATATCGCAAGAAACGCATATAGCACAGGATTTGCTGGAATATGCGGTGGAGGATGCCGATAGCTTAGATTGCACCAGCAGAACACGCACAATTCTGAATGTTCTGCAGGACAAACTTTGTGAAATAGATGGATTACAGCAAAGTCTATTATCCGAAGTAACAGCAAAAGAAAATGCCCCAGCAGAGCGGCAACTCTAGCAAAGGGCATTGAACAAAAAACCAATTAAATTGTAAATGAAAAAACAAAGGTTGTCAACTGGGCGAAGGAGTGGAAACCGTGGACGAAAAAGCAATATTCGTAAAAGAGTATCTACAGCCTCTGCTAAAGGCGGCGATAGGGAATGTGGCTGAGTGCAGTTATCGGAGAGTAGAAAGCGGCAGAGAGATTGTAAGCATAAGGATGGCATCTGTTAGTGATTACAATGCTACCGGCTACAATATCACCTATGACATTGACGTAACAGCAGATAGCTTTATCGCCATAGCAGCGGATGTTATCAGAGTGATGCAGTTTAAGTAAGGAGGGACACGGATGCCAGCAAAAAAGAAGATGACCCAGCGGGAGAAGGCGGAGCGGGCCAGGATCAAAAAGGAACTGCAGAAAGAGGGCTTGCTACCGCCGGATAAGCCGAGACTGAACCGAAAGAAGTTTGCCGCTGAGGTCTGGGAAGATTGGTTAAGCTTTGGAACGTTTGAAGATTGGATGTATCTATCAAGAGCTATCAGTTGCATGGTAGGGCCGGATATGACGAAAGTAACGCCAGAACAGGTAGGCGTGTTAAAGGTTATGAAAATGGCCATGGAAATGAAGAAGTTTGAGGAACGGATAAAAGCGGAGGGCCGGGAGAAATACACAATCGGCGAACTTTACGAAGCGGTTGTAAAGCCGGTTATAGAATTATAAATGAAACAATGGAAAGGATGATTTAAAATGAAAAGATTTTTTATTTCGCAGCCTATGAATGGCAGAACAGATGAAGCAATTAAAGGTGAAAGACAAGAAATAGTTGACGCAATCGTAGAAGAATACGGAGAAAATGTGGAAATTATTGATTCGTTCTTTGAAGGTGCGCCTTACAATGCAGCGCCTCTTTGGTTTCTGGGAAAGTCGCTGGAGCTGCTTTCAACAGCAGACGCTGTATTTTTCGCCGAAGGATGGGAACAAGCGAGAGGGTGCCGGATGGAACACGCTGCGGCACAGGCGTATGAAATCGAAATCATACACGATTGAGAATTATAAGGGGAAAACAACACAAAGGAGACAGAAAATTATGGAGAATGACCAGAAAATCATAGACCACCAGCTAAAGCTGGCAGTATGTTTTACAGGAGAAATATATAGGGCGCTCATGGAGTTGGGGATGAGAATCGTGACGATATGGGGAGGCTCAAACATACCGCTGCCGCGCTCCTACCGTGCTGTGGTGGGATTGCACGACGAATGCATGGAGCGCATGGGAGACTTTGGACTGTTAACAAGCATAACGCCGGAGAAACCGTTAAGCGAGGAAGAAAGAGCGCTTATCATGGAGCTGATGCTTGATACAACAAGCCTGCAGATGGCCATTTATACAACGCTGGAAGAACAGTTGGGCGGCGTTATGGAGGTAGAATGCCCGCACTGCCATAAATGGGTACATCCGGACATCTTCTGCGAGGCTTGTGGCGAGAGAATTGTAAAATAGGAGGGAGACGCCGCCTGAAAAAAGCGGCGTCGAAAAACGATGGGAATAACTGTAGATGATGCGATAGCGATGTTTGCAGCCGTTAGCTGGATGTTAATCGTGCTGGAAACAAATCGGAAGGTGAGAAGGATAAATGAAAAAATAGATTGGGTTATAGAAGCAATGATGAATTGCCAACGCAATAAACCTAAAACGGCAGAAGAGATACACAGCTTAGAATCATCTGAATTATGATATGAAGCTGCTTGACAACATTTTGTGTTTGGTTTGGAAACAATGTCTGAAATGCTGCCAGAAGACAGATTGATTCGTAGAGAAAATGTACAATTTTACCAACAGAAATTTTCTCAGGAAGTTGACTAGAAATACTTGTGCTGTTTGTTTGAGGTAAATCACAGGGCTGTTGACTATTGGTGTTAAACAACGCTTCTTGACAATTTTGAATAATTACAATGGCATCTTGTTTGTCCGATAAATCAATGACCTGCTCCAAGAAAGGCTCGGCATGCTCGGTCTCCAACCGCTGAATACCAACGGTCAGTGTCGAAATTGCATTTTGATAGAGATTGAAATCATATGGAACAAATAAACTCTGATATTGTTCAAGCACATTGAGAGTAGCCGAAAAAGTATCTCGCAGGGGTATTGCGGTGACGGGTATTGAAACTATTCGCTCCATGACTGCGGCAAAAGTCTGTGGTGTGGCTGCAGCGACAGAGGTGCCGTTTGTTTGCAATCCACCTGTTAAGGTGGAAATATCAAATGGATACAATCCACCCGTTAAGACAGAGATATCAACTGCTTGTAATCCGCCTGTTAAGGTAGCGGTATCAACTGCTTGTAATCCGCCTGTTAAGGTAGCAGCATCAACCGTTTGCAATCCACCTGTCAAGGCAGTGATATCGACCGTTTGAAATCTGTCTATGATACTTTGGAAGTCAAATAATTGAAAATCATCGTTAGAATTGGACATGAAGAAACACCTACTTTTGATAGAAGATACTGCAATTTTACGCTATATATAGTAAAAAAGGCAAGAAAGGAGACAAAAATGTATCCAAATCTAAAAACCGAAAGACGAAGACGAAAAGTTACTTTAAAACTGATGGCTGCCCTATTCTCCGGAAGACCGGCAACCATCAGTTATAAGATAAAACATCATAAGTTTTACTTGGAAGAAGCATTGCTGATCCGGGATACATTTTTTCCGGATTGCAGTATTGAATATCTTTTTAAGACAGAAACAGAGGTGAAGGAATGAAAAACGGGAAACGGCCAACGAGGAAGGAAAAGGAGCTCCTGGCAAGTCTGAGGCTTAATGTGGAAAACTGGCTGGTGGTCAAGCACACCGGCACGGAAATGGAGATAGTGCACCGGCATACAGGACAGACAAGGACAATCAAATTGAGGTGGTAGGCATGAGCAAACGATACAACCCGCTGGCCCTGGCAAAACAGAAGCAGGAATGGGATATTCGCAGTAAATATGTACGCAAGAAGCTCATAGACCTGAACATGAACCAGCGGGAGCTGGCCGCCATGGTGCCGATGCGCTACCAGTATTTAAGCGACATCCTGCGGGGAAAGCGCTCAGGCGCGAAGTACTGGCAGCGCATCATGGAAATCCTGGAGGCAGAGAGCGATGAACGGCCATAAAAAATGGCCCGCTGTAGGAAGCGGGCCTGCCCAAAACGGGCATAAGAAAAGAAGTTACATATAGTATAACACACATCCTGAGAAATGGAAAGGAGGGATTTGTATATGTCAGCAGTTTTATTAACGGTGGAAGAAGCAGCGGAATTGGAGGGAGCAAGCCGAACGACGCTGAATCGTAGAATTTGTGGTAATAAATTAAGAGCCGTTAAAATTCCGAATGAAACCGGAGAGGGACATGGCTTTGCCTACGCCATAGATTTAAAAGATTTATCAGCAAAAGCCCAGCGCAATTACCACAAGCGGATAAAGGCACAGGCGTTGCTGGAGGAGATCAAGAAAGCGGAGGACGAAAAGGCGGTCATCCAACAGCTAAGCCTGGAAGACCTGACAGATAAGCAGCGGCAAAAAGCGATGGATTGGGAGAGTATCATCAGAGACTGGCGCAGATTTGCAGGGCTTGACCATGGCAGCATGGGAGAGCGCACCCAGGAATTTCTGGTGCTATACAACAGAGAACATCCGGAAAAACCACTCACAGAACGAACCTTATACAGCAAGTGGGAAAGTTACCGAAGGGACGGGCTTGTGGGATTAGCAGATAAGCGGCTGCAGTCGGGCAAAAAGGGAAAGAGCAATATTCCGGATGAAGTGTGGGCGGTGTTCTTTCAATTGTGGGCCGATGAAAACGAGCCGACGGTACAGACCTGCTACCGGCAGACAGAGGCTTTTATCAAACGGGAGCTGCCGGAGCTGTTGCCACTGCCACACATTGAAAGCTTTAAGCGCAAAATCAAGACCATTCCGAAGGCGGTTGTAACCTACTACCGCAAGGGTACCAAGGCCAGAGACGACTTAATCTTGCCTTACGTGCAAAGGGATTATGAAAGTATCGACGCCAACGAATGGTGGACGTCAGACTACCATACCTTAGACCTGATGGTCCGGGACGATAAAACGGGAGATATCTTCCGGCCCCATGTGGTGGTGTGGGTAGATATCCGGAGCCGGAAGTTTTTAGGCTGGCGGGTACGCCGATCAAGCGACAGCGACGGCGTTGTATTGGCCTTTAAGGACGCTGTAAAAGCATACGGCATCCCGGAAAACGTCTATCTGGATAATGGCCGCGAATACCTGACACACGCCTTTGGGGGCAGAGGTAAGCGTAAGAGTGATGCCAAAGCGGATTATGCCACCTCTATTTTAGACTTACTCGGCGTTACCATGCACAACGCCATTCCGAGGAACGCCAAGGGCAAGATTGTAGAGCGGACATTCCGGGAATTTACAGAACAGTTCGCCAAGTCTTTCCTGACCTACTGCGGGAACCGGCCCGGCAATCGACCGGAGCGGCATAACGACGTTTTGAAAAATGAAACTAACATCCCACTGTTAAGCGAGGTTACGGCGGCGTTAGAGTTATTTATTAACGGCATGAAAAACGCGCAAGCCTCAAGCGGTGTGGGGATGAAAGGAAAAACGCCGAACCAGGTATATAACGAGACATTATATCGCAAACGGACAGCCTCTGCCGAGCAGCTGAATCTGTTACTGTTAAAGAGCGAACGGCTGCAGAAGGTTGGCCGCAACGGCGTAAAGTTAAAAATTGGCGGCAAGGATTTGTGGTTTTATGACGAAGAACTGAAACTCCATTATTTCGGTCAAAAGGTGTATGTGCGCTATGATCCTGACGATTTAAGCGAGGTCAGAGTGTATGACGAAACAGAACGGCTCTTATGTACGGCAGCGCTTTTAGAGGCAGGCGGCTATGACTTAGGAAAAGATAGCGAATCGGTCAAACAGGTCAACAGTCTCAGAAAGAAGGAAAAGAAGGCCATCGCCAATTATATGGCCAGCCAAAAGGAAATTCTTGCAGCGCCATCGGCGGCAGAGGCTTTGAGTATGGTGGCAGAGGACAATCTGGAAAAAGACGATACCGGAGAGGCAGAGGCTAAGATTTTAGAGCCGATCCAATGGAGTGAGATGGTAGCGCCGACAGCCAGCGGTGATACAGCCATCATTGATTGGGATGTTATGCTGGAAAACGCCAGAAAAAGACGGGAGGAAACGAAGTGAAAGAATTAATCACAGAAGCAAAAAGCTATATGGAAACTAAGAAAATGAGCCAGGCGCAATTTGCCAATATGGTTGGGGTATCAGAATCCACCATCAGCCGCTGGCTCAAGGGGGACTATCCCAATATGGAGAGTGTATCTCAAAAAGTAAGGCTCTATCTGGATAAGGAGAGCCTGCGGGAGCAGAGCCTGGAGGCTGGCAGTATCGACTTTGTGATGACAAACGTATCGAAGAAAATCTGGCAGGTGCTGGAATACAGCAGGCTGCAGAAAAAGCTCTCTATCATCTATGGAGACGCCGGAATCGGCAAGACCAAGACGGCCAGAGAGTGGGCCAAGGGCAAAAGCGACGTGGTGTTTGTGACGGTAACGCCTGCCTTTGGTAATCAAAAACCGTTTTTAAAGCTCTTAGCAAGGGCGTTAAAAACCAGCCGCACCGGCACGGTAGACGATTTGTATCTGGACATTTTAGACCGGCTGGAAAGCAGAGATATGACCATCATTATTGATGAAGCGCAGCATCTGACAGTTAAGACGTTAGAAGCCATCCGCAGCATCAACGACAGCACCGGCACCGCCATCGTCTTGATTGGCAACGAGGTAGTCTATAGCAAGATGATGGGAAAACAGCAGGCAGAGTTTGCGCAGCTCTTCAGCCGAATCGGGATGCGCAGCAGCTTGTCGGTAGATATGCTGACAGCGGAGGATGTCAGACAGATTTTTGGGACAGATCGGGAGCAGGAGACCGGTTATCTCAAGGAGATTTGTCACAGTAAGTTTGGGTTAAGGGGCGCGGTCAACGTATGGGTGAACGCCGCCAATAACAACAATACCAGCGTGGCAGGATTAAAAGCCATGGCAAAGCAGATGGGAATTTTTATCTAAGGAGTGAGGAAAATGGCAAAGATTGAAATTAAGACAGAGAGCATCTGGGAGATTGAGAAGAAAGTGAATAAGCGGGCGGCATTACCATCCCTGTCGCGATCCGGCGCAGTATCGACATTGAGGGCGGAGACAAGTTCAGAGTACACAGCCTGCCTAGTGGGGATTTGTATCTGGAAAAGATTACAGGCCGGTGTACGAGCTGCGGGAACGTTGCGTATTACCAGACGGCAGGCGGGCGCTTTCTGTGCGAAGCGTGCAGAAAGGAAATGGAGGAAAAATCAGAATTGAAGAAAGAGGCTGAAAAACATGTATAGAAGATATTTTGCAATTACGCTGACGCTGTTTGTGCTGTCCTTTCTGGCGGGATACTTAGGGATGGAGCTGTACACGTTCCATCAGCTCTTAGGGGCGGTGGAGTAAATGATCATAAAGGACTGGCAGCTGGAAGATACGGGCTGTTATTATGCCCGGTGCGACGGCTGCATGAGGGAGACAAACTGCTATGATACCTGGCATGATTGCAAAGACGGTATCAAAAAAGAGGGCTGGAAGCTCCGGAAAAATTGGGAAAGCGGAGAATGGGAGCATATCTGCCCGTACTGCCAAAATAGAAATCAGGAAGGATGAGAGCCATGATGAATCTGATGGGGAAAATTGACCAGGCAATCGAGCTGGAGGCGGAGGTAAAGAACAAAAAGAAACAGCTGGAAGAGGTCAAGGCAGAGCTGCAGAGCGAGCTTTATGCGGATATGTTAAACAAAAATAAAAAATGGATGCAGGCTGCAGGCGGTAAGGGCCTTTGCAATGTAAGCGTTAAAAATAAGCTGGAGGTGGATAACGCGGGGCTTTTGCAGGAGCTTTTAGGCAGCGTGACCGACGGGAAGCTGACCCGTAAGGAAAGCGTAGATTACGAAGTAGAAACAAACTTTAAAAAGGCTTTAATCGCCCTTTATCAAGGAGATTATGCGAAAGGGGATATTCCGGCGCTGTTATCAGGCTTAGGATTAGACGACAAACAAATCAAGGTCGCAATGAAGAAACTGTCTGGAGATTATGCCAAAGACCAGGCGCTGTTGGCAGGCTTTGGGGTGACGGGAGCCTTAGAGGAAGAATTAGACCTGATCCACAATCAAAAGAATTATGAGCTGGTAAGCCGATACTTTGATATCGACGCCGTCAATGAGGATTTTTTGAAAAAGCTAAAACTGGCCTTATCGGTAGAAGACACGCTGGCCATTGGCTTTGTTGCACTGGAGGGATGCAGCTGATGGGCGGAAAAAGAAGGGATTTAACAGGCGAACGGTTTGGGCAGCTCACGGTTTTGGGCCCGGCAGAGGACGTCGAAGGACGGGAGCATTGGTTATGCCGGTGTGATTGCGGCAAAGAAAAAATTGTCTGGGGCAGCAGCTTAAAGAAGGGTACAACAAGAAGCTGCGGCTGTCTTAGAAAAAAGAATAATCAGGCGCAGGGGAAGGCGCGGGGGAGAGAAGGCTATCAAAAAGCATTTAAAAGGTATCAAGCCCGTCCAGTGACGTTATGCGTCAGCTGCATTAGGAGCGCTGCACCGCCAGAGCTACAGTGCATTTGGGATAAAAGCGGCGCGAGAGTGCTGCCGGAAGGGGCAAAAACGGTAGTTGTTTATAAAAAGAGCAGCGGCGGTATGGATTACACCATCATAACGGAGTGCCCGGAGTATTTATCTATCCATAAGGCAAACAATCAGAGATTGCTAAAGGAAGCGCGAAAAAGAAATCTGGCGCTTATGGCGCTTGAGAACAATGTCGGAAGCTATACGCTGCCGCAGGAACTGGCAGAGGTACTATAGGAGGGAAACCGAATGAAAAGCAGATTTCAAAAGAAGCAGAAAAAACTGTTAGCAGAAAATAAGCTGTTAAAGGGTGAGTTAGGCAGGGAGTTAAGACGGGAGCTGGCGGGCAAGCCCTATCTTACCCAGAATGATTTGGATAATTTGCGGCTTGATGTTGCGGCCTACTGGAAAGAAACAAAGTGGGCGATTAATAAAACGGCGGATAATACCATAAGGCTGTTAGCGCATAAGAACGAGATTGAGAAAATCAGGGAGGATATCAGGCAGCTAAAGCGGGATTTATCTATTGTCTTTGGCCTGGCGGCTCTGATGGTGATCTGTGGGATTACAATATTATTGATTTGAGGGCGTGATAGGATGCAATACAGCGAACTGCATTTAAAATCAAAATGGAAGATGGCAAGCTGGGCCTGCCCTTATTGCGGGGCAAGACATGTCTGCAATTACGAATGGTTTTGCAAAGAACACGGCAGGCCGGAGGAAGCGGAGCATAAGAGCATGAAATGCCCGATGTGTGGGGAAAGTTATTGCTTTGGCCTGGCAAAACTGGAATGGATGGAGGAATGAATATGGAAAAGCGCAAGAAGCAATTACAGCTGATCTGGGGCATGGCCAAGGAGCTTGGGATGGCGAAAGAAGACGTGTATACGCTGTTATATCGTGAAACCAAAAAAGAGCACATGACAGACTGCAGCGAGGTAGAGTTATCCCGCACCATACAAGCCATGATCCTTTTAAAAGAGCGGCAGAAAAACCGACCCGGCATGATGACGCCCAGACAGCGCTACCGCATCCGGGAGCTGGAAAAAGAGCTGGGCTGGCAGGATAACAAAAAGAGGCTTACTGCCTTTATCAAAAAGTATTATCATGTAGATAGCCTGGACTGGCTTAAGACGGAAGACGCCAGCAGTTTAATTGAATCACTGAAAAAATTAGCGGAAAAGCAGCAGGAGGAAAAACCGGAAGCGGTGAGGCCATAGTGATAGAACTGCGGGATTTAAAGGGAGATATGCACGAGCTGGCAGCAGCTATCGGCATTCGGGCGACCCTTGAGCTCTGCACCTTATTCGGCGGGGACAATATCTACATCCCGCGCCTGGGACGGGAGGAGGATGGGGACATTAAAGAAATTCGGGAAATATTGGGCGAGGAAAGCTATCAGAGGCTTATTGTAAGCTTTGGCGGCGCGACCTTATATTTCCCGACCAAAAGCAACGTGCTGCGCGGGTATATCGCAAGACGGGTGCGGGAGGAGTATAATGGCAGGAATCGCCGGGAACTGATGCGAAAATACAGCTTAACCAAGACAGGCTTTTACCGGATCATGGAGGGAGCGGAGAAAGAGCTGCCGGAGGATGACGGGCAAATGAATATCTATGATTTCCTGCCAAAAGAGTCATGATGATGGGACGGACAAAAAAAGGGCCGAAAAGTGTCTTTCCCATTGGTACTAACACTTTCTTTTTAAAACCATTAAAATTGAGGATAAAGACAGTTTCAACGCTGTTTTTATCCTCAATTTTTTAGTTTAGGAGTGAAAACTGTGGCGATTACAAAGGTCTGGAAAGCGATTAAGGTCATGACGGGCAAGGAGCGGCAGGTGGCCAAAAGCCTGGAAGAGCTGGGAATCGAAAGCTACGTGCCTAACATGAAGATAAAAGAGCGCCGCCGGGGAGAGTGGGAGGAAGTCATGCGGGAGATTTTGCCGGGCTATGTGCTGCTTTATGCAAACTGGACGGCAGAGCTGTATTACACCGTAAAAGAGATGTGGTATGTGTATTATCCGTTATCGGATACGGTGGCGCAGAC
>CABUKW010000030.1 GCA_902492275.1 uncultured Peptococcaceae bacterium
GTTCAGCATGACAAAACAACGACGCCAGAGGCGAAAAAGGCCAGCGAATTTTACGCGACTACTCGCCCATTCGCATGGAAAAGGGGTCGGTAAATGGCCGACCCCTTTTCCGTGTGTTGTTATTCTGTGCAAGCTATTTTCTTTTCTGATTTGGGCGGCAAAATAACAGGCCGCTGGTCAACGCTGTGAAAGGCGCTACTGTCACCAAACCTAGGCTGCCCACTACGGTATCCAAAATTTCTGCTGAGACATATTTATAATTGAGAATGTGCTCTATGGGAGTTCCCTGGGCCATAAATACCATCAGCAAAGCGATGTAACCGCCGGAATAAGCCAGCAGTAAGGTGGTTGTCATGGTGCCCATGGCGGCCCGTCCTACGTTCATGCCGGAACGGGTGGCCTCCTGCCAGCTCAGCTCCGGTTTTTTCTGCACCACCTCATAGACAGCGGAGGTAATATCCACGGCCAAATCCATCACAGCGCCGGAAGCGCCGATAAATATGCTGGCCATAAAAATCTGCGTCAAATTCAAATTCTGATAGCCGCTGTACAACAGCGTTTCCGAATAGGGCATCACTGCGCCGTGAATTCGGAAGGCGCTGGTAAAAACGGCGCCGGTCAGCGCTGTGGTCAGAATGCCCAAAAAAGCGCCAGACACGGCTGCCGCTGTGCGCCGCTCCCAGCCATACACCAGCAAAATAATCACTGCAGTCAGGGCCAGTACCAGCAGCAGCCCAATCAGCACCGGATTCCAGCCTCCCAAATAACAAGGCACCAACACCTTCCACAGCATCAGCACTGTAATCACAAAGGACAAAATAGCCCGCAGACCTGCGATGCCTGCAAAGGTCAGCAGAAGCAAGATAAACAGCGCCGCCAACGCCGCTTCCTGCCACAGGCGAAAATGATCGATCATGGTGACCATCAGCACCTCTTGGCCGCTATAACTGACCACCACCAAAGCGTGGTCGCCTACTGCAAAGATTTTGTCCGATTCCAGCGAGCCTGACAGCATATTGATGCCCGTTACCGTCTGTCCGGCAAATAAGCCGGTTTCCAATTTTAAGGTGCAACGCTGCTCGCCAGATTGAATCAGGCCTGTATGGATGATGCTGCTGTTATCCACCGCCACCACCTGCGCCCGGCAGTGGTCGGCTTCCTGATAAATCTGCGCGCCCTCATAGCCAGTCGGCAGCAGCAGCAAGGCTACAGTCAGCAAAATGCTGCCCAAAACGGGCAGCACAATGTTTTTATTCCATGTACGCTGTTGCAGAAGCCGTATCATGATTGCACCTGCAGCAGTGCAGCCATTTTGTTATAAATGTCTGTATTATCGTAGTAGCCTTCAAAGCTGGCGCTGCCTACGCCTTTGGCAAATACCGGTACTGGCAGGCCGGTATGGGCATAGGAGGCAAAGTTAATTCCCGATTTGTTGTTCAGGATATGGGTTACTGTTACAGAGAACGGCTCATAACTGCCGTACAGCACATATTCTGCCTGAGATAAGGTGTCTCCGTTAGAATTCAAGGTTTTCTGATACGCAGTTTTCAGCTTGCTCACTTCATAGTCGGTTAACACCAAATTTGGATTTTCAGCGGCGTCGGCATCGTCAGGCATCATCAGACCAAACAGCGCCTTCACATCCTGCATGGCTTCGTCAAAGGAAGTTTTATTGGCCTTGTAGCCAGCTACATAGTCCTCATCATATTTGGCATAAGAGATTTTCTGGTTGCTCAGATTGGTCAAATAGGTATCATAATCGGTGCCGGCAAAACCGATGGTCAGACCGCCGGTTTCATGGTCGCCGGTTACCAAAATCAGCGTTTCGTTGGGATGCTGGTTATAAAATTCGATGGCTTTATCTACCGCCTTACTCATAGCCACGGTGTCGTTGATGGTAGCGCCTGCATCGTTGGCGTGGCAGGCCCAGTCAATCTTGCCGCCTTCTACCATCATAAAGAAGCCCTGATCGCCGTCCAGCATTTCAATCCCTTTTTCCACATAATCGGCCAGCTGCCATTCATCGCTTTCGGCATCCATGGCATAGCTCATAGCATCGGCATCGGCTAAGGTTTCGGCAATGATGATGGTTTTTCCGTCAGCAGGCTGCAGCGCTTCTGCCTCTGTCTGATTGTTCACAACATTATAACCCTGTTTTTCGGCCATGGTGTACAGGCTTTCCTGATTGTTGTCATCACCGGTTGGTTTCAGCAGCGCGCCGCCGGCAAAATA
Organism: uncultured Peptococcaceae bacterium; assembly: GCA_902492275.1. Classification (GTDB taxonomy): domain Bacteria; phylum Bacillota; class Peptococcia; order Peptococcales; family Peptococcaceae; genus UBA7185. Next base: position 2,233 of record CABUKW010000030.1, read on the forward strand.
ATCGAAACCGCTGTCAACCAGCTCCTGACCGATTTCATAATAGCTGTTGCGGGATTTCTGATGGGCATAAAAAGCTGCCGGTGTGGCATGGTTTAAGTTTACAGAGGACACAATCCCGATTTTATAGCCCTTCTGCTCTTTTAATTTTTCTGCAATGGTTTCATAAGACTGGGTAAAGGTGGTGTCCATATTGATGGTGCCGCTGTAGGTTTTATAGCCTGTGGCAATGGAAGTAGCGGTAGAGGCCGAGTCAGGACAAAACGACGTGCTGTCAAAGGTCTGCGCCGAACCGGCTACCGGAAATTCCATAAAATTCAGCTCCTGCGTCTGCACGCCGCCGTTGCTGGCATTGGCGCCCAGATAATAAGAAGCGCTTTGAATTTGCGGATAGCTCATGCCATCGCCGATAAACAAGAATACATATTTGGGCGTGTTGCTGTTGGTAGCAGCGGCCTGACTGCTCATGGTTATAACCGGACTGAGCGTCTGTCCGTCAGCCTGCGGCGCAGCAAACCCCACTGCTGTTACCGCCATGCAAGCAAGGACTGTACATGCTGCAATTTTCTTTACCTGTTTTTTCATTTTTTTCAATCTCCTTTGTAATCCCTCTTCGGAAGTTTGTCTTACTGTGCTTTTATCATAACAGTCCATTGTAAAATACACAGGCCCAAATCGGTAAAGCTTCTGTAAAAATGAACCTAAATAAAAAAATCCATCTGACCGCCGACAGCCTGCAGCCAGATGGATTTCCTATCTATTTGTGTTTTACGCAACGCGGTCAGCCTATTGTACCAGCGCTGCGTTGGCGGCTACCGCTTTGCTCAAATCGGTGCCGCCGGCTAAGGTGGTAACGGTTTGCCCTTCGATACGAAATTCTACTTCTTCGATGGTGGCAAACTGACATAGCGTGTTGGCAATGGAATAAATGGCCAGTTCTTCACTATTGCCGCTGCTGGCCAGTTGGTTGCGCAGTTCCTGGCTAAAATCTACAATGCATTTCTTCTCGTCTGGTTTTACATTGATGTCCAACAGCTGGGTGCCGCTGGGAACGGCTGCCACCAAACCGCTGTCAGGATCTGGGCCTTCCAGCAGAGTTTCCACCGTAGCCCGGGCCATCCCCTCTACCTTGGGAATTTGCTTTTCGGTTTTCACCAGCTTCTGCCGGTCGGCATCGGCAAAATATAAGCTGACGGTAATTTCTTGCACGGCCTCGCCGATGGTCTGCACAGGCTCGTAGGTTTCCTCAATGGTAATGTCATTGGGGTCTGGCACTTCCAGCTGATTGGCCTGCTGTCCCGAATCCTCCTCCGCCACGTTCCAAGCCACATCCTGTTTAAAGTCCTGCTTGAGCTGAGACAGCGTTTCACTGGCCCGATTACAGCCCACTGCGCCGATAGCCAGGCATAGGATCAGCAATCCGATCATCCAAATTCGTTTCATCGTTTTTCCCTCCGTCTTTTTGATAAAAGACAGCTGTGCAGTCTGTCCAGCTGTCAGCCTGTCTTTTCTATTCTGATACAATATATTACGGAGGCACTATTTTAATTCATGCAACTGGATATTTGTTTCCAGCTGCACCTCAATTTTTATCGTGGAAAAAAGCTGCGGCCAATTTTCTTCTGTCACCAAGGCAGGATGCCAGGCCCGCAGCCAGCGTCCCAGCCGCAGGGTGTCGCAGCCTGTTTGCTGCATTTGGGCCATATAAGCCTCCATCTGCCGCCGGATTTCGGCTTCCGCCGCTGCCTGTACCTCTTGCTGCAGCGTCTTGATTTCTTCCAGCGAAAGCTGCTCCGTTTGCAGGTCATTTTCTACAATGACCATTTGCGCCTGTAGCTTGGCCCGCACCTGCAAGGGCTCTTCCGCTATCAACTCCCACTTGCATTTCTTTTTGCTCAGCTCTATCGTCACATCGCTCTGCGTGGAGCCTACGTCATGCAAGGTCATCAGCTCCTTGCCGCCGGTAATCCAGCGATAGCTGGATAACCAGCTTTGATCCACCCAATCCAGCAGCTTTTTATCGGCCACCAGCGCTGCGCCCTGCAGACGGATCGATTGCTCGTTTTCCACTTCCACGCGGGGAATCACCAAGCCCTCGGCCAGTCCGTTCTCCATGGTCAGATAATAATCGTTGAGGATGGCTTCGCTGTTGTTGACCTGTCGGTTTTGGTCGCGAATCAGGTTGGTTAAATAATAAATATCTACGTCGGACAATTCAGCTTTGGCTTGCAGCACGTCGCCCGCTTTGCCCTCTACTGCCAGCAAATTGGTTCGGCGGCGCAGAGCAGTCCGTTTCAGCATGAATGCAAAGCCATCCTCCACATCTTCCTGCAGCAAGCCTTCTCCCAACAGGATAATATCCAGATGGGCCAGATAAATTTCCCGCGGCGCGCGCATGGCTAGCGCCTCTAAGGCATCGCCCACCGAATCACCCTGCCCGCTGACGATCCATACGCTGTCGCTGGATACGGTCTCCTCAATGGCGTTGGGCATCAGCAGCTGCATCGTCAGCGCATACTGACCGTCCTCGTAATCCACCGCAACGGCCTGCGCAATGGCCAGCTGATTAAAATCCTTTCTGTCCCAACAGCCGTTGCAGAAAGCAGCTGTCAGGCAAAACAGCAGTAAAAGCTTACACCAGGTCGGCGTTTTCATGCTGCGCTCCCTCCCTTCTGCAATAACGCCAGGTTCCCAGCAATACCAGCAACAGCAGCGCTGGAATCAGTCCCAGGCTCAGCAGGGAAAACATCTGGACCAGCTGTAACAGCTGCAGCAAATTTTTGATTTGCGTGCAAATCAATACCAGGCCCAACACCACGCCCCCATGCAGCCAGGGATTTTTTTTCTGCCCCAGTAATTGATGGGCGCTCTCCGAGACACTCCAAACCAGCAGACTGCCGTTGGCAAACACCACCGCCATCCACAGCACTGCAAACAGCGCTTCGGTGCGCTCTAAAAAGGAGCTGATTTGAATCATGCGGGCCAACTCTAAGGGCAGCCAAACCATGGCGCCTACGCTATATTGTCCAAACATGCCCAGTGCCAGCACCAGCCACAAAATAAAAATGCCAGAGGACATCACCATAGCCAGCAGAAGCTGTCTGGTAAGCGCGCCTGTTTTGCGCACCGCCGGATAAACCATAAACAAGGTCAGCAGGCCGCCGTAAGAGAACACGCTGTATTGCATCGCCTGCTCCAGCTGCTGCGGCGCTTTGACAGACAACGGCAGCATATTTTCCAGAGAAAAAATTTGCCAGCTGCCAGCCAAAGCCAGCAGCACCAAAACCACCAGCAGCAGCGCGCACAGCACCACAATGCGGGCCAGGTCCTCCAAACCGTTCCAGCTTAGCCATCCCACCGCCAGAAACATGGTAACGGCAATCACCAGACGGGGCGTTTCCAGCAATAAATGTCCATGGATGACCTCCACAAAGCTGTACAGACAGCTAACTGCAAAGGCAAGGTAAAACAACAGAAAGCAAAATCCTGTCAGCTTGCCCAGCGGTTTGCCCAGCATAACTGTCAAGGCCTGCAAGAAGGGTTGCTCCTGGCAGCGCTGGCCCCAAAAGGCGCATACGCAGATAATGACAGCGCCTGTCAACAAACCTGGCAGCAAGGAGCCGATACCGGCAGTGCCGTTTTCTTTTAAAATCAGATAGGGCAAAAGCCAGAACACGCCGCCCTGCTGCAGAAATAATACAATATGAAACACTTCGCGGTTAGAAATCAGCTTACTACTGCCCACGGCTCTCGTCTCCTCTCTGCTTCAGCGGCTGAACGCTGCGCCGCCAAAAGCTTCTGCCAGAACAGGCCCTTTGGGCAGCCGGTTCTCGAAATTGGGGCCGCAGCATCATTTGCCAACGGGGTGCGCGAATCAACACATCCCGCAATTCATTCAATTTTAACGGCGCTAAGGGCTCCAGATAAGGAAAGCCAAAGGAGCGCAAATGCACCAGATGCACCAAAATGGCCAAGAGCCCCAGCCTGACGCCGTAAAGCCCGAAGGCCGCAGCCAGCAGCATCAAGGGAAAGCGCAGCAGCCGGATAGGATAAGAGGCCTCCACCGAGGGCACCGTAAAGGAGCCGATGGCGGTAATGGCCACCACAATGACCATCTGCGGCGCAACCAAATGAGCGCTGACCGCCGCGTCGCCGATGACCAGCGCGCCTACAATGCCGATGGTATTGCCGATGGCGCCCGGCAGACGAATACTGGCCTCCCGCAACAATTCAAAGGCCAGCTCCATAATCAGCGCTTCCACAAAGGCAGGAAAGGGCACGCCTTCTCTGGCCGCCGCAATGCTGAGCAATAAATTTAAGGGCAGCATTTCCGGATGATAGGAGGTAATGGCCACATATAACGAAGGAAAGGTAATGGCAATGAATAAGCCCATGTAGCGAATCCAGCGCATAAAAGTTCCGGAAGCAATCCGATTGTAATAATCCTCCGGCGATTGCAAAAGCTGCACAAACATCAGCGGCAGCAGCAACACCTCCGGCGAGCCGTCCACAATCAGTCCAATCCGTCCTTCCAGCAGAGAGGCCGCCACCTTATCGGGCCGCTGGGTGTATTGCAGCTGCGGAAAAATAGAGAAAGGCGCGTCTTCGATATATTGTTCGATACAGCTGGCATCTAAAATACTGTCTACATCTTTTAAATTGTCTAAACGGCGGTGTACTTCGGCAATAATATTGTCATTGGCCACGCCTTCCAGATACACGATCGAAACCTGGGTCTGGGTAAGGCGGCCCAAGGTTTTTTCTTCAAATTTTAATTGATTGGTACGCAGACGGCGACGAAGCAGCGCTGTATTGACGCGCAGCGCTTCGGTAAAGGCTTCCTGCGGGCCGCGCAGCACCATTTCATTTTGCGAGCTTTCCACCGAGCGGTGGGGAAAGCCTTTGGCGTCTACAATAAAGGCCTGACGGCAGCCGTCCAACAGCAGCAGTACATCGCCGTTCATCATAGCCTGACAGCCCTGTTCCAAATCGTCTACAATGGTGATTTCACCGGCTGGCAGCAGATGCTGCTTCACATAAGAAAAAAAATTTTTCAGATTTTGGTCATTTTCTGCATCATATTGGACCAATTCTGCGTCTATCAAAAGAGGCTGTAAAATATTATCATGCACAACCTTGCTGCTGGTCATGCCGTCAAAATAAAAAACAGCGGCCTGCCGCTCTTGCCGTCCGCCGACGGTAAACTGCCGGTAAACCAAATCGCTGCAGCGAACATAACGGTTCTGCAGCCAGGCCATGTCCTGCAACAGCACACCCTGCAGCGGAACTTTGGGAATTGCGTCATCGGAAGAAGAGGAAGGCGCCACAAGCTGTGGCCTCTGTACCTTGAGTTTTTTCATAACGTCCTCCTTTTTTTCCTTAGTATTCCCGTCGTTTTTGCCGCTATACACCAAAATCTGACTAAAAGTTTTGCCTATTTATGACTTGTGTGTTATAATAATGAACTGACTAAAGGAGGTCTTTTTATGGCTGAAACTAGGAGAAGTCAACATACTTCTCAAAAAAAGAAAAAAACCAAGTATAAAATTCACTGGTTCCGGATTTTATTCGCCATTATTATTGTCTGCGGCATTGTGGGCTGCGGCGTGTTTGCCGGTGTCTGGGCAAGCGTAGCCAAAGATGTGCCAGACTTAGACAGCGTGGATCTGGACAATTACTCTGTTACCAGCGTCATTTTAGATAAAGATGGAAATCAAATCAGCAATCTGCATGCTGGGGAAAACAGAGTGCCGGTGGAATATAACGAAATTTCACCCAATGCGGTGAATGCGCTAATTGCAATCGAAGACCAGCGCTTCCTCTCCCATAACGGCATTGATCCCATTCGTATTGCCGGGGCTATGGTGGCCAATATCAAAGCTGGCCATATTGTACAGGGCGGCAGCACCATCACGCAACAGCTAGTGGGATTGGTCTTCTTAGACCGTACTGAGAAAAGCTACACCAGAAAAATGAAAGAAGCGATTCTGGCTATGCGTATCGAAAAAGAATACAGCAAGGATGAAATTATCACGCACTATCTGAACCGCGCTTATTTTGGCGGCAGCGCTTACGGGATTGAAGCGGCATCCGAATACTTTTTCGCCAAACATGCCAGCGAGTTGACTGTGCCGGAAGCCGCCACCTTAGCCGGATCGATTCAAAATCCGTCCAAGTGGGCTCCCATTTATTCTATGGAAAATGCCCTTTACCGGCGCAATCTGGTATTAGACCAAATGGTGGAATGTGATTTCATCACCCAGGACGAAGCGGACCAATATAAGGCAACGGAAATTCAGTTATCCGAAGAACGTGTTATCGCAAAAGAAACAGGCAGCAATTTGACTTACCAGTCCTTTGTGGACCATGTAATAGAAGAAGCCTTAGATGCGCTGGAATTAAACGGCGAAGCTACTTCTCTGTATACCGGCGGCTATGTCATTTATACCACCATGGATACGACGGTACAGCAGCGCATGGAGGAAGTGTTCAACAATGACAGCAACTTCCCCAACAACGATGTACAAGCTGCCATGATTGTTACCGACCCCGAAACCGGTGAAATCCGCGGGATTGTCGGCGGACGTCACCAAACAGCAGCCCGAGAATTAAACCGGGCCACCCAGTCCTTCCGTCAGCCCGGTTCTTCCTTCAAGCCGGTGGCTGTCTACGCGCCAGCCTTTGAAGCAGGCTACGGGCCAGGCACTGTGGTGGACGATTATCCGAAGGATTATAACGGCCATGTCTTTAAAAACAGCAGCCGTACCTATAACGGTTTGGTGACCATCCGCAAGGGGATTGTATCCTCCTTAAACGTAGTTGCGGTTAAAACCATGGAGATGACTGGCATTGATACCTGTTACAGCTTTGCCAAGAAGCTGGGCTTCTCCAAGCTGACTGATACCGACCGCAATCTGTCTACCGCATTAGGCGGTCTGACGACCGGTGTTTCTCCGCTGGAAATGGCTGGCGCTTACGGCGCCTTTGCCAACAACGGTGTCTATATTCAGCCCTATGCCATCACCAAAATTACCGATAAGAATGGCAAGGTTCTGTGGGAACACAAGACAGAAAAACAAAGCGTTATGAGTGAACAAAGCGCTTATCTGCTGACAAGCTGCCTGATTGATGCAGCTACCAGCGGTACCGGTTCCCGGGCTAAGGTGACTGGTCACCAGACAGCTGGGAAAACAGGGACCACGTCCGACAACAAAGACGCCTGGTTTGCCGGCTATACCAAACATTATGTAGGCATCGTGTGGGTAGGCTATGATACGCCAAAACAATTAGGCAGCAACGCTTTCGGTGGCACCATCTGCGCACCAATCTTCAGCAAAGTGATGAACACCATTCATGAAGGTCTGCCTGCAGAAAACTTTAGTCAGCCTTCCGGTATTACCAGCGTTACCATTGATACCAAATCGGGCATGCTGCCCAGCAGTCTCACACCGTCGGAATATATCACGACGGAGCTGTTTAACAGCAAATATACACCGCAGGAAACCTCTGATGTTTGGGTACCGGTGGAAGTCTGCCCTGTTTCGGGCCAGAAAATGAGTCCAGGCTGCCCAGGTCCTGCTGAAACAAAGGTTGCCTTGGTTCGTCATGAGCCGTGGATACCCATTGACGGCGCTGTACCTGCCGACGCTTCGTTGGAATTGACCACCGAGTGTGAAATCCATACCGGTGCAGCGGCAGCCAGCATTACCCTGTCCGGCAATGGCCAATACGACGCCAGCCAGACCTTACGCGCTGTGCAGCTGCAATGGACGCCAGCAGAAGGAGAAAACGTGGTTTATATGATTCACCGCGCCACCGTTTCCGACTTTAGCGACGGCGACACCTTAGACGCTACCAAGTCCACCAGCTACACCGACAGCAGTCCGGTCAGCGGTATGACAAACTATTATAAAATTGTAGCCATTGATGAGCAAAGCTCCGAACAGTTGGGCGTTTCCGGCATCATGTCCTTTGCGGCTCAAGCCAGCAGCGCACAGCAGCCAACCGATGCTACACCGACCGGCAGTAAACCAGACAATCAGCCGACCACGCCGGAACAGCCAGCAGTATCCAGCACACTCTCTTTAAACGGCAGCAGCAATAGCGGCGCCATCACCCTGAGCTGGAACGCGCCTGGCAACGGCAGCTACAAATATTACGTCTTCCGGGACGGCGTGCAGATTGGCAAAGGCACCATCATCACCGGTACCAGCTTTACCGACAGCGACGTAGAAGTAGGCGCGGCCTACTCCTATTCGGTCATCTGCGTAGACGCCAACACCCAGGATGAAGTAGCCCGCTCCAGCTCCATCTCTGTACAGAATTAAATATCCATTGATACATTAGAAAAGCTATCGCAACTGTTTTATGATGCGATAGCTTTTCTTTTTAGTAAAACTTCTTGATCAATAATGTTTTCATACAACTATAATAACTTCGCCCTTAGCTGTTACACAGAATGTCACAACCATAATAAAACAGCATTCCCTGTTTCCAAGCAAATGTTTGTTGCAAAATAATCTTGATAACAAAGCCTTTGATGCTGTCTATCTTCTTATGTTCAATAAATAAATCTAATTATATAATTTCATTGTAAGCCAATATATTTCATTTAATATTCTATACTAAAGGAGCGATGTATAATGACAGCAGAAAAAAAAATTATGATGCTAGGAATTGACGCGCTGGACCCCAAATTGTGCAAAAAGTATTTAAAAGAAGGGCGAATGCCGAACCTGCAAAAATTTATTGAACGCGGCTCTGCCAGAGAAGATTTATCTCTGATCAATGGGAATCCTACCGTAACACCTCCGATGTGGACAACTTTAGCCACGGGCGCATATCCTGTTACTCACGGTATTACTTCATTCTTTAGAGTTTCACCTGATAACCTTGCAGGATCTGGTTATAATCTGGATTCCTCCTATTGCAAAGCAGAACAATTATGGAATGTTACTGCAGAAGCTGGATTAAAAACCTTGGTATTCCATTGGCCTGGTTCCGCTTGGCCTCCAACCTCTGATAGTGAAAATTTACATGTCGTAGATGGTACACAGCCAGCAGCCGTTAATATGGGGGTTGCTAAAGTTGACTCTGAGTACATTTTAATGGCCAGCAATCAAACATCCAGTATCCTTTTCAAAGAAAAAGCCGCTGGAGACGCTAATATTCCTTGTGTAATTGAAGATTTGGCCGTTACAGATAGGAAAAGTACAGCGCTTGGTTCTGATTGCGTAATGGCACCGGTGAATGAAATCCTCGTTTTACGTCCAGAAGATGGTGAAGGCGGAATGCCCGATGCAATGTTCGACGTTGTATATTCCCCAATTAAAGAGGCAAAAGGCTGGAAAAATGCCCCTGAAGATGCAAAAGAATTTGTTATGCTCTTTTCAAAAGGCACCGTTCATCGTGACGTATTATTATTAAAAGGCGAAAGCGGCGTATACGACCATATCGCAATTTACAAAAATAAAAAAACGGAGGAACCAATTGCAGTTTTGCAAAATAACGTATTTGTTGAATCCGTTATTGATGAAGCTATCAAAAGTGACAAAAAATACACTGTTACCCGCAGTATGAGAATTCTAGCAATTGAACCAGATGGCAGTAAAATAAAAATGTGGGTGTCTGGTGCTATGAATATCCATAACGACGACGTATGGCATCCTAAACATCTATATCAATCAGTAGTAGAGAATGTGGGATACCCCACCCCTGAATGCATGTTAGGCGCTGGTGATAAACAAATTATTGTCGATTGCATGATTGCTAGTTGGGAAGCCATGATGAACTGGCAAGAAAAGTCCATTAAACATTTAATCCAACAGGAAAATTATAATGTAGTATTTTCTCATTTTCATAATGTAGACGGTTGCGGCCATATGATTGTACACTACATGAAAAACCGAGAAAATTCCAAATTAGACGAAAAAGTTTATCAGGAATGCTTTGCGTTAGTTTATGAACAAGCTGACCGTTATTTAGGACGTTTTATACCACTACTAGATGAAGGCTGGACAATCTTCTTAGTATCTGACCATGGTCAGACCTGCTCTGAATACGAAGCACCGATGATTAACGATTCTTGTGTTTCTGTACGTGTTATGGAAGAATTAGGATTTACAACACTGAAGAAAGATGAAAATGGCAACGACCTATATGAAATTGATTGGGAACATACCAAGGCCGTTTCTCACCCTTGTAATATTTATATTAATCTAAAAGGTCGTAATCCACATGGCATTGTAGAGCCTGAAGATAAATATGCTTTGGAAGATGAAATTATCTCTGCATTATACAATTACCGTAGCAAAGAAACCGGTAAACGAGTTATTTCGTTGGCATTACGAAATCGTGATGCAGTCGTCGTTGGTATGGGCGGCCCTGATTGTGGCGATATTGTATTCTTTAATGCAGAAGGATATACCCACGACCACGCAGACTCTTTATCCACCACATTGGGCTATGCAGATACCTCTGTTTGTGCGACATTTGTTGCTGCCGGTACCGGTATCAAAGAAAACTATACAACTACACGTATTATTCGTATCGCAGATGTTGTGCCTACCATCGCTATGATGCTGGGTACAAGATATCCAGCACAATGTGAAGGTGCCCCAATTTATCAAATTTTAAAATAGACTAATTAGATTTTAACTGTATTGCTCTATGCAGAGTATCAGGCAAAAATCTTCACCTGATACTCTGCATCACTTTACTAGTTACATACCTGTTGTTATTTCATTATATGCTATCACGAAACAAGGAGTGATATTTATGCCTTCATTAACCAAATCACCAAATGATACAAGAAAAATGTATATCGTATTAACCGCAAGTTTATGTCTTACTTTTTTAATAGGTAGCCTTCCTCCAGTTGGAGAAATTACAGAGATTGGCATGAAAATTGTCGGCATCTTTCTCGGCTGCATATTGGCATGGTTATTCGGCTATTTAGGTTGGGGCAGTTTGATGGGATTGCTTTTGCTCGCTTTATATGTCCCTGAAAATACAGTGAACAGCGTTTTCTCTTCTGCATATGGAAACACCATGTTTTTAATGATATTTTTCTGTCTGATCTTTTGTTACGGGCTACAAAAAATGGGGTTATTACCGTTCTTAGCGAACTTTTTATTATCCAGAAAATTTGCTACCAAAAGCCCTTGGACATTAGCAATTACCTTCTGGCTTACCATCATCATTTGCGCCGGATTAACCTCCAATACATTAGCGGTAACCGTTTTCTTATATTCCGTTTTCTTTGAAGTTGCTGACAAAATTGGTATCAAACGCAGAAGCACTTACTGTGCAAGCGTACTGATTTTTATGTGTACGCTGGGCGCTTTAGCAATTTTATTAATGCCTTATTCTGCTTCTCTTTGGACTACAATTGGCTTAACACAAGTCATTGACCCCAGTTTAACACCTGACATACCAAAAATCTTGCTTACCGGCTGGGTGCTGATTTTTTCTAGTTTTATTATCATTGCTGTTTTATTCAAAATTCTTTTAAAAACCAACATTATCAAAGTGGAGTTCTCTTTAGATAACTTAGAAAATATCATTGACTACGAAGCATTAAAGGTAACAAAACAAGTTAAATTAGGCTTCTTCTATATTGCTATTCTTTTAGTTATCATGATTGGTCCTTCCGTTTTACCTGCCGAAAGTACATTTGTGATTTTCTTAAATAAATTCGGTATGCTGGGTGCTTTTGCTTTTATTGACTTGTTAATGTGTCTTACCACAGCCGATGGCAAACTCACTTTAACATTAGAGGAAGCCATGATAAAAGGGATTCCTTGGGGTGTTTATTTTATGATTTCAACTGCTTACCTAGTTGCATCTTTAGTTGTAGCTGAAAATACTGGAGTAACTGCTACTTTACTCCCTATTATTTCTAGTATTATTCCAACTAACAATATCTATCTTACAGTACTAGTATTCCTAGGAATTATCTTAATTTTGACAAACTGTATTACAAACTTCGTGGCAATGCAATTAACGATTCCTATTATTGCAGTTATTTTATTACAGATGGGTGTCAACCCGCTTATTTTCGCTGGACTGATTGGTACCTTAGCAGACCATGGCAACGTAATGCCTAGCGGTTCTCCAATCGGGGCATATATGCATGGCATTTCCGAATGGCATACAGGTGCACAGGTCTATCTTTGGGCCTCTATTGGCTCTATCTGCGCATACTTGGCTACAGCTTTGATTGCATTACCATTCACACTTTTTATTTTTTAGCAATTGCATATCATTAACAATAGGGATGAGGTTACATGCGTGATCGCATCCCTATTTTAACTTCAGCAGCTATTTATTTTTTCTAGAAAAGCGGTTTCAAAGCCAAATTTTTGAAGAAAGCTCCGTATAAAAAACTCTGTTGCTGAATTCATGATAAAGTCTTCACGATAGAGTAAGCCAAATTCTATATTCGTGTCTTTTTTTAACTTCACTGTCACAGTATTTTCACAAGGCGGCATTTGATAAGGCGCAAATGGGAGCGATTGTGCTATTGCAAAACAAGTACCTGATGAAATCAATTTGTTAAACATAACAGGATTCGCTTCACAAATAATATTTTCTTTTGGAAATACATTCAGATTAATGACATCTAACAACTCAACATCCCGGATAGCTAACTTATGTGCTTTCAATTGTTGTAAAGAAACAGATTGATATTGCGCCAACTCATGCATCGGTGAGCATAAACACTTACAAGTGCTGGAAAAGATTTTATGAAAGCATATACCATCTGACGGATTTCCATTAAATAAATCCGACTTTCCTCGAAACGCAAAAGCAAACATATTATCTCCTTTTTCCAGCATCGTATACATTTTTTCAAAATGGGAAATGGAATACTGGAGTTTTAACTCTGGAAATTTCTGCTGTAATTCATAAATAAATTCGGATAATAAATATTCCATAGAAACAGAAGTTGCTAAAAATCGCACTGTCTCATGAAAACATGGAGTTTCTTTTTGTTCCTTTTTTTGTAAACCTTCAATCCCCAATAAAAATTGTTTCGACAACGCAACCAACTTATAACCTTCTTTGGTTAAACTGGTACCCTTATTTGTCCTCCGCAGCAACATAATATCAAGTTCTTTCTCCAGTGCTTTCATAGAATGGCTTAATGCCTGGTAACTGATATGTAGTTTTTCGCTGGCAATATTGATTGACGGATTATTACTAATTTCTATCAAATATTTTAACTGATCAATTCGCAAATTCTTGATACCTCCTTGCCATAATCTAAAAAGTAACACTAATATTAGTATATCCTTATTCTAACTATTTGACAATATCAGTTTTTCATCAGAACGCCTTTTTACTTGTAGGATTTGCAATGATGGAGACAATCAAGTGAAAAATAACGAATAGAGAGAACATGTGCCAAAACAAAACCAAAGGTTCCCCTATCTCCTACTGAAAAAGAAAAAGCAGAAACCATTAGTCTCTGCCATTCTTTCTTCCATTGTTTATAGTATTCAATTAGGAATATCCAAAGTCTTTTCCATATACTTTCTGAACTGATCATTGTACCAGAAACCTAAACGAATTCCATCTATGCCTCTTGTCATTAACACATAATAATTATTTAAAACAAAAAGCGTGAACTCATCTCTGTTTTTTTGGATTTTCATCTCTTTTTGCGTAAATATTCCATTGGTATTAAAAAAACCGTCTGGGTTTCCCTCTAACTGTCCAAGTTCATTTACCCGAATATCGTTACCAATGAGTACTCCCACTTTATTCAAATCTAAGCCTTGAACCGCAAATACGGATCCAATCTGCTCTTCGGCATCTAAATCTTTACTATTAAGCCAGTTTTCTTGCGTAGAGTTCCATTGGCGATGAATCTCGTCTTCATGCCAATGCTTTTTGTCAATATCTTTACCGTCACTTTGCGTCCAAGGTTCGACTAGCCCTGCCAATATACGGTTCATGTGTTCAGGATTAAAATTATTATCTTCTTCAACCCAATTGATCAAATTATGTAAAGGCTGTTCGGTAAAATAACCAAAATACGCATCTTCGTCCTTATCGCGGAAAACATCTCTATTGAAATTTGAATTGAAACTTGTAAATTCTGATTTCAATAGTCCCGTATCTTTATATAATAGATATTTTACACCATTAACATAATCATCTGAAGTATAATTTTTTTCTTTTGATGTTTGAATTCTAAATTGTGTAGATAGAAACCTTTTCTCATACCCTTCGGTCAGATCTTTGAACATATCCCTTGTAATATTAGCTGGTCTTATCGCTTGCAATACGTCATACATAAGCACAATTTGTTTTCCCAATCGCTTTATTATTTCCAAGTGAGAGCTGCAATCTGCAAATTCCGCAATTTTATACACTTCATTAAAGGACGGATGCTGCTTCCCATATTTTCGAGACAATTTATGGGATTCATCTACTATAATTATATCGAAGTTTTCATGGATATTTATAAACTTTGTAGGTGTCGCAATGGTTAAATTCCGCCCATTAATTCCATAAACTTTGAAAATTTCCAAAGCTGTTTTCGCCCAGTTTGGCTGTACAATCACACCAATTCGATTATATTCATTTTCCTCTATCAAACGTGCTACCAGATGTGTCAGTAAAATAGTTTTCCCTGTTCCTGCATCTCCATTAATAACATAATTCTTCTGAGGATGCTGGATAATTTCGTCAATTAAGGCATACTGCTCTTCAGTTAAAATTTTAATCGGACTATATTTTACCAATTCTTTTGCTCTTAATGCATCAATGGTTTCCGTATTTACCCATTGATTAGGATAAAGTACCTTCTCCCAAAGCGGCAAAATTACTTCAGAGGTAACCCTTTCCCGACCTATATATTCATTAACCGTACCATTTCTCTTTTTGTTAATGACTTCATCACGATCAAATTCTACTTTCCGTTTTTTATAATTACTACTGTCAGCAATAAAATAAGTAATTAACTGAATTTCAACATCGTCAAGCGCTGATTTATTAAAATATTTTGAAAAAATAACCAGCACACTATCAAAATCAGCATTCTCAAACATTTCTTTATCTTTAGAATAGTGCTGATTATGTCTTTCTCTAAAATGTATTGTCTGTCCTATATATATCTTCTGTGTTTTTGTGCTTTTATAAATATATACAGAATTTTGGGAATTCAACGCATCCTTTTCTATAGGTCTCAACGTCGTAAGCCCTAAAAGCTCCCCATCCCTTATACTCAATTTAATGCAGTTATATTTGGCCATTTTATCTAGCCTCACTCTTATAATTTATCATATTTTGTCGAAATACCTTTCGCCTTTTCCACGGGATATTTTTTCTCTGTTTTATCCATCTTAGCATTAACGATATCAAGCAAATCAACTTCAAGAACCTGCGCCATTTGGAGGCAATAATTTGTGACATCTGCCAATTCCTCCAAAACATTTTCCCTATTAAATTCCGTGTCACTCCACTGAAAGCATTCCAAAAGTTCACTCGCTTCTATAGATATGGATTTTGCCAGATTCGACGGTGTATGAAATTGATCCCAGTCTCTTTCTTTATTAAACCTGTCTATTCTTTCATTAAGCATATAAAATTTGTCCATTGCACCTGCCCCTTTAACATTGAGACTATTAACATTTTACATTATAGCACATCTAATAGCATTTCATGATTTTTTCTCTAAAAATTTCTTAAATAATATTTTCTAGTTCAATTATTTCCGTTGCAAACAAAACTAGAACCAAATTCCACTCTTTTTTCCTGATAATACTTAACTTCGTTATAATTTAAGTTATCTTTTTCTAAATGATGTAATAACACTATAGAGACATATCAAAATAAATTGTAAGAGATGAATAACTATGCGTAAAATCCGAGAACCCGCTTAAAATGTGGATTCTCGGATTTCAATCTGTTATTCGAACTCTAGCACAGATATTGTTTCAACATCATCTTTTCTACATATTCTCCTGTTTTCAATATCCCTAGTCCTTCCAATTTCTATCCTAAATTGCACTCTTATAAATTTTAGAGCCAAAATAGAGCCAATATTTACTCTTCATCTGTGACATCTACACGATACACGAATAATCAAAATCCCATTCGTGCCCCAAAGCATCATTTAATATCAGTTTACTTTGCTAGACCAATACTTCCCATTTTCCATATCTCTTGCCATTCACTCTGCGGATATATCCTTTTTCCTGTAAAGATTCCATAATTCTTTTTATGGTGCTAATGGATTTTCCGGTTTCCTCTACCAGTTTTTTTTGTCTAATAGATGGATTCTTTGAAACCAGTTCCAAAACCGCTAATTCTTCCAAAGTACAGCCCAAAGTATCAAATTGAGACTTTGGAACTTTAGAATTGATACTTTGGGAACTATCGGCATCCACATAATCAATGTGCATATATCGGTTCCTCAACTCGTAGTTGGTGTCCAAAAGCAGATTGCTAAAAAACATTTCCAAAAATTTCATGGTAGCATGAACGCCGTTTTGCAGATTATTATAATTTGCTCTTACCAATGCATTACGGAAGTACCATGAGTTTTTCTCAAAGGTATCGTTGTTTACTTTGAACCCAAATGTTTTCATATATTTAATCATAAAAACGGCTGTGGCTCTGGTGTTGCCTTCACAGAACGGATGAATTTGCCAAATGTCAGAAGCAAACTTCGCTAAATGCCTTACCGATGCTTCTATGGACAAGCCCTCATAAGAAAACTGTTTTTCTGCAGCAAAATCGTAATCCATCGTATCTTTGATGCTATTCCAGGCTGCGTAAGTAACAGTATCGCCTTTCAGTATCCATTCCTTTTTTGTAATGTTGTACTTTCTGATCTGACCGGCATGGTCAAACACACCTTCAAACAATCTGCGGTGGATGGTCATCCATTCTACTGGGGAAAACTGGAATGTTTTTTCGCCCAACAACTTTGCGATTCTTGCGGATACAATATCTGCTTCCTTGGTATCGTTTTCAATTTCGGTACGCTCATTACGCTGTTCATAGTAGCTATGAATACGATTCTGCGCTTCGTCGATACTGATTTTCCCCTCAATATGTTCTTTAGCGGTATCTAACAGATAAGCAGAAGTTTTTAAGCCATCTACCGCTTGCAAGCCGATCGCAGTCTGCCATGCTTCACTTTTTTCAATTTGACCAGGTTCACCCTGTTTAATATATTCTTCAAGCTCAAATTGCCAGTTCTTTTCCGCTGACATATCTGCACCTCGTTTCCCTGCTTTAATACTGGATTCTAAAATAATCCAGATAAGCCTTATACTTATCCTGCGCCGTCAGGCATGTATCTGTCAGATAGCCTTTTTCGTTATTCCATTCTTTCAAGCCACGGTAGTAAAACAGCTTTAAATTATCCTCAATGATAAACGGAACGATATTATATTTCAGGCACTCTTTGAACATGAGCAATCTGCCCACTCGACCGTTACCATCCTGGAACGGATGAATCTGTTCAAACTTTACATGGAAGTCCAAAATATCCTCAAAGTTCTTTTTTTCTTTAGCATTGTATTCTTTCAACAATGCCTTCATCTTATCGGCAACTTCTTCCGGGAGGACGGTATTCATGCCGCCAACCTCATTCGGCAGCTTCTTATAATCTCCAACAGCAAACCAATCTTTTCTAGAATCGCTGGTGCCGTTCTTCAGTATTAAATGAAGTTCCTTGATGAACTTCTCGGTTAATATCATTTTCGCATTCTCAATAATCATGTCGATGCAGCGGAAATGGTTTGCTGTTTCGATCACATCGTCTACATTGAGAACTTCATTTTCCACTCCGATAGTATTGGTTTCAAATATATATCTGGTCTGATCATGGGTCAATCGGCTACCCTCGATGTGATTTGAGTTGTATGTCAGCTCAATTTGTGTCTTATGGTAAATTCCACCGGCGTATTGATTTGCTTTTTGCTCTTTCAGAATATCCAACAACGTAATAACCTGCTCTTTTCTTTTGTTGGTACGTTCCGGTTTCTCTGCATTTTCAGGAATGTTCCAAGTCTTGCCGGTAAGAAACGCACCGATCACACGTCCCTGGGCGCAATAATTTCTCACACTGCGCTCCGATACATCCCATTTTTTTGCTATTTCAGCAACTGAAAGGTATCGCATCCGCTATCCTCCGTCATAAATCGAATCAATCATTACATCAATTTACTATAATAGTATGATTACCTGAATTATATATCTATAAATTTAACAATCTTTTTTGTTTTTATTTTACCATTTCTCAACAGATAAATCTACCTTCAACATCCAGCCATTTTTTCAGGTCAAATACTCCAATCACCAAAGATAGCTGCTGATTTTTTCTTCAGCAGCTATCTATCGCCTATAATTTACTACACTACTTTATTCTTGCCAAAAACATATTGCATTAGAAGATTTTTATGGCTTCAAAATCAAAGAGGTCAACGGTGAGATTTGTCTTTTCTTAGACAAATCTAGTTCATCTTCATCCTCTTTATATCGTGACTTATCCGACTGGCAAAAAGTATCTTTAAAATTAGAGAATCATGAAATTTCTAAAGAAGAATATGACCAATGGCGCTATACATACCCTGAAATGAAAGTGCAATATCTCAAAGAACAGCTTGATCGCTGTCGTGCTGCGCAAAATACTTCTGGCGAAAACTAATAAGAGAAAACAAAAAACCTCACTAATTCGTTAAAATCAGTAAGGTTTCTTAGATTATTGAAGTATTTATTTAATGAGTATTGTAATAACGTTGCCAAATCGTTGCCACAAAGGAATTTTAGCCCTTCAAAATCCTTATTTCATGCGTTTTTCACGTTTTACATCATCACTCAAACTCTAGACAGTCTGGTAACTTTTGCGTGTAATCATAAAATTTTCAGTGCGAAATTACACTGTTTAATACTCCTATTATTTTATGTACACCTATTACAAAACAAAAGTAATGTCATAATAATGTCACTGTTTTAATGTCATTTTGGCCATAACATAATAACAGCAGCAGTCCCATTTGGAACTACTGCTATTTTAACATATAAAGAAAAAGAAGCCAAACAAATTATTTTGGCTTCTTCCCTGCTCGGCCACTTGGAACCTGCGAGTTATTTTTCGGAACCCTGACAAGAATCTCGTCCAGGTCACAACCTAATGCTTCACAAATACTGTCAAAATGCTCTAAATTAATCCGCTCTGTCAATTCATGATAGTATTCATTGATGGTATTAGGCCGTATGCCTGTAGCGCGAGCCAGATCAGCTTGTGTCCAGCGAAGTTCGCCTAACTTCCGGGACAGTAAAATTCTAATCATACGCTGTGCTCCTTTCTCTATAAAATAACACTATTCTATAGAAAAAGGATTAAATTGTTAGAAAATAACGGAAACTGTAAAGAAAAATATTCGCTATAATTCTATTTTTTTGCTATTACAGGAATCTTTTTCATTATTAACGCTATACTTTGCAACTTTCATCTTGGAAATTTAATTACATTTGTTTTTATATATTCTTTTCCATCAAAAAAATTTTTTTCTTCTGCAAAATAATCTTTATCTAAACAACAAATTTTACAAAGCTCCTCAGCATGAAAACCTATTTCATCTAATATTTCTTTTTTAGTTAATACATCATTATCAACTAACACATTAAATGCATCTTTTAATAACTTAGGTTTCTTGAATACTAAAATATCATCTAATGGTTCTTCTTTCCTCCATCGGCGTTTTGAAATCTGTTTATTTAATTGTGTATATCTCTCATCTGTAATCAAATCTAAATCTAACGCCTTTCTAACCAAAGCTCCAATTGAAATTCCCCATTTGCTTTTTATGGGTATAAGTGATTCCAAACTGATTGAGTCTAATTCATCTAAAGCAACCTCACTAGGATATAGAAATTCGCTGGCAAAGAAATTTGCTTCTGCCTCCTTCAGCTTAATATTTCTTCTCTTTAATGAGTCCTCTCTATGCAAAATAAGATGTCCTAATTCATGAGCAAGAGTAAATCGCGCTCTTGATGCGCTTTTATAAGTCGAATTCAAAAATATGTATGGTACATCCTCATACCAATAAGAAAAACCATCCGTTTTATCCATTAAATCTAACATTATAATTACACAACCATTCTTTTGCATAATATATGCTAAATCAGGAATTGGTTTGTCACTTAATTTCCATAAATTGCGTAAAGATTTCACAATTTCTATTATTTCCTCCTGATTAAAAGCTTCATTGACATCACATTTTATTGGAAGCATAGTTACTCTTGGCAATCGAACATATTCAGAAATATAATCCATAACATTTTCTATAATACACTCTGCTCTTTTTTCTAAAATGCGTTCTTGTGTCGCGCCAATCTTATTGCTTCTAAAATCAGGTTTTATTTGTACTACATTTTCTCTTTTTTCTTTATAAAAAAAATTAATTGGGAAATCTGTTGCCAATGAAATTTTTTTTAAGATTTCGATTGACGGAACTCTTTTTCCCTTTTCATACAGAGAAATAGCTTGTTTTGTTATCCCTACTTTCTCTGCAAGCCCATCTAAGGTTAGCCCTTTATATTCTCTTGCATCTTTTATTCGAGAAGTAACTATATGAGGGCTTTTATCATTCCATAAAGAAATAATATCCCCCGTCCGTTCCATCACTTAGCCTCCTCATTATGACAAAAAGCTTTTTCAAATGAGTTCACTATATCATTAGCATTTACTAATGCTTCACTTTCTTCATCTTCTGTCATATTAGCTTCATAAACTACTAATTCTTTTTTCAAATTAATATGCCAATAATAATATTTTAATGACTCATCCCAAAATAGAATATCCGCAAAAGCGACTGTTTCTTGATCCCCAATTCCATATAAAATAGTTCCATGTAAATGAGAGTCTTTATAAAGTATCTGTTCAAAAAGTTCCAATTGACTGTATAATTGCCTATTACCTTGGCTTTTCTTCTGCAAATATTTTTTCTCTGAGGGACCTAAAGAGAATCTTTTATTTGCTCTTATAAAACTTAAAGATATATCTTCAACAAATAGTACTGGAACCGTATAACCAAATGGTGTTATTTTTTCATCCCGCAAACCAAATTTAAGTCGCCCTTGCTCAAAACTCTTTCTTAAACTTCGAGATAATGAATAAGTAAGAATATCACCCTTTATATTATTGAAATATTGACTAGTATCAAAAAAATCTGAATTTCTAGCAAAAAAGCTATCACATGCCATTTTACTGCTTTCTAATATTGGTAATAAACTACCAATACGCTTTGGTGTTAATAAATTCCTAACATGTTCTTTCGTTTCTGTTGACGAATTCATAATATTTTCTCCTTTAAGTTGATTTTATATATATAATACATAATCTACATTAAAAAGTCAACAGAAATAAAAAATAAGCCCAGCAGCTATGACTTCTCATAACCGCTGGGCCTCACCTTACCTATAAATCACTACACACTTATTCGCACTATCATATCCAACCTGATACCCTAACGCTTCCACT
>CABUKW010000031.1 GCA_902492275.1 uncultured Peptococcaceae bacterium
TAAATAATGCTCCGCTATGGCGTCCGTTCTTTCTGGCGCAATGTACTGTTCGATTTCCGAAAAGTCTGCCCGGTGTTTTTGCTCCCGTTTTTGTTTTCGGGCCAAATCAATGACGCTATGCTTTAGCACCTGCATCAGCAACGCTTTGGTGCGGGGCGATTCCACCTGCTCTACCATATTCATATTTTTCGCAATATATACAAACGTGGTACTGGCTGCTTCCTCGGCCAACTGAAAATCAGACAAAAGCTGCTTTGCTCAATATAACAATAACCCTTCATAGGCATGATATAATTGCTCAAATTTATGCTGTTCTTCTTCGCCATCAATCATCGCCAGATAAAAACTGAGCTGCAACAACGGGGCATTCCTCCTGGGCCAATATGGTTTGTTCTCTTTCGGCTATTTTTCGTATGTTCTTTCACGGTTAGCTTTTGCCTAATCATCTGCAACATCCTATGTTAAGCCGATATAACTAATTTATTGCGTAAAAATTTATTTTGCACCATTTATTCTATGTCACATAAAAATAACCCCAAGCAAGCCGTCGCAGGCTGCTAAGGGTCATCCATCTCGATTTTTCATATAAACTAAAAAATTTCTTCAAGCTACTCTATCTCCGCCGCAGCAAAAAGCTGGCGCGTTTTGGCCTTATCTCTCTCCAATTGGGCTTTCAACCCGTTTAAGCTGTCAAATTTCACTTCCTGCCGCAAAAAATAGTGAAGCTCGGTGCGAATTATCTTGCCATAAATATCCCCAGCAAAATCAAATAAATGAACTTCGATGTTGAGGCCCACGCTATGGGCAATGGTAGGGCGCAGCCCTATATTTAAAATGCCGGGATAGGCCTTGCCATCCACATAGGTGCGCGCTGCATAAACGCCATTGGCAGGTAATAACAGTCGTTCCGCAGGGGCGATGTTGGCAGTGGGAAACCCGATGGTACGGCCAATCTGATTGCCCAGCAAAACAGGGCCCTCCATGCCGTAGGCATAGCCCAGCAAAGCATTGGCCTTTTCCACATTGCCGGCCCGCAAATAGTTGCGAATGGCCGTACTGCTGACAAGCTCGCCCTGTACATAACAAGGATCCATAACGGTTACGATAATTCCGTAAGCAGCGCCCAGCTGCTGCAACAGGGAAGGATTTCCAGCACCCTGATAGCCAAAGGAATAGTTAAAGCCTACCACAACATGACGGGCTTGCAGCTTATCCACCAAAATACGCCGCACAAATTCTTCCGGCGACAGACTGGAAATTCGAGGCTCGAACGGAACGGTTTCTATTACATCCACACCTAGCTGCTGAAAGCGCCGCAGCTTTTGTTCTTCTGTGAGAAGATAACAAAAGCGATCGTCAAGCACCTGCTGCATCTGCGGATGAAAGGTAAACACCGCTAGCTCTTCTTCATGTTCATCGGCAATTTTGCGGCCCAACGCAATCAACTGCTGATGTCCCCTGTGCAATCCATCAAAATTGCCTAACACCACGGTACGAAATTTTTGTGTTGTCACAAGTTCTCACCACACTTAAAAACTTTGTTCGGTTGGAACTGCTCTCCCTTTGCTGTACCAATCGCCAATAACTGCCCTTCCGCCGATACAACGCGGCAAACCGTACCGGCAGCCAATGCTTCCACACCAGCAATCCGCTGGGCCAGGCCGTTTAACACACGGGTCTGCACAATTGGCACTGTCACTGTGAAAGCTGGCATATCAATTAAAGCGGTATTCATATCCAGCAAAAATTTTTCTGGCTGCTCTGCCTGCTGCAGCCGTTCTAACGGCACAGCCTGTTCAATGGTAAAGGCTCCGCTGGCGGTGCGCATCAAATAAGCCATATAGGCGCTGCTGCCGCAAGCCCGGCCTAAATCCTGACAAAGTGTGCGGATGTAGGTGCCTTTGCCGCAATGAATTTCCAACATAGCCGATTCCTGATTATACATCAGCACCTTGATGGCATGAATGGTTACCGAACGGGGCGCAAGCTCTACCGCAATCCCCTGACGGGCCAATTTATACAAAGGCTGTCCATCTTTTTTAAGGGCCGAATACATGGGCGGAACCTGCTGAATTTCTCCTACAAACTGCTCTGTCACAGCGCAAAATTCTGCTTTGCTGAGCGTCGGCAGCGCCGTTGTAGCCGTAACCTGACCGGTCCCGTCCTGGGTATTGGTTTCGCGGCCAAATTTCAGCACAGTTCGATAAATTTTATCTTTTTCTGTCAGATATTCCACCAAACGGGTAGCTTGCCCGACACAAACCGGCAGTACGCCGACTGCATCGGGGTCCAGTGTGCCGGTGTGGCCCACTTTTTTGGTATGATAAAGTTTCCGCAGCTTGGCCACCACATCATGGGAAGTCAAGCCTGCCGGTTTTAAGACATTTACAATTCCATCCATCATTTCGGCTGTTCCGTTTCTAAATAGATTTTTACTGCCGGTACCATCAGTTCTGCCGCCTGCTCCACATTGCCCTCGATGGTGCAGCCTGCAGCCCGCACATGGCCGCCGCCGCCGAACATACCGGCAATTTTATTCACATCCGACCACATTTTACTGCGCAAGCTGACCTTGGTTTTATCCTCTGCCACACCGCGGAACAACAGCGCAATCTCCACGCCCTCAATGTTCTTGATGGTATTAATCAGCCCATCAATATCAGTGCTGTCTGGATGCAGCCGCTGCATCATTTCATAATTCAGCTTGCTCCAGGCATATTTGCCATTGTAGGAGATGTGCAGGTCGTTCAGAATATATTTCATCAGTTCAATCCGTTTGTGCGAATAACTTTCATACATATACCAGCGCAAACTGTTGGTATCGGCGCCGCAGTCCTTTAAATCGGCGGCGATGCGCAGCGTTTCTGAGGAAACGTTGTCGAACAGAAAATTGCCGGTATCGGTGCTCAAACCCATATAAAGCGCCGTAGCCATTACGGGCGTAATGGGCATCCCCAATACCCGAATCAGCTCGTAAATATTTTGACAGTTGGCAGCGGCTTCCCCATCCACAAAATTCACAGTACCATACTGTTTGTTGCTGGTATGGTGGTCGATATTGATGATGGTTTTGCCCTGCAAAAAGGCCGTAGTTTCATCGCAGCCAGCCAGTTCCAAGCTGGCGCAGTCCACAAACACAATCACCTCCGGCAGCGTCATATCCTCCTTGTAAGGCTGGATTTGTTCGCTGCCAGCTACAAAATGATATTTGTCAGATACTTCGTCATTATTAATCAGAATTGTTTTAATTCCTGCCTTATCCAGCGCACCGGCTAAGGCTAGCTGGGAGCCCAGCGTATCGCCATCGGGATTGCTGTGTGAAATGATGGCGACACACGTTTGGCTCAACAGAATCTCTTTAATTTGCACTAGCACTTGCTGCATTGTGTTTCCCCCTGTAAAACCCATCTTCTGCTCAAGTGTATCTTATGATTCTTGCGGCTGTTCCTGCTTAATTTGATGCAGAATGGTTTCGATTTTTGCCCCATATTGCAGCGAATCATCCAGCTTGAAAATCAGCTCCGGCACAGTGCGCAGCTTGAGCCGCCGGCTCAGTTCACTGCGCATAAAACCAGCCGCCGCCTTCATGCCGTCTAAGGCGTCCTGCCGCTGCTGTTCCGAGCCATAACGGCTGATGTAAATGGTGGCATAGCTCAAATCTCTGGTTACTTCTACATCGGTAATGCTGATCAAGCTATCCACCCGCGGATCCTTAATGCCGTTGCGAATTAAGAGAACCAATTCTTTTTTTATTTCCTCACCGACACGGTTTGGTCGTACTTTCATGTTGCTCACCTCTCAGGCTTATAATGCCCGTTTTACTTCTTCAAATGTATAGGCTTCTAAAATATCGCCTTCTTTAATGTCGTTGAACCGTTCCACGCTCAAACCGCATTCAAAACCGCTGGCCACTTCTTTTACATCGTCTTTAAACCGTTTCAAAGAGCCCAAATTGCCGTCGTGAATAACAACGCCGTCACGCACCACACGAATACGGGCGTTTCTGGTCAGCTTGCCTTCAGTAATATAACAGCCTGCCACTGTGCCAACCTTGGGCACCTTGAAAATGCTGCGCACTTCGGCCTGGCCCAGTTCCACTTCCTTGATATCCGGGTCTAACATACCGGACAATGCAGCCTTTACATCTTCAATGGCTTCATAGATGACACGGTAGGTATTGATTTGGATATCTTCTTTTTCTGCCAGTTTACGGGCATTGCTGTCGGGACGCACGTTAAAGCCAATGATAATAGCGTTGGACGCTGCGGCCAGCATTACGTCAGCTTCGCGAATACCGCCTACTGCAGTACGGATAATATTAACCCGTACTTCGTCGTTGCCCAATTTTTCCAACGACTGTTTAATCGCTTCAATCGAACCCTGTACGTCAGCTTTCAGTACAATGTTCAGTTCTTTGATTTCGCCTTCTTTTATTTGTGCGAATAAATCTTCCAGACTTACTTTGGTATTGCGGGCAATTTCCTGCTGATGTTTTTCCTTCTGCCGTTTATCTGCTACCTGCTTAGCCAATTTTTCATTATCCACTGCAATGTAGTCATCACCGGCTTCCGGCACTTCATTCAAGCCCAGAATTTCTACCGGCACCGACGGCCCCGCCGATTTCAAAGACCGTCCTTTATAATCAAACATCGCGCGGATACGGCCCTGTGTGGTACCTACAATCAGGAAATCGCCAACGTGCAGCGTACCAGCCTGCACCAGCAGCGTTGCCACCGGCCCGCGACCCTTATCCAGCTTGGACTCAATGACTTTTCCTTTGGCATTGCGGTTTGGATTTGCTTTTAGCTCGCCCATTTCAGCAACCAGCAAAATCATATCCAACAACTCATCAATCCCAATGCCTTTTTTCGCCGACACCGGTACCATGATGGTATCGCCGCCCCATTCCTCCGGCACCAGGCCATAATTGGTCAGTTCCTGTTTAATCCGT
The DNA here is from genome assembly GCA_902492275.1 of uncultured Peptococcaceae bacterium. Classification (GTDB taxonomy): domain Bacteria; phylum Bacillota; class Peptococcia; order Peptococcales; family Peptococcaceae; genus UBA7185. Next base: position 4,952 of record CABUKW010000031.1, read on the forward strand.
TCTGGGTCTGCTTCCGGTTTATCAATTTTATTGACTGCCACAATAATCGGCACATTGGCGGCCTTGGCATGGTCGATTGCTTCGATGGTCTGTGGCATAACGCCGTCATCAGCGGCTACCACCAGAATGGCAATATCGGTAATCTGAGCCCCGCGGGCGCGCATAGCGGTAAACGCTTCATGACCTGGCGTATCCAGGAACGTAATCTTCTGGCCGTGGGTTTCTACCTGATAAGCCCCAATATGCTGTGTGATACCGCCTGCTTCCGTGGAAGTTACATGGGTAGAACGAATTTTATCCAGTAAGGAGGTTTTCCCATGGTCAACATGGCCCATAATTGTTACCACCGGCGGACGATATTCCAAATCCTCCGGTCTGTCCTCTACCTCTGTGAACAGTTCCTCTTCCTTCGATACCTTCACTTCTACAGTAGCGCCGAATTCTTCTGCAATAATGGTAGCAGTATCCACATCTAAATCCTGATTGATAGTGGCCATGACGCCCATACCCATCAGTTTCATAATAACGTCTGTCGCTTTTTTGCCCATCTGATAGGCCAAATCCTGTACAGTAATGCTATCTTCCAACACAACATGATGCTTGACTTCCGCAAATTCTCTTGGCGGTTCTTTTCTCATGTTTTTATTGTTTTTATTGTTTTTGTTCTTACCTTTATTATTTTTGCCGGATTTGCTCTGGAAATTGCTGTTTTCGTTGCGTTTGGAGCGGGCAATTTGTTCCGGTCTGGCTTTTGGACTCTGATTGCTGCTCCACTCCTGATAGCGTTCTTCCACCGCGTCCTTGGAGAAATGCTCGTTATTATTTTTAGCGGCCTGCTTTGCTTTAGACGGCTGCTGCCGAACCGGCGCCGAAGGAATGGCCCGATTAGCATTGGCGCCAACTTTGCGGCTGCTGGCCGAGTCCTGATGATTTTTCCGGAAGTTCCCGTCTTTGCCTCCGTCTTTTCCGCCATCGCGATTATTTTTCTTGCCATTGCCGCTCATACCGTTGCTTTTATTCTGACCTGCATCTTGACCATTTCTTCTGTTTTGTCCCTTGAAATCGCCTTTATGGTCCTGGTTAGAACGATTGTCACGATTTCTGTTCTCTTTGTTATAGTCCCGACCGTTGCTTGCTTCTCTGTTGCTATGATTTCGGTTATGATTATCTTTTGTATCTCTTTGCTCCTTATTCGGACGCCCATCTCTGCTTTCATTGCCAGAAGGTCTAGCTTGATTGTTCTGCTGTTTCTGACCGGATTTTTGTGTCATATCCTTTTTCCCATTCTCCCTGTAACTATTGTTGCGACTTTGATTGCCCGGCTCCCGTTTTGGCCGTTCCTCATTGGGCCGCGCCTGACGTTCCTTCTTAGCCGAATCACTGGCGTTTTTCTCCTGCTGCTTTGGTGCAGCCGGCTTCTGGAACACCTGCCTTACTCTGGCGCTTTCCTCTTCTGTAATAGAACTCATATGATTTTTTACATCGACATGCATTTCTTTTAATGTTTCTACAATCAACTTACTATCCACATTTAATTCTTTGGCAATTTCATAAATACGAGCTTTACTCATTAAACCACCCCCAAAAAATTCTCAATCCTGCATCTTCTTCATAATAGCCTCCGCCATATTCCGATCCAATATTCCAATTACACCCCGAGGCGACGACCCAACGGCCAGCCCCAGTTCCAGTTTTGTTGCTTCTAATACAATCCACGGAACCTGGTATACTTGGGCCTGCTGCTGCCAGAAACGTTTCCGCGGCTCAGACAGTTCTGCCGAAATAACCAAAAGCAGCAACCGACCTTTTTTCAAAAAATTTTCTACTGCAGACTCTCCTGCCGCCAGCTTTCCAGCCTTTTGTGCAAAGCCCAGCAATGTTAAAGCGCCTTTTACGTTCATGATAATTGTTCCTTTAGCATCTCATAGATTTCCTCTGAAATCGTTGTTTCCAGGCTACGTTCCAGCCGCTTGCTTTTCACAACCTTGTTCAAGCATTCCAAATCGGGACAGATATAAGCGCCCCGGCCCGGCTTTTTCCCAGTAAGATCAACAGAAATCTCCCCCTCCGGAGAGCGAACAATCCGCACCAGTTCCCGTTTATCCTTTTTGGCTTGACAGCCCATACAAGTTCTCTGCGGTATTTTCCTCGGCATACTTAATCCTCCAGATATTCTTCGATTTCTTCATACTCCTGATCGTCGTAATCCTGTTCGTCATACTCTTGTTCTTCGTAGTCCTGTTCTTCATAGTCAATGCCAGCTTCCTGGGCCTGGCTTTCACTCTTAATATCAATTTTCCAGCCAGTCAGTTTGGCGGCCAGACGGGCGTTCTGCCCTTCTTTGCCAATGGCCAGCGACAACTGATAATCGGGTACGATCACCCGCGCCTTCTTTTCTTCCTCATTAATCTGCACGTCAATCACCTTGGCAGGACTCAACGCATTGGCGATATAGATGCCAGGATCTTCACTCCATTTGACAATATCAATTTTTTCACCGCGCAGTTCATCAACGATAGCCTGCACCCGAGCCCCTTTGGCGCCAATGCAAGCGCCGATGCAATCCACATTTTCATCATGGGAATACACCGACAATTTGGAACGGGCGCCGGCTTCTCTGGCCACCGATTTGATTTCTACAACGCCATCCTGAATTTCTGGCACTTCCAGTTCAAACAAACGCTTCAACAATCCTGGATGGGTGCGGGAAACCATAATCTGCGGCCCTTTTGCCGATTTGCGCACTTCCACAATATAGGTTTTAATACGGTCAAACATGGCATAGCTTTCGCCTGGAATTTGTTCGCTGGGCCCCAGCACCGCTTCAATTTTTCCCAAATCAATATAATAATTGCGATTTTCGATGCGCTGAATGGTGCCGGTAACAATATCGCTTTCCCGCTCCGAAAATTCACTGTAAATCATGCCGCGTTCTGCTTCCCGAATCCGCTGCACCACCACCTGTTTTGCGGTCTGCGCTGCAATCCGTCCAAAATTCCGCGGGGTTACTTCCTCTGTTACAACATCGCCCACTTCATAAGATGGGTTCTGTTTCTGCGCATCAGCCAAAGAAATTTCTGTCTTTTCGTTGTTTACTTCTTCCACTACATCGTAACAGGTATAGACATGAAAATCACCGGTTACCGAATCAATGGTCACCTGTACATTCTGCGCAGAGCCAAAATTCTTTTTATAAGCAGAAATCAGCGCTGCTTCTACTGCTTCTAAGATAACCGCTGGTTCAATGCCCTTCTCTTTCCCCAGATCATTTAATGCCTGCAACAATTCCGTACTCACTTTTTATAAATCCTCCTTCATTAAAATTCCCATACCAGATTGGCTTTACTGATTTTTTTTCTTGGAATCTCGATTGGAACGTCCTCCACCTCTATCATAACGGTGTCTTCCGTGGTTTCTCCCAAAATTCCGACAAACTGTTTTTTTCCTTCCACGTCGGAAAAGGTTTTTATCTGCACCTTTTCTCCTTTAAAACGCTGAAAATCTTTTGTCCGCTTTAGCGGCCGCTCAATCCCAGGTGAGGAAACTTCTAACCGATAAGCCTGTGTAATAGGGTCCGCCGTTTCCAGCAAATCGCTCAGCTTACGGCTAATTAACTCGCAATCGTCCAAATCCACACCGTCTTCGCCTTCTTTGTCCAAAAACAGCCGTAAATACCATTCGGCCCCTTCTTTCACATACTCCACATCAATTAACTCCAAACCGTTTTCCAAAACTACCGGCTCCGCCATTTTCCAAATTGTATCTTCAATTTTTCCCATCTGCGCCACCTCCTAATCTATCTTAAATTAAAATTTACAGAAATCCTCCGATATAAACAAGAAAGAGCGGGATAACCCCACTCTTTTGGCAAAAATCTCTTCGGTTATATTTATCATACCATAATCCACAGCAGATAGCAAGTAAAAATTCACATTTATTCCCGCAGTTTTGCTGCCTCTGTCAATTTTTCTAAGGCTTTTTTCTCAATACGGCTCACATAAGAGCGCGACACATTTAACTGCGCTCCGACTTCCTTCTGCGTGATAGGTTCCTCGCCATTTAAACCATACCGCAGTTCCAGCACTTTACGCTCCCGTTCCGTCAGGCAATGTAATTTTTGCAGCAGATGTTGGTATTCGCAGCTTATCTCCACCGTTTCGGCCACCATATCGCCTTCCGTCCCCAGAATATCCCGCAGACTGATTTGATTCCCATCCCTGTCGGTACCGATGGGCTCGTTCAGCGACACCTCACACTTGCGTTTTTTCTGCGCACGCAGATGCATCAGGATTTCATTTTCTACACAACGGGCAGCATAAGTGGCTAACTTCACCCGTTTATCCGGTTTGAAAGTATTGATACCCTTAATCAGCCCAATGGTGCCAATGGAGATTAAATCATCCTGATCCTCCGCTGTGCTGTCAAATTTTTTTGCAATATGAGCCACTAACCGCAAATTATGGCGAATCAACAAATCCTTGGCCTCTTGGTCCCCCTCCTGTAAACGCTGCAAGCATTTTGCTTCTTCCTCCTCGCTCAGCGGCTGCGGAAAGGCGTTTTGCGTCATATAGCCTGTCAACAGCGCTAATTGTTTTACCAGTTCCAGTAACAAATTGCTCCCTCCTGTTCCAATGCTATTATCACCTTATGTCAAAATGCTGTCCCATTATGAGGAATTTGACAAAAAAGACCAGGCTTTTACCGTTGCCAGATAAAAACAAATTGGAAAGTACAGAAGGAACTATAGAAAAAAATTCAGCAATCGTTCGACTGCTGAAACCTAAACAGTGCTGCCGCTTTACGATTTTCTATCGTTCATGCGACAGCACCTTCTTTTGCGGTTTCATTTTCCTTTTTGCGTTACCCTAATATTTTAAATACCCTTCCAGCTTGCTTGATCCTGATCTACAGCGTTGCCACCACCTGGTTCAGTTCAGAGTCATTGGAGAGTGGTTCAAGTTTTTTCGTAAAGTCTAAAACCAGATATATCATTGGTTATTATTATCATTGGTTATTATGATATAGCAAAAATTCGGGTACAACAGAGCTTTCTGCCCTGTTATACCCGAACTACTATAAACAAAAATTGATACCCTGCGTATTTTGAGGGCGTTCATTTTCTTGTTCATCCAATTAATGATTTTGTTAAGATCGTTCTTATTTTTTCTGCTGGTATTTCATTTAGACTGTTTAATACTCTATTTCCTGGAGGTCATTTTGAAGAGACCGCCGTATACGATTATAATCTGTACTGATTTTTGCCTGAGAACAATTTAATTCTTTCGCAAGTTCTACCTGACTTTTTAGCTTATAAACCAAGCTTAAAAAAATATATTGCTCTCTTCTTTTATAATTTCTAAGAAGTCTATATACTACATCTTTCAATTCTTTCTGCAAAATCTGATCTTCAATAGACAGCGTTCCTACAGACTCTTTGAACTCTAAAATTTGAATATTTTCTCCACCAGACCATTCCTCTCCGTCTTTCACAATTGCATCATACGAAATAGGTGTTTCCAATGGCATCCGCTTTTGGGCATTGCTCCATCTTAACAGCTCATTGATTTCATTTTTCATTAAAATTTGGATATAGGTAGTAAACCGCGTCCCTTTCTTAGGATTATAAGTAAAGAAAGCGTTCCAAAAAGCTTCTGAAGCTACTTGATATAAATCTTCTTGATCCATAGAACAATCTTTCAGATAAGAATATTTAGCTACTAATGCAATAATAAGTCCATCATTTTCATTCATGAACTGTAATTTTTGTTCATTACTCCAACTTTTGGTATCAGGGTAATATTTGCTTCCTATTGCTTCTGCATTCACTGATGTTTTCATCCTAAATATCCCTTCTTTCCAAATATAAGACCCATTTTTAATACCTACTTGTAAACTATAATTATATTTATTATAATATAGTTGCACATCAAAAGCAATTATGGATAAATAAAAATTCTTCTTTTTCGTAATATATTATTTACTGAGGTTTTTATTTCTATAAGGTTTCAGTCATGGGATATAAAAACGACCACATCGCAATACAAGCAGTGTGTATTTTGGAAATCCGGTATAGCAAATAGGCTTTAAAATTCTTGCAAAAACAGCCTAAACAAATGCAACTCAGATATTAAAGCAATAAACAAATTCGGCGATGTAAAAAGAAAAATAACTACTGAGATATGCTTATCTTGAAATACGAGTGCTATCTTGACGCAGAGATAAACTGATTTATGATCCTATCATAATCATCAAGAACGATGTGTTATCGTTGTATGAAAAATGTAATTGGGAATACTTAAAGGAGCGTGATTTTATGAATGTAGCAAAACCGTTAAAATTTTATACGTTGAAGGAATTTGAAAAACTTCCGAGAGAAGATGGCTGGAACTACGAATTAATCGACGGTTTAGTAATGATGTCACCAAGGCCAGCAGGAGCGCATCAAATGATTAGCGGCAATCTATTTTCTGAACTACGCAGCAAATTACGTGGAAAAGGCTGCGCACCGCTTCTTGAAATGGATTTGGTCCTAGAGAATGATAATCTAATTCCCGATTTGATGGTTATTTGTGATGATGTAAATATTAGTGAATTAAAACGCTATGAAAAAGCTCCTAAAATCGTTATTGAAATTGTTAGTCCTAAAAGCGCTTCTCATGATTGCATTGTGAAACGTCACAAATATGAACAATTAGGCATCTCGGAATACTGGATTGTATCACCAGAAGAAAACTGTGTCGACGTATTTTGTTTTACGTTGAACAAGCATGAACACTGTTGCACAGGACAAGTAAAATCTTATGTTTTGCCAGATTTACAAATTGATTTAGATAATATTTTCGACTTATCGTTCTAAATAATAATTAAAAGCCCCTTCCTGTTGGCGCAGAAAGGAGCTTCTTATAGGCTGTTAGCGCAGCCTACTTATAAACCGTTGGCAACAGCAAAAAAACTTCCTTCTGGTAATTGGAGGGTACGAATCTATACCGGGAAGGATAAAAGCGGAAAAGGCATTTACAAATCTTTTACTGCCAACACAAAAAAGGAGGCTGAATATCAGGCAACAGAATTTTTGCTGAAAACAAATAAATCAGCAAATCAATGTACTTTAGGTACCTTTTACTAGTAAATTCTTACGCTCTGGAGATTATCTCGTTCCCAGCATTCTTTTTCTCAGCAGCAATTTACAAAATCATCCATTTTTATTTTCAAATTTCCTATACATTTACACGTATCTCTTGTTCTTTAAAAATTCGATTCCAATAAATTCTTACCACAACAAGCGATAGCACGCCGGATAATCCGTCGGAAAAAGGACCTGCCCATAAAACGCCTTCCACACCACACAAAGCGCCTAACACCAGCATAGCAGGAACCAGGAAAAGAACCTGCCGCGACAAAGACAGAAAAGCTGCCAAAATCGGCCTGCCAATAGCCTGAAACAATATACCGGTTACAGTGGTTGTACCAATCATAAAGCAAGCTAACAAATAAATGCGGAAGCATTTGACTGCAAATTCCCGATAAAGATCTGATTCTTTGCCGAACAGATTAATAATCTGTTCGGGCCAGCATTGAAAAATAAAAAATGCCAACACCAAAACTGCTGTGCAACTCACCATAGCCAGTTTGTATGCCTTTTTTACTCTATCGTACTGACCGCTGCCATAGTTAAAACCCAACAATGGCTGGATCCCAGACGCAATCCCTAAAGCCACGCCGGTAATCAGCATGCTCACCTTCACCGTAATGCCTAACGCCGCCAGTGGAATATCAGCTCCATATTTCGACATAGCGCCATAGATTACCAGCGAATTGTTCATAACCACTACCACTAGCACGGAGGCTACTTGCGTGAGAAAACTGGAAACACCCAGCATTGTAATTTTTCGCACTGTCTTAAATTTAAGCAAAAAATAGCGCCTTTCCGGCTGTACAGTCTGACAGCGGCAAAGGCAGCCCATAAAATAAGCTGCATTCAAGAATTGTCCGATAATCGAAGCCCAAGCTGCACCAGCCACACCCCAATGGCAGACAAAAATGAACACCGGGTCAAGAATCATATTGGTGATACAGCCAATCAACAAACCTATCATACTGTCTCTCGGTCTGCCATCTGCCCGAATGATGCTGCCAAAGGCGGCGGCCATCGCTGCAAAAGGGAAACCCAGCACAATAATACTACCATATTCCAACGCATAGGGCAACGCTGCGTCGGTAGCGCCAAACGCCCGACAAAGCGGCTCCAGGAAAATCTCAAACAAAATCAGCAACACAATTCCGCTCCCCACCGTCAGAGAGATGGCATTGCCAACACATTGCGAGGCGTCCTTTTGTTTGCCCTTTCCCAAGCTCAGGCTCATATAAGAGGCCGTTCCATCGCCAATCATCATTCCCAGCGCCATCAAAATTGTGGCGAAGGGTAAAATCACATTGGTAGCTGCGTTGCCCAGATAGCCCACACCTTGTCCAATAAAAACCTGGTCTACCATATTATATAACGAATTGACTACGATAGAAATTATACTGGGAATGGCATAGCGCACCATCAATTTTCCGACAGGCTCTGTGCCCAACGGATTTTTTGCCGCTACGGTTTCTACCATAATTACAGTACCTCCTCAATCTTTTCCGAGCCCAATGAAAAACCGGCGCTGGTAGGCGCCGGCCTCTTTTAGGACTCAATGGCGATTACATTTGACGACTCAACCTGCTGGACCTGTTTTTCTTTCGGGATGTGCAAATGCAGCACGCCATCTTCAAATTTGGCTTGAATATCGGTCTGCTTCACTTTATCGCCGACATAAAAGGCTCTGCGGAAGGACCCTACCAAACGTTCGCGGCGCAGATATTTTTCAGAGTGATCGTCTGTATTTTCTGCGTTGGCTGTCGCATTGATGCAGAGATAACCGTCCTTCAATTCGGCAGTTAGGTTTTCCTTTTTAATACCAGGCAGGTCGATAGATAATTCATAGTCCTGCTCCGTTTCTTTAATATCGGTTCGCATCATGCTGCTGTGGCTATTGAACGCAGAGTCAAAAAATTCATCAAACATACTTCTTGCAATTACATAAGGTGCTAACATAAAAATCTACTCCTCTCAAATCACTTGTCTTGTTAACTTCTTTCCATGTATTATTATAAGACATTTTATTAGCACTGTCAACGAGTGAGTGCTAAATTATTATTTTGTGTTTATTATATATGATAATTTTTATTTATTAATATAAGGCTTGCATGGCAGCTCTCTGGCGTTGCAATTCGCTGGAGACTATGGTATCATTCCTAAAAGCCTTTTATGAACCTTTATACTATCATAAACCTGAGGGGGATTTCTGTGAATATATTTCAGCTTAATTGTTTTCTGGCTGTGGCAAGCTCCTTGAGCTTTGCCCACGCTGCCAAACAAATGAATGTTTCCCAACCGGCCATTACCAACCAGATTAAAACACTGGAAGCCGAATTAAATGCGAAGCTATTTCGGCGCTCCACCCGTCTTGTTGAACTAACGCCGGAGGGACTGGCCTTTATCGCCGACGCAAAACAGATTGTCGCCATCGCCGAACAGGCCAAAATGCGCTTCAGCAATCCCGACGACCGAAAAATCGAAACGCTCTCCATCGGCTGCAGTACCTTGGCCCAGTTAACCCTATTGTCCGACAGTCTGCAGGAACTTTCCGCAATCTTCCCTACCCTGCATCCCCAGCTCCAAGTAGTACCCCACAATCAGCTTTTTCCTCTGCTGGAAACGGGAAAAGCCGACGTGATTTTCGATATGAACGATCAGCAGGAGGTCAAAGAAACCTTGTCCTTCCAAGAATTGCAGCGCAGCAGGCTTGTAGGCGTCTGCCATCCAAACAATCCACTGGCACAACAACAAGCTATCACCATGCAGGATTTGAAGCAGCAAACATTGATTTTTTGCGATCCCGCCTATTTGGTTCCCAGCCTTGTCGATTTGCAATGGAAATTGGCAAAGGGAAGAAGCCCGATTGATATTCATTTCTGTATTTCCGCAGAAGCTGCTGTGGTTTTGGCCGCCGCCGGTTTCGGCATCGCCCTTTTGCCCGACCTGTTTGTTCCGCAAGCAGAAAGTCTTGTGAAACTCCCGTTCGCAGAGGCACCTGACATTGCATTCGGCGTCTTTTACAAGCCCCATCCCGATATTGCTGTCTGCAAACAATTTCTGCAAGTGGTAAAACACCAGTTTACCAACCGACAATAAAGGCAGTAGTCCATAAGGAAACATTGCAAAACTTATGACTTATGCTAGGTAAACGGAAAAACAAAAAATGCTATACAGTCGGCGAACCTTTTGTATAGCATTTTTTGTTTTGGTAAGATATTAGGGTTCGATCTTTCAGCGTTCCAACGGAATGCATAGCCATTTCCGCAGGCAATGATCTCAGGGGTTTGGGGATTGTCACCAACAAGTATGTCCGGAAGCGGCTTCCTGCCCAAATACGCAAATTTCTGTAAAATTGCATTGCTTGCAAGCACAGTATATAATAAAAGAACCTAAGTTTACGATTTCAAACGGAATGAGAGAGGTGTTACATCAAATGATAAAACAAATTAAGTATTTTCAGGCAGTTGTCCAGTGCAAGAGCTTCACGGAGGCGGCGGAGGAATGTTTTATCTCACAGTCTGCTATTTCACAACAAATTCAGGCATTGGAGCAGGAATTAGGTGTAAAACTCTTAAATCGGAAGAACCGGAAATTTTCTTTAACGCCTGCGGGTGAACATTTTTATCGGAAAAGCCTTGTATTGATTGCTGACTTTGAAAGAATGTGCAATGAAACTGTTCGTATTGCGAATAAGGATCAAAAGGAACTTTGTATCGGATATTTGAAATGCTATGGCGGGCAGGAATTTCGTCTGGCCGTGGCAGAATTTTCTGAAAAGTACCCGGACGTTTCTGTACAGATTATCAATGGGAATCACGAGGATTTATATGCCGCTTTGCGGGACGGCGGTGTTGATTTGATTCTCAGCGACCAGCGGAGGGCTTTTTCAGATGAATATGTCAATCATATTTTGACGACAAGCGAGTGCTATATAGAGATTGCGGCACGAAACCCGATTGCGGCGCTGGAATATGTGGAAACAGAAGATTTGAAAAATATTCCCTGCATTTTGGTGGCTTCTCCTGAACAGCAGGAAACGGAGCAGACTTATTACCGTGAAGTTGTGGGAATACAGGGCGACTTCCTGTTTGCAGAAAATTTAGAGGAAGCTCGTCTTCTTGTCATTGGCGGGAAAGGCTTTATGCCGATTGAAGGAGGAGAACATGAGCCAGGAAAAGCGGCGGCGTTGGGTCGGGTACTTTTGACACGCAGAGGGAATCCCATCAAGCGAACATATTGTGCGTTTTGGAAAGCAGACAATTCTGGCTATTACATCGAAGATTTTGCAGACATGCTGGAATCAAAATTTTTATCTGACGGCAAAGTATAAAATTGAAAATCAGCAGGCGAAAGACCGTATCTGAATCAGACAGATACGGTCTTTTCATATAAGTTTTTCTTATGAAATTACCCGTAAATCCGAATTGTTCTTTGAAATGCAACTACCTAAAATAAAGACAGAACGAAAAACAAAGGAGCGAATGGCTATGAAGGTATTAGCAAAATCAGCGCAAGCCCCGAAAGGGCGGAAACAAGGAAGTGGCGCAGTTTAACATTGGCGTGACGATGGTAGAGCCGGGCGGTGCAATGACAGAGTTTCGCTATGGCAGTGCAAAAGTAGCAAAGCTCATGCCGGAGTATGAACCCTGCCACGAGTTCCTGAATACGCTGGACGCTTCTAATGAGCTGGCTCCCGGCGATCCGGTTCGCATGGCGGAGCGTATCATTGAAAGTGTGGAAAAGGAACCTGCGCCGTTGCGCACGGTGCTTGGCTCGCAGGCGCTTTCTGCTGCGATTACACGGATGAAAGAGCGTCTGGCGTATTATGAGACACAGACAGAACTGGCAGCGTCTACGGATTTCCCTGTCAGAGAATAAAGAAACAGGAGGATTTTCAGATGAAAGATGTAATGATTTTAACAGGTGCCGGTCAGATCGGCATGGCGATTGCCCGGAGACTGGGCTACGGAATGAAAATCGTGATAGGCGATAAGAAGCTGGAAAATGCTGAGACAATCTCTAAAACGATGAATGAGGCGGGCTTTGATACAGTGCCAGTGGAAATGGATTTATCTTCCCGTGAATCTATTATGAAATTAATCGAAAACGCACAGAGCCTTGGCGAAGTCTCTATGCTGGTCAACGCGGCTGGTGTTTCTCCCAGTCAGGCTCCGATTGAAGCAATTTTGAAAGTGGATCTGTATGGAACTGCCGTTCTGTTAGAGGAAGTCGGGAAAATTATCAAAAAGGGGGGCGTAGGCGTTACGATTTCCAGTCAGTCCGGTTGGCGTATGCCTGCGCTGACAGCTGAGGAGGACGAACTGCTGGCAACTACGCCCACAGAAGAATTGTTGAATCTTCCGCTGTTGCAGCCGGAAAATATTCGGGATACGCTGCACGCTTATCAGATGGCAAAACGCTGCAATGAAAAGCGTGTAATGGCAGAGGCTGTTAAGTGGGGCAAGCGTGGCGCTCGTATCAATGATATTGCTCCTGGCATTATTGTAACGCCACTGGCGATTGATGAATTTAATGGCCCACGCGGTGATTTTTACAAGAATATGTTTGCAAATTCTCCGGCTGGCCGTCCGGGAACTGCGGATGAAATTGCGAATGTGGCAGAACTGTTAATGAGTGATAAAGGAGCATTTATTACCGGTTCCACTTTCCTGATCGATGGCGGCGCAACTGCCAGCTATTTCTATGGGCCGCTTGCACCTGAAAAATAAATTGGGAAGGATGGAATCGACAATGAAGAAAATCTTATCACTACTGCTTGCGCTTTCTATGTGTCTGGCATTGGCAGCCTGCGGGAACAGTGAAAATTCTGAAACAGCAGGGAATGCTTCGCTGATGGTTTCGGAAGAAGATTATTCTCTCAAAACGGAAGGAACAGAAACACCAGAGGAAAGCAATGACGCACAGCAAACGTAGGATTCTGATATGGGTGGCACGACAATTTTAGTGGCGTATTTCTCCCGAACCGGTGAGAATTACAGCGTCAGTACGATTGAAAATGGCAACACACATATTGTTGCGAACATGATTGCAGAACAGACAGACGGAGATATGTTTGCAATTAGTACAGTAAAGCCGGATTCGCCGAAATATATTATCAGCATCCGAGGTGTGGGTTATAAATTTGACAGTGGAATATAGCAGGGAAATGAGGAAAGGTTGCGAAAGAAAACAAATGCAGGAGAACAGGGCAAACCGGAACTGGTCATCAGCGATCCTTTGACTATCATAGATACAAGAGATTTGTATTTCTGTCTGGAATACCAGGATGTTGAAATCTGCGGGCAGGAAATTGAGCTGACAGCAAAGAAATTTGATATTTTCGCTCTGCTGATCCTGAATCCACGCCATCAAACAAGGAAAACCGGCGTGACCTCTGCCACGCCGGTTTCACCGGAAATTTCATTTACATCCTTATGGAACGCCGCCCAATCCCGACAATTCCTTTTTTACGGCTCGCCAAAAGCAGCAGCTATTTTCTTTTATATAAGCTCCGAACCCCAACCAGCCCGTTCGCCCATGCGCTCACCGACTTTTTCACGCTGTGCCTGCCAGCCTTACTCTACTGTTGGAACAGCCGGACAACCGGCAAAAGCGTCGTCTGCCACCTGCGCCTCCTTCGGAATGCGGATACTGGTCAAGCTGGTGCAGCCAGCAAAAGCGCCTCGTCCGATTTTTTCCACGCTCTGCGGAAGCACCACTTCGGTGAGCTGCTTACAATCGCGGAAGGCCTCGTAGCCAATCTCTATCACGCTTTCCGGCAAGGTTATCTGCCGCAGATTGTCACAGCCAGCAAAGGTATGGTTGCCGATTTTGACAATGCCCTCCATGACGGTGACAGACACAATGCTGCGCCGCTGCTGGGCGGTTTCCCGCTTAATGCCGTAACGCTCCGGACTGCAGGCGGCCGGTGCAATGGCGGTAATCACCTGTTCTCCAATGCGGTTGGGCACCATTACGTCCACATCCTTCCCGCGATAGAGCAGCAACGTCCAGGTGCCGTCACCCATTTTTTTGGTACCCCACTGCCGCGCCAAATCGGCCGGACTTTTTTCCGTCATAGGCAAATCCCAGCCCAATTCTAAATCGTCCCAGTTAGCCAAAAAGCCGACAACAGTCCCATCGGATATCGTCTGCTTATATTGCAGCAGGGCCGCCGCAGCCTCTGCTTGTTCGCCGGTCAAAATGGAGTCTAAAATCCCGTCCACATCCTCTAAGGGAATCATGCGGGTTTGCACCATCAGCTGCAACAAATTCCAATGCTCCAGCGCCGCAGGATACAGCAGCTTCCGGCGGCTCTGCACATATTTGAAAAAACGCCGGCAAAAAGCTTCATCGAAAGATTTCCCATTGCACCAATCCTCGGCAAAGGCCAAAATCGCGCTGAGCCGCACAGTATCAGGCAGCCCAGCCGGGTCCATGCGGGTAATGCGCACCGCGGCGTTATCGGCAAAGCAGCCCTTGCCGATGGTCGGCCTGTCACTTTCCAGCAGCACCTGCAACTTGCTGCACTCGTCAAAGGCTCGATAACCAATAGCCCTTACCTGCTGCGGAATGGTAATCTGCTTCAGTTTGCGGCAATTTTGAAAGGCGCGGTCCCCAATTTCTTGCAAGCTTTCAGGCAAGGTCACCGCCGTCAAACTGCTGCAATTACGAAAAGCGTCCACACAGACCTTCAGCGTACCCGCTTTGATGTCGGCTTGGGTAACGGTGCCCTTGTAAAACAGAGCTAGCCTGCCTGCATAGACCACGCCGTCCGATTGGCCAGCCAACCATGCCGTATCTTGGAACGCGTCCCGCCCCACCGTGTACAGCGAATCAGGGAATGCGATCTCAGCCAAAGCGGTGCAGCCCAAAAAGGACATACGGTCCAGCAGCACCAAGCCCTCCGGCAGTTGAACCGCCCTTAACTGCCCACAGCACTCAAAAGCACTATAGCCAATCTCCACAACCCCTGGCGGTATCCTAATCTGCTCCAATGCCCCGCAGCCGGCAAAGGCCATGCTGCCAATCTTTCGCACACCGTCTGGCAGCACCACCTGCCGAACGGTGCTGTCGCCACGGAACGCGCCGTAGCCAATCTCCTGTACACCGTCTGGAACCGCAACCACCGCCTCGCTGCCGGTGCATTGCTTTAACACGCCATGCTGAATAATAAAATCACTCATAGCGCGCCGGCCTCAGTCTGCCAGTCCAAATCTAACAAATCCAGCTCCTGCATGATTTTTTTCTGCCGCTCATAGAAAAGCAACTCTTGATTGTGGGCAAAATATTTTTCACAGCCGTATTCGCTGATATATTTGGCGGTGTAGTAATTGGCAGTCAGCTCCGTTACGATAATCAGTAGTTCATGACCGTTGGGGAATACCTCTTCAGCAAAGGTAAACAGATTGTCCAGCAGCCCGGCCTTTTCCTGCCCATCCTGCTTGAGCTGCTTTACCCGGCTGTCGAAATCCATCTTCAAAAGACCAAAGGCATTCATCCCGTCGGTTTCCTGGGCAATGCTGTCGCAGTCTGCTTCCAGCATGGCCAATAGGGCTTCCATCTGGGCCTGCCCATCGGCGGAAAAACTGCCCGCTTTGCGGCCCTTCTCCAGCTTTTTGCGCTCGGCCTCCCTTAGCTGCTCCAACACCGTCAAGGGCTGCTGGTCCTTTTTGGCCGCCTGTACCCGAAAGTGTTTCAGCACCTGCATCAACTGCTCCAGCACCTTTTTCCTGTTAATCACCTGCCGCACTTGGGCGGTCACAGCGTCCAGCAACAGTCCAATCAGCGACAGCCGCTCATCAAAACCGGCCGCTTTTGCTCGCTCTTTTATCTCGTCGCTGACATCACCAGCTAAAATCTGTTCCACCTGATAATCGCTGCGATACCTGTTGAACAGCTCATAATAGGCGGCAAAGCTCTTGGCAATCTTGCCATTCTGCAAATATTGGCCTACCAAATCCTCATCCACCGGCAGATTGTGCAATTCATAGAGCTTGAGCATCTGGCTCAAATCATCCCAACCCCGAGCAGTCACAAACCGTTTGCCGTCCACAGTGGACTCAATCCGATAGAAATGCTCCTTGCGGATTTCCAGATAGGTCAGCACTGCCGCATGCACGCCGGTTTTGTAGGCGTATTCCTTCCACACATCAAAATCAGGCTCAATATCAATGCGTTTTAAGCGGTCCCAAGTTACAACGTCAAACTCCCGCACCGAATTGTTATATTCGGGTGGATTGCCAGCTGTCACCACCACCCAGCCGTCGGGCACCCGATGACGGCCAAACACCTTATACTGCAAAAATTGCAGCATAATGGGCGCTAAGGTTTCCGACACACAGTTGATTTCGTCCAAAAACAAAATGCCCTCTTTCACGCCGGTTTCTTCCATCAAATCGTAAACCGAAGCGATAATCTCGCTCATGGTGTATTCGGACACCGCGTACTCCTTGCCGCCATACTGTTTATGGGCAATATAGGGCAAGCCCAGCGCGCTCTGCCGGGTGTGATGGGTCATCGAATAGGACAGCATCCCCACGCCCAATTCACCGGCCACCTGTTCCATGATGGCCGTTTTGCCAATGCCCGGAGGCCCCATCAAAAAAATAGGCCGCTGTTTTTGCAAAGGCACCACATAATTGCCCCGTTCATCCTTGGTAAAATAGGCTGTCATCGCATGTTTAATCTGCTCTTTTGCTTTTTTAATATTCATCGCGTACTCCTTCCGCTCTCGTTTCCATTTACGACGTCCGCTTCCAGCTCATAGCGCTGCAACACCAGCTTAATCGCCCACGGCGGCACCTCTGGCTCCCTGTAATCCTCCTGGATGAAAACAAAGGCCGCCCGATAAGGGGGCTGCTGCTCCGGAAAGACGCCCTGACCGTCAGTAAAATAGAGCAACCCCTTGAGATTGGTAAACTCATGGTGGCGCAGCATCTGATCCACATGCCGGAACACCGGACGAAAATCGGTGCCGCCGGCGCCTTTTAGCTGCATATTAGCCAGATAGCGGGCAAATTCCTCCTGATTGGTAATCTTCACATCCTCCTGCACCACAGCGTCGCACTGGATAATATGCAGATTAATTTTGGTAAAAAAGTTTTCCTGCTGCATCAAAATGTTGTAGGTTTTCTGCACAAAGGTCTGCACCAGCTCACCGCTGACCGAGCCGGACGTATCGATGGCAATCACAAACTCCTTAATCCGCTTAACCTCTTTATATTCCAGCGGCTCAATCAACGGAATGTTCTGATACAGCTGCAGCCCGTAGGTATAGAAAATATAATCGAACTCGTCGTCATCGACCTGCATCACTTCGCCCAGCGCCGCAAATTTTTTCAAAAAGCCAGCGTAATCGTAGGTTTCCCGATTGACCGCCGCCAGATTTTGCATCAGCCCCAAGGCCCTGTCGCCGGTCTGCTTGGAGAAGGTCTCCAAATCCACCTGCAGCCGCTGGGATACCGCTTCCCATTGCTCCCGCAGCCGCCGCTTGGCCTGGGCCATGCGGTCGGCGTCCTCCGAAAGCTGATGGTTGGCTCCCACGTCGCCCTCCTTATCCGAATCGCCGGCCTCCTTCGAAGCCCGCTCGCCCTGCTCGTTCCACTCATCGGTAACAGACGCAATATACCAGGCCTCATGCTCATCGGCCCAAAACAGCCGCGACAGATGCACCAGGCTGTCCACATCGGGCCGGTGGCGCAGCAGATAATGATACAGCTTTTCCGCAGTCAGTTGTCCAACAGCCTTGCGGATCGGTGCCAGCGCCTCCTGCTGGCGCTGCTCCCGTTCCACCCACGTACAGTCCAGCCCCATTTCCGTAATCATAGCTTCCACTGCCATATCGCAGGCCAAATTCCAAATGGTCTGGTCAACGCGCAAATCCACATAAAAATGCTGAAACACACAATGCAGCACCACATGCAGATAACTGCGCACCGGCATAGTTCTCTCCTTAGCGTAAGCATGCAGCACATACACAGGATCATACAACAGCCGCACACCATCAGTGGCCAGCGGCCATGTAGACGGAAGTAGCTCCAGCCGGCTCAGCGCCGGATTGAGAAACCGCAGCTTCACCGCCAACGTATCGCGGGAAAACTGCATCACCTCTTTGGCTAAGCCTTCCATCTGCTCCGCCCGTACCTGATCAGGCACCAACATCAGCAGCACCTCCCTTTCTATCCGAATCTCTATCGGATTTATACCCGTTTTTGTTAATTTATATTACAATAATTCGGGGGGAAGTGCAAGAATATAGGTAGAGAAAAGCTTGCACTGGTCAACAAAAATTGGACACGAATGTTTAGTAAATAAAACACTAAAAATGTAAAATTATACACATCATAGAAACCCTGCGACAGCCATTCTAAAAATCATCAGACAATCCATACCGGTAAGGTAAACATAGGAACAACTCAAGGCGCATAAGCCTCCCGATATTGTTTCGGAGTCAGATAATTCAAGGCATACGCTGGCCGCTGTTCATTAAAAAATGTGATATATTCATCAATCTCTGTTTCAACAGGCCTATCCCCTGTGACATGGAAATCCATGAATAATT
>CABUKW010000032.1 GCA_902492275.1 uncultured Peptococcaceae bacterium
CCTGCTCCAGACCATATTGCCGAACAAACCGCTCTGCCATCCACTGGGGAAAGGAATACTGCACCGCCACATACTGCACTGGATCTTGCTCCCGATCGGGCCATTGCAATGTATCCAAGCCCCTCAGCAGATTGCGCAGCACCGCATTGACAAACTTGTCCACATGACCGTAGCGCTTGGCCAGCTTTACCGCTTCATTGACAGCGGCCGAATGGGGCACCTTATCTAACTGCAAAATCTGATATGCGGCCATCCGCAAAATGTTGCGGGTCCAGCCGTCCATTTTTTTGACTTTTGTTTTGGCGAACTGGTTCAGCACATAATCCAGCCGCCCCCGATATTTTACCGAGCCATAAACCAACTCGGTAATAAAACCCTTGTCGCGGGCGTCCAAACCGGCACATGAAAAAAGGGCTTTATCCAAAGCCAGATTGGCATAAGCCCCTTCTTCGTTTATCTGATATAAGATTTTTAAAGCCAGTTCCCGACTATTGATTTGTTTAGTCATCCCGTCCTCCTAAAAATCCAGAAATCACAATCAGACGCACCAACTGCAGCACAGCCATCAAAGCCGCAGCCACATAGGTCAGCGCCGCAGCCCGCAACACTTTCGCAGTACCCTTTAACTCCGTAGAATCTAAAAAGCCTTCGCTGCCCAAAGTAGCCAAAGCCCGGGAGCTGGCGTTAAATTCCACCGGCAACGTCACAATCTGAAAAAACACGATAACCGTAAACAGCAAAATGCCTACCTTTACCAATGGCGCGCTGCTCATAATCAGGCCCAAGAAAAACAATGGCATCGATAAATAGGAGCCGAACTGGGTAACGGGAATCACCGTATTGCGGATATACAGCGGCAGATATCCGGTATCATGCTGAATGGCATGCCCCACTTCATGGGCCGCCACGCCTAAAGCCGCCAACGACGTGCTGCCGTATACCTCAGCAGATAACCGCACCACCCGGCTGCGCGGGTCATAATGATCGCTGAGCTGACCGCCGATTCGTTCAATGGGTACATCATGCAAACCATTCTGATTTAAAATATAACGGGCTACATCGGCGCCAGTCATACCGCGGTGGGAAGGCACTCGCGAATAACGCTGAAAGGTACCGCTCACTTTCACCTGAGCATAGGCGCTGATCAACACTGCCGGTATTAAAATAATCATGGTTGGATCCCAAAAAAACATAAAGTAAAAACCTCCTAGTTAATCTTCGGTAAAATAGGCAATGGCCTGCCGTACCTTACAAAGCTGCACACTGGTATTGTGGCAGGGGCCGTTGGGCCGCTCGTTCAGCACACCCACCACTGGAATGCGCTGTTGGTTCATATCCTTAATGCCGCTGGTCAAATCCCGTTCACAGGCAATGGCCACAATGGCTTTGGGATGATAGACCTTAGCAAACTTTCGGGCAAAGGTGCCGCCGCTGGCCACCACAAAATTGACGCCCGTTTCCTCTGCGATGGTCAGCAAACCATCCACGCTGCACCGTCCGCAGCGATGGCAATTATGTACGTCGATCGTAATTTTATAGGGGCAGCTAGTATTTTGCAGACAATGGGGCGCCAGCACCAGCACCTCCTCCGGCCGGTACTTCTGCGCCGCCGTCACAGTCATCTGGTTGTTGATTTTGATATAAGAATCCTCAATGTCCTCTTTGGAAATGCCAAACAGTTGGCCCAACGCCAGCACCATCGGATAAAACAGCTCAATGATAGAACGGCCCAGCTTTTGCAGCAGCGGCGATCTGGCGCCAAACATCAGCGCAAACACCAAACTGCCCAAGCCAATGCCCATCATCAGCATCAGCATGACAAAGCCAGCCACCATGGCGACAATCAGCAAATGGCGCAGCGCGTCCGAGGCGTTGGTCATCAGAAACCAGATGACGCCGAACACCAGCAGATACAGCAGCAGCGTGGCAATTCCCAATAAAATAAAAATACGTTTCTTGCCTTTATCCATTGCTTTCACCAAACCGGCTGCCGACCGCAATCCCTGTGCCATTGCAGAAGGCTTTGGCCGTCATAGCTTTTTTTCCGGCAGGCTGCAGCTCCAATAGCTCCAGACAACCGGAACCGGTCTGCACCAAAATGCCCTCCTTGCCCAGCTCCACCACAGTTCCCGGCTGATGGCCGCTATCCCGCCGCGCAACACGGCTTTTCCACAACTTCAACCGCTGACCGTTCCACAGCGTGTACGCGCCGGGTGCCGGCGCTAGCCCGCGGATCTGACAATGCAGCCGTTCTGCCGGCTGTGACCAATCCATCACTTCATCTTCTTTTAAAATTCTGGCTGCATAGGTAGCCTTACTTTCCTCCTGCTTTTGGGGCTTAATACTGCCCGCCGGCAACTGAGCCAGCACCTGCACCAGCAAATCGCCGCCCAACACCGCCAGCTTTTCAAACATGGTTCCGGTGGTATCGTCCTCGGTAATGGGCATGCTGCCCTGCAGCAGCATATCGCCCGTATCCATGCCCAAATCCATCTGCATGATGGTAACGCCGCTTTCCCGACAGCCATCCAGCACCGCCCGCTGAATAGGCGCCGCACCGCGATAGGCCGGCAGCAGAGAGCCATGCACATTGATACAGCCATAAGGCGGCAATTCCAGCACGGCCTGGGGTAAAATACGACCGTAGGCCACCACCACAATCACTTCCGGCTCATATCCGGCCAGCAGCTCCAAAAAGGCAGCGTCCTTTACATTGTCCGGCTGATGCACTGGCACCCCCAGCTTCAGCGCTCTGGTTTTTACCGCCGGAAAAGCCAGCTGCTTGCCCCGCCCTTTGGGACGGTCGGGCTGGGTAATCACTGCAGCCACCTTATGGCCTGCCGTTACCAGCGCGTTCAACGACTGTACCGAAAAATCCGGCGTTCCCATAAACACAACGCGCACGGCAATCACCTCCTACTTCTGATACTCGATATTGGTTGCCGTATCCAGAAACAAAATTCCGTCTAAATGGTCAATTTCATGCTGCAAAGCCCGGGCCAGAAAATCCTCGCCTTCAATGATGATTTCTTCCCCTTCCGGGTTCAGCGCTTTCACCTTGACATATTTGCTGCGCTTTACATCGCCCCACATACCGGGGCAGCTCAGGCACCCTTCTGGACCGTCCTGCACGCCGGCACGCTCCAGAATTTCCGGATTAATCAGCTTTAACGGTCCAGGCCCCGCTTCGCCCACATCGACCACCACAAGCCGCTTTAAAATGCCCACCTGCGGCGCTGCCAAGCCTACGCCGTTGGAGTTATACATGGTTTCCAGCATATTATCCAACAGTTTTCTCACATTGGGAGTAATTTCCGGTACCGGTTTGCAAATTTTACGCAAAAGTTTATCTTCTTTCGTTACAATATTGTAAATGGACATGGTTTTAACCTCCTGCCTATACTATAAAACACTTAATGGCTCCACATCAATAAGTATTCTCAAAGTTTTACTCTTTCTTGATAAATTCATCAATTTTTGCCCATACTCGGCGGCTTCCCGCAAAGTATCTAAAGATTTTCCCTTTAAAATCACATGAAACCGATGCCGCCGGCGCACAATGGAAACAGGCGCTTCCGACGGACCCAGTAGTTCCACAGACGGATAACGCTGTACCAGCGCCGCAGCCATCTCCCGCATCGCCTCCAGCAACCCGGCAGACTGAAAGTCCGACACCAGAAGCCGCACCAGAAAACAAAAAGGCGGATACACCATCAGCTCCCGCATCTGGATTTCCTTCTCATAAAAAGCCAGATAGTCGTGCTGCTGAGCTGCCACAATACTGTAATGCTCCGGATTATAGGTTTGAATCACAACGCGGCCCGGCTTATCGCCCCGTCCGGCCCGGCCCGCCACCTGCGTCAGCAGCTGAAAGGTGCGCTCCGCCGCCGTATAGTCGGGCAAATTTAAAACCAAATCGGCGGCCAGCACCCCTACCGCAGTCACATTGGGAAAATCCAGCCCCTTGGTCACCATCTGGGTGCCAATCAACACCTGAGTTTCTCCGCGGGCAAACCGCTCCAAAATCTGATTGTGGGCGTCTTTATTCTGGGTGGTGTCCAAGTCCATCCGGTCGGTAGTCACCCACGGCCACAAACGGTGAACCTCCTCCTCCACCAGTTCTGTTCCCGAGCCCATATAGCGGATAAAACGGCTGCCGCAATGGGGGCAATGCTTCGGTGCCGGTGTCATATAATCACAATAATGGCACTTGGCCAAATTCTGCTCCTTGTGATAGGTCAGCGCAATGGAGCATTTTTCGCAGGTCAGCGTATACCCGCACTCCCGGCAGACTATGGCGCTGGAAAAGCCCCGCCGGTTCAAAAACAAAATCACCTGCTCGCCCCGACTTAGGCTATCCTCCATAGTTTGCCGCAAACGCTGGCTGAACATACTGCGATTGCCGGCCTGAAATTCCCGGGCCATGCTGACAATTTCCACCTCCGGCAACGGCTGGGCTTTAGCTCGCTGAGAAAGGGTCAGCAGCGTGCCCTTGCCCTGCCCCACCTCATAAAAGCTCTGCACCGAAGGCGTGGCGCTGCCCAACAGCAGCAAACCGCCGTTTTGCTCCATCCGCCGCCACGCCACCTGCCGGGCATGATAACGGGGATCCGGCTCCGATTGCTTAAAGGTGGTTTCATGCTCCTCGTCCATGATAATCAGCCGCAAATCCCGCACCGGCGCAAACACCGCGCTGCGCACGCCAACCACCACATGAGTTTTCCCGTCATGCAGCCGCTGCCAGGCGTCCAGCCGCTCTCCATCGGATAAATTGCTGTGCAGCACCTCCACAGCTTCTCCCAAAACAGCCCGAAACCGGCCAATCATCTGCGGCGTTAAAGAAATTTCCGGTACCAGCACCATAGCGCCCTGCCCCTGCTCCAACACATAGCGCAGCGCCCGCAGATACACCTCCGTTTTGCCGCTTCCGGTTACACCATGCAGCAGCACACAATCCGGTTGGCCGCTATCCAGCTTTTCCACAATGACCGCCAGCGCCGCCTGCTGCTCCCCATTCAAACTCAACTTCTGCTCATTGCGAAATACAGCGCAATCGGCAGAAAACCGTTCCACCTGCACCTGTTTGCGTACAATCAAGTTCTTCTGCAACAATCCTTTCACCGCGCCCTGATAATTGGGCCAGTAGCTGCGCAGAGTTTTTCCGTCGCTGGCGCCCTGATAGGTCAGAAAGCGCAGGATTTCCCACTGCACCTTGGCCCGCGCCAGCTGCTTCTGGGCATCCTGTAATTGGGCCGGTTCCAGACAGCTCTCATACACGTACTCCAGCCTGCTGCCGCCCTGCTGCACCAAAGAAGTTTCCAAACGCACCAAATCCAACTGCTGCAGCTGCTGCAACAAACCGTCGCAATTAGGCACCTGTTTTTGCAGCGCCGACAACGACACCCGCTGCTTCTGCTCCACCACGGCTGCCAAACGGGCCATCTCCTCGTCCAGCAGCAAAAGCTGCGCCTGGGCCAATTCGGAATGCCCGTTCCAGACCACCACGTCCCGCTTTTTGCTGCGGGCAAACTTGGGCAGCAGATATTCCAACACATAATAGCAAGGACATACATAATACTTGCTCAACCACACTGCCAGCTCTACCAATTCCCGATTAAGCAGCGTCTGCGGCTCCGGCACCGCCAGAATGTCCTTATAATCAGCCTGCCCATCCTCTTCTGCCATTGCCGTCACATATCCGTGGGCCTGTTGATTGCTCCGTCCAATCGGCACCAGCACCAAACTGCCCCACTGCACCTGCGGCGCTAACTGCTGCGGAACCCGATAGGTCAACAAATCACAATAATCCGCCATTTTTCGCGACACAGCCACCTCTACCAGCATTCCGCCACCTCCTTACCGCATGGGCATTTTTTGTCAAACACAGATAATAATTATTATAGCATAGGCTTGGCAGGATAGGCAAAAAAATATTCTGTGCAAATTGCTGTATTTTTGATTTCTTTTTTGCTACACTTCGCCCGTTCCTCCGTGTACCCGACTAGAAAAGCGTCGGGCATCGGACAGTTCCTTGCTTGTGCAGCTTTGCTGAACTGGCGTTCATCACGCTTTGCACAAGCTGCGTCACAGTCCCACCCCACGCCTTTCTGGTGGGGCGCAAGTCGGAATGTTGGCGAAGGTAGCGAAGTGTTTTAAACCCATAGAAGGGTAGAAAGTGCCTTGATTTTTCTGTATCCTGTCCGATAGATACGTTGTAGGGTACGATGCCACTAGCGCGCTTTTTTGCGCTGGAGGCGTACCGCTAGTTTTGCAATACGGCAGTGATAGGACATTGACCGCTTTCATTCTCTCTGCTGCCGCTTTCGTGCTTGTTGCCGCCATAGTTCCACCCTCTGGTTCAGGCTCAATTCCTGAAAGTTTTCCGGCCACCAGTCTTGCCGCGCTGTTTGCTTTGCGGCTTCTGCGCCTTTTTGGGCGTAGGTCTTTTCTAAATGGTACTGATGTTCCTGATAGGCACTTAATTTTGCATCGCTGTTTCGTGCGGGCGCTTCTTCCGCTTCTGCTTTTCTGTTCTTGCTGAAGTCGTTCTCACTCTCCTCAGTCTTGATATACTCAGTATGATTGATATTATTATTACTTGTGTTTCCTTTTGGCACCCTTTTCCACTCCGTAATGGCTGTACATAAATCAGTGTTGGGCGATACATACCTTGCCGTTTTCGTTCCACCATGTTCGCTTCTTCCAGTTCTTTCAATATACGGACTGCGCTTCTGCTGGAACATCCAAGTTCCTCCACGATTTCATTCTGCGTATAGATAATATAGGTCTGTCCTGCCTCGTCTTTCCAGCCGTTTTTCTGCGATAACTGCATACGGTCTAAAAACAGACAATACAACAGCCGCGCTTCCAGGGAAATGGCTTGATATTGCTTATCCTTTAATAGTTGTTTGGGTAGTTGGTAGAAGGTGTATGCTTGTTCTTGTCCTTTATAATATGCGGTCGTCATATTGCCGCCCCCCCTTCAATAATAAAATTCATTGGCTGTCAGCCTCTCGTTTCCATAAAGGTATCACGATTCGTTACACCATTGCAGCTTTGTTGCCATTCTGTGCCGTTGCGCAATGTTTCGCTGCGCGACGAGAAGGATAAACGTCTCCTTCGTTAGAAGTTTCCGCTCTGCGTACGACACCCTGCAAGGAGTCGGTGAATCACAGACTCCTTTGTTTCCTCGGCGATAAATTTTGTATGTATCCCATTCTGTCGATAACTGGGCTTATTGCCCACCCATCCTTTCTGAATGTTTGGTCATTGCTTTCGCTGTATCTGCAGCTCCTAACACCTTTGCCGCATCTTTCGCACAGAATAACACTTGTCCGTTTTCTTCCAGCATTCTCATGGTACAAAGCATTGCACTTGCAAATAATCGCGTTGCTGTTATTCCTCCTCAAAATGCACATTTTTATTTTTGACAGCCAAAAAGGATTCTTTTCTGCCCAATCTGCTTTTGGCAAAACAAAAAGCTCTTCCGTCATGGTAACGAAAGAGCTGTGTTTCCCCTGTGTTCTTTTTATTGTTCCAACTGACGGCCCAGCTTGCGATAAATCACAAAGGTCAGCGCACTGATGAGCAAACCTTTCAATAAGTTAAACGGCGCGACTGCATAGAGAATCAGCGTTTTTAAGTCCACAATGGCCGGATTCAGCGCATTGCCCATCTGCACAAAAAATTCCAACGGCTGACCAAACACTGTAGCATAGACTGGCAGCAGAATAAAATAATTGACTAGGGAGCTTAAGGCAACCAGCACTGCCGTACCCACCGCCATGCCTAGTAGCATGCCTTTGGCGTTGTGCCATTTGCCGTAAATCCAGGCAGCCGGCACCACGAAAGCGCAGCCGACGATAAAATTCCCCAACTCTCCTACGCCGCCGGTAATGGTGCCATTTAATACAAAGTTCAGCAAAATCTTGACTAGCTCAATCGCCGCGCCAGCCAGCGGCCCCATAGACAAGGCCCCAATCATCACGGCCAGCTCGCTCAAATCCAGCTTATAAAAGCTGGGAGCAAACCACAATGGCGCCTCAAACAGCATCAACACGCCGGCCACCGCCGACAGCATGGCAATTTTGGTCAGCGTCTGCAGTGCCATACCCTTTTTGGCATTCCGCGTCTTCATCACAACATTTCTTTTCTCAACCTGTTCCATAACAGATTCCTCCTTGCGCATAGATTTTACAGAGGGTTTTCTGCAGCATGGCATAGAAAAAGCCTCTGAAAATCTTCAGAGGCTTGAATCGTTCCGGTAGATAACAGATATTCTGCTATTTGCACTATGATTCTTCTCCCATCCAGACTATACTGTCGGTGCTGGAATTACACCAGCTCAACCCAAAAAGGCTCGCGGACTTTACCGCCGGTAGGGATTTCCACCCTGCCCTGAAGATTCTTTGTATGGTTTTATTATAGAATAGCTTCTATGGTTTGTAAAGTGTTTTTGTAAAAGTATTTCTCTTGTATTTTATGCAAAAGGGGATTCTTTATTTCCACCCATGCGGCGCTGCTTCCTGGGCCGCTTTTTTGCGGGCGTCGGCATTACTGACGCGGGCGCTTTTCTGCTGCACCAGACGGAACACGCGGGCGCGGTCCAGAATACGGTCGGAGGTTCTGGCCGAGTAGTATTCTTTGATTTTGTTCAAATCCATGTTGGAGTTGATAATCCAGGGCTTATTTTGATAATTGCGGTCCTCGATTATCAGCACAAGTTGTTCAATGACAAAATCGGTCGTCGCCTCTGCGCCCAAATCGTCGATGACCAGCAGATCGCAGGTGCGCAGTTGTTCTAGCATTTCGCTGCACAATTTGTAGCCTTCTTCGTATTTGTAGCGCCGGATTAAATCAAATAAGTCGGCGGCGCGGCGATAAAGCACCGTATTGCCGTTTTCCAACACCAAATTGGCAATGGCCGCCGACAAATGGGTTTTTCCCCGACCCACGTCGCCGGTTAAGAATAAAGATTGTTCGCACTGCCCCTGCTGAATTTGCTGAGCAAATTGTTTGCACCAAAGCACTTTGTTCGCCATATCGGCAGGATTTTCGTATCTCTGCACATCAAAATTGTCGAAGGTAAAGTTCCGCATGGCCTGCGGCATACCGCTGCGCAAAAACAGATCCTCCAGCCGTTCTTTTTGATAGCAGCTGCATAGTACGCCCGGCTCTGTGTAGCCTCTGTCCTCACACAGCGGGCAATCCCACTGGGGCTTGTAGATGGATTCGTCCAGCTGATGCTGCGCCAACAGCTGATGCCGCTGCTCCATCAGCGCTTCAATCTCGGCTTGCAGCTTTTGCTGCGCCGATTTATCTTTCCGCAGCACACCGGCCCGAATCATGGCAATATTTTTTTGTCCGACAGTTTGATCCAATTCCTGCAGCAGCGGTATTTGCCGGTAAATGCCTGCAATCCGTTCTTCGCACTGCTGCTGCTTCTGCAAACGCAGTTGATCCCGATTTTTCAAATTTTCACCCGCTTTTCTCATACAATCTACAGCCTCGTCTTTGCTGTTTTTATGGCTGCTGGTTCTCTGCACCATTTTTTCTTCTAAGAATGCTTCTTCTAACGATTATTCTTCTAAGAAGCTCAAATCCAGGTCGTCTGTTTCAAACTTTTGGGTAATGGCGGCTTTTTTTCTTGGCCTTCCGCTTCCAGTTCGTTTTTCCGCTGTTTTTTCCTGCTCCTGCCGCTGCTTGGCTTGCTCTAAGGCCTCTGGTGTGGTAATATCCCGCTCCTGCCATTCCTTCAACACAGCGTCAATATATTTAAAAGACGGATTGCGGGCGCCGACGGTTTCCTCCACCGCCCGCATAATCATTTCATGGCTGAATTTCCACTGGGCGGTCCATTTTAAATACAGCTCCTTGTTCACCTCAGAAGGCGCGCCGTACATGCCCAGCTTGCGCATGACTTCCGTTGTTTTGTAGGCAGTGGTATTGAGGTTCTCCGTAAACCGCGCCAGGCTGTCCGAATCTCGCACCTGGGCGCCATAGGCCATTTGGCAGAAAAAACGAAAATCGTATTCCTTGCGGTGCTGCTGATAATACACCTTGTAAATTTCAAAGACCAAATCATAGGACCAGTTATACCGCTGCACCACTTCCTGAATATTCTGTTTATCCCGTAAATTCAAAAAGGCACCCAAAGTCTGCTCCAGCTTTTTAATCAACTGGGCGTAGTTTAACTGGGCGGAAGTAAAGCTGCCTTCTTCATCGGCCAGATACTGTGACTGGCCGCCCAAGTTGGCGCCGATTTTATCGAACATCGGCGAGAAATCCACCGATTCGGTATCGGTATACCAGTGAATCAGCCCTTTGCTGTGCAGGGTGCGTGCCGCCTCCACTGCATAGCGATCATGATTCTGAACCTGATCCGAGCCGCAATACAGCAGATACAGCATTTTTCCCAAATCCTCGAAGGTTAATCCCAGAGGCTCCATCAAGCCCAGCAAGCGTCTGGGAACGCTCACATTGCCACCTTCAAAAAACCAAGCGGTTAAATTCTGTTTACTCAACGCTGTCACCTCATCCTACTGTAATACCGGTGATGCGCACATCGATGCGCAGCACTGTCAAGTTGGTCATTTCATCCAAATCTCGGATGGTATGGATTTGAAATTGCTCAATAGCAGCTTGAATGGGAACGCCATAGCGAATTTTCATTTCACAGTAAATGCTGACGCCAAACTCGTTCATATCCACCTGAATTTTCGCGCTGCGGTCAAATTCCTCCTGCAAATTGAGGTTATACCGTACGATCTGCTCGATGGCATTTTCGGAGATGGTCAGCCGCCCCAACTGCGAAAATCGGGGCCGCACAATGCATTTATCTTCGGAGGATAATTTGGATTTGTCTTTCTCTTTGTCTTTATTTTTTTTCGTCATAAAGCTGAAAATGGAGTCAATCCAATAGTTGGGCAAATCCTTTTTTACTTCGATGCTGGGCAGCGGAATGACATGTTTTCCCTCCCGGCGCATGGTTTGCGCCAGTTCAATCTGCTCCGGCGTGGCGATATCCTGAATAAAGATTTTGTATTTCACCGGCGGCAGGCTTAATGCCGCTGTAATCCGGTCGATCATTTTTTCCGAAGTGCCAAGAATCAGAATTTTTTTCGGCTGCAGCTGCCCAATGCGCTCCCGCACCTCCGCCGCATGGATCGGATCGTAAAAGATGGCCCGTTTAACCGCCGCTACGGTGGTTTCCTCCGCTTTGGCCGAGGAGCCTGCCATTTTTTTGCCGTCTTTAATCAAAAGGCCGTCGTCAATCATCATATCAATGTGATATTGCTCTAAAACAGAATTGGCATTATGGCTTTTGCCAGTGCCGCTGGCTCCAATTAACGCATAGACTTCCATGCTGTTTCCTCCTGTAGGGGAATGGTGCCTGTATAGGCAATCCCCGTTAAATCAATGCTGCAGGTGTACACATATACTTCCACACCGGCTTCTACAGCACGCTGCAAGTTTTCCCCAAAGACCGGGTCGGTGGCCCAGTTCACGGCAAAATCGCTGGCGTCGTTTCCCATCACCAGAAAAATCACAGCGCCGTCCAGATCTGCTTCTTTACAGCGCACCAGTTCCTGCAAATGCTTACTGCCCCGTTCCGTAGGCGCGTCGGGAAAGCGGGCGGTGTGCCCGTCCAGCAAATTGACCGATTTGACCTCGGCGTAGCAAAGACGGCCCTGCCGCTTCAGCCGGAAATCGAACCGACTCTTGCCATAGGTTTTCTCCCGCTCAATCTGCTCTACTGCGGCAAAGCCAGGCAAAATGCCCTGCTTTAGCCAAAAGGCGATAATCTCGTTGGCCAAATGGGCGTGCAGGCATACAAACCGCTGTCCCTGCTGCACCAGCAATAAAGTGTAGGCCGTTTTCCGGTTAACCCCTGCCGCCGGCTGAATCCACACATCCACGCCAGGCACCAGCAGCTCCTTCATCCGTCCCGAATTGGACACATGCACCTGAACCGGCTGTCCCTCCAGCTCTACCTCGGCCCGAAAGCGGTTTTCCCGCTGGATAAACCGCGCCTTTAACAGCGACCCCAGCGGAAAAATCCTTTCGTCGGTATGGCCGCTCATGCTCTGGCTTCCTCGATGACGGCCAGTACAAA
This sequence comes from uncultured Peptococcaceae bacterium, assembly GCA_902492275.1. Lineage (GTDB taxonomy): Bacteria > Bacillota > Peptococcia > Peptococcales > Peptococcaceae > UBA7185. The sequence goes on from CABUKW010000032.1 coordinate 12,116, forward strand.
CTCCGCTGCCGCTTTCATTTCTGCAATCTGCAGATATTCTTCTACACTATGCACCTTGGTCATCCCTACGCCCAGATTGGTAGCAGCAATGCCCTTGCCGCAGAACACGTTGGCGTCGCTGCCGCCGCCGCTTTTCACCAATTCCGGCTCTAACCCCAACCGGCGCACCGCAGCCGCCGCCAGCTGCACCGTTGTACTTTCCGGATCTAAGGCGATGGCAGCATAGCATTCGTCCACCTTCACCTCTACCGTACCGCCCAATTCCCGCGCCGCTTCTGTGCAGCACTGCTTCATGTGGGTAATTTGGGCGTCTACCTTCTCTTTCTTTAGACTGCGGGCTTCCCCATAAATAATGGCTTCTGCGGCAACTACGTTAGTAGCCCGCCCGCCTTCTATGATGCCGATGTTAGCGGTGGTTTCTTCATCCAGCCGGCCCAGTTTCATGCTGTCGATGGCCTTAGCGGCCATCTGAATGGCGCTGATTCCCTTTTCCGGTTCCACCCCTGCATGAGCTGCATGGCCCTTGAAGGTTGCGGTCAAATCAATGTGGTAAGGGGAGGCCACGCAAATCTGATTGGGCATACCGTCGCTGTCAAAAAAGAACGCTGCGTCCACCGGCGCCAGCTGTTCCAAATCTACATATTTTGCGCCCAGCAAACCGATTTCCTCGGCCACAGTAAAAATTACCTGCACCGGCCCATGGGCAGCGCCCGTTTCTTCCAGCACAGTCACCGCCTCCAAAATAGCGGCAATACCCGCTTTATCGTCGCCGCCCAAAACAGTGCTGCCATCGCTCCGAATAACGCCGTTCTCCACAATGGGCTTGACGCCATTCCCCGGCGCCACCGTATCCATGTGGGCGCAGAACAACAGACTTTTTCCGGCGCAGCTGCCTGCCCGATAAGCCACCACATTGCCGGCATTGCCGCCAAACTGCGCGCCGGCCTCGTCTTCTTTTACGGTATATCCCAAAGCGCTGAGCTTTGCCGTTACATAATCGGCCACCAGCCGCTCATTTTTACTCTCCGAATCTAGCTGTACCAGCTCCAAAAAAGTCTGCACCAGCCGTTGTTCCTGAATCATAATCATCCATCCTTTGTCTGTGATTCTATTAGTATGTGTGTTATTATTGTAACATAAACATCAAAAGAAACCAAATGGATTTTGGCTTTCCTTTTTCGGTACATGCTATTATCTCAGCTTAAACCAAAATATCGTTTTATAGCATTTACAAGACTCTTTCCGTATTTTTTTTACAAACTAAAAACAGGCAGCTCGAAATTTACTATTTCAAACCGCCTGTTTTTACTGCACATCATATCAGCGCTCTTTATAGGCGCTGTGCTTCAACAATCAAGCCGTCGCACTGGTCTGATATACTTAAAGTGCTGCTCTGGATTAAAATAAAAATACATCACTCTGCCTGGAGAGGTGTCCAGACAATATCCGATCTCCGTAAAATCGAAGGTGGCCATCGCCTGTTCGATTTTTTCTTCTACGCTGCGGCACTCTTGTTCATAATCAAAAGGGCCATGCTCGAATACCAAATACTCGGCCTCCGAAATTTCTGCCAGCAGCATTTGTGCCGGAATTTCTCCGTTATAGTCAACGGGCAACCTCACACCCCAGCATTCGGTGCGCGGAAAGCCCCAGTCGCAGACTCTGCCTGCCGGATCGTTCATATAGGCCATAATCTGACCGTTGCTGCTGTTAATTTCACTGCCGCCGGCATCGTCCAATTTTCCCTTTATGCTGTCCAACAGACCGCAGATGGTTTCGCAGTCCTGCCCTGGAATCAGACTTTGCTTTTGCCAGAAATCCCAATACCCATTACTCTCATAATTTTTAATGTGTAAAAATTTGTGCGCCGGAATGGTAATCAAATAAATTTTTATATCGTCTGCAGATTTCGCCATACCAATCTCCTCCAAACCTAAAAAGTAGCGGTCAAACGGATTGATTTTCGTGCGCAGGACAACAGGCTTGGGATTTTTTCGATACTCGCTGGGCGTTACGCCATAGGTTCGCTTGAACGCTCTTGTAAAAGCCTCATGGGAGGAAAACCCATAATCAACGGCAATCTCCAGCAGGCTTTTTTGGCTGTCCCGCACCTCTTTTAACGCAAAAGCAAGTTTCCTATGCCGCAGATAATCCCGAAACTGCATACCGGACACTTCTTTGAATTTTCGCGTTGTATAGTATTCGGAGTAACCCAACCGCTTCGCAAGAACGCGCAGTGTCAAGGCCTCGTCATCATAATGCTTGATGCAGTCGTCGATTTGGTCAACGATGCTTTGAATTTGCTTCTGCCATTCATACACTTCCTATCACCTCGCTTCCACCGCTCTGTAAGCATTATAACAGCGGCAAAGCAACGCCGCTTGATTTTACTTGTCCTCCTTGGCAAAAGCCAGCACAAAAAAACGAAACGGCACAGTCCTCTGACTATGCCGCCCTGCAAAGCTATAATTCCTAATCCTGATAGAAGGCCATCCCTACGGCGCCCATACCGATATGCGTTCCTACTACATTCCCAATCTGCATATAAACAAACTCGTCGCAATCCACCCGATCCTGTAAGCGCGCTACGATATATTCTGCCACTTCTTTATTGTCGCAATAGCCCATCGCGCAATACAATTTCTTGGATGAATCAATTTTCTCCGCTAAAATCTCAATCAAACGCTCCAGAGCTTTATTTTCTTTGTTGCCCCGCACCTTTTCATAGGCGCTGATCACGCCGTTGCTCAGATTGAGAACCGGCTTAATATTCAGCAGCGTTCCAAACAAATGACTGGCCTTTCCGATACGGCCGCCCTTATGCAGATTATCCAACGAATCCAGCAGGAAATATAAATCCAGCTTTTTGATTACGTTCTCAATGCCGGATAAAATTTCTTCCACTGCTTTTCCTTCCTCTACCATACGGGCTGCAGACAGCACCACCAGGCCCAAGCCCATGGTGGCCGACCGGCTGTCGAAATTATGCACGGCTACCTCGTCCTGCACAAGCCCCGCCGCCAAGACACTGCTCTGATAGGTGCCGCTCAAATCGCAGGAGATATGAATCGAGATGATATGCTCTGCACCCTCTGCCGCCAATTTACGGTAGGTTTCAGCGAACACGGCAGGAGAGGGCTGCGAAGTCGTGGGCAGCTCTTTTGCTGACCGCAGAATTTCATAAAACTCATCATTGGTAATATCGATTTTATCTTTATAGGCTTTTCCATTTACAAACACATCCAGCGGAACCACTTCAATTTGATAGCGCTCTACAAGCTGCGGCGTTAAATCAGCAGTGCTGTCCGTTACAATTCTGATTTTTGACATCTTCAAACCTCCTGTCGGCAAATGATATGTTTCTGTCAGTGCTAGTGATGTTATCCATTATTCTACAGAAATCAGATAAGAATATACGGCCTGCGCGCCATAATATAATTCAAATTCTGCATCTGGATAGGCTTCCTGCAAATACTCCAGCAAAGCGTCGGCCGCCTCTGCCTCCACATCGGCGCCGTAATACAAGGTTACCAGCTCGGCGTCGTCCATTCCGATGGCTTCCAAAATATCAACAACTAGCTGCTGCATATCTTCTCCCACAGCCTTGATTTTCCCTTCCACAATGCCTAAAAGCTGTCCTTCCTTGATGGTAAATTCATCAATGAAGGTATCCCGCACGGCATAGGTTACTTCTGCCGAATGGACCTGCTGCATGGATTCGGTCATCGCTTCCGCGTTATCGTCCAATCCTCCTTCGCTGTCGTAGGCCATCAGGGCCGCAATCCCCTGAGGAATGGTACGGCTGGCCACAACCTTTACTTGGACGTTCTGGCTCATTTTCGCCGCCTGATCGGCTGCCATAATGATATTTTTGTTATTGGGCAGCAAAATCACCTGATCGGCATTGACTCTTTCAATGGCCTTGAGGAAATCCTCGGTGCTGGGGTTCATGGTCTGCCCGCCGGTGATGACATCATCAACGCCTAAGCTGCTGAAAAATTCATTCAGCCCTTCTCCTGCGCTGACAGCCACTACAGCCATATGCTTATGCTCCGCCGCCAGCACGTCAACGTTTTCATCGGCCACGCCAAACCGCTGGCTTTGGGCCTTCATATTTTCAATTTTAATATCATTCAAATCGCCAAAGGCTCCGAAATATTCCAGCACCTTCCCGGGATGATTGGTATGCACATGAACCTTGGTGACTTCCCCCGTGCTGACAACCAAAATACAGTCCCCTAAATCGCCTAAATAGGTGCGGGCAGCCTCAGCATCCACCTGCTCGTTTTTGCTGCGCACAATCAATTCTGTGCAGTATTGGAAGGTAATCTGTTCCGGATGGATATGGTATTCGGGATAGTCGTTTTCGACTACTACCTCCGCTTTTTTCTCCGCTGCAAAGTCGGTCTGTCCGGTTAGGCCGGCCAGCATACCCTCCACAATGGTCAGCAGCCCCTTGGCGCCGGCATCTACCACACCGGCCTGTTTCAGCACCGGCAGGATTTCCGGCGTCCGTTCCAAACTGCGGTAGCCTTCTTTCAAATAGGCCTTCAGGCAGTCCTCAATGGTGAAGCCCTCCTGATATACCTTCGTTAAATATTCGCTGGCTTCCCGACAAACGGTTAGAATGGTGCCTTCCTGCGGTTTTACCACCGCTTTATAGGCAGCCTCCACGCCGCCGGCAAAACCTTCCACAAAGCTTTTCGCATCGGCTTCGTTTCCTTTGGTGACAAACACCTTGGCAATGCCGCCTAAAATCTGCGATAAAATTACGCCCGAATTGCCTCTGGCCCCCATCAGCGCGCCATAGGCCATTTGTTCGGCAACCTTGGCAACCGTTACCTCCTCCTCGGGAATCTGCCCTAAAAAGCGGGCCACCGAATTCAGGGTTAAGGACATATTGGTACCTGTATCGCCATCAGGCACCGGAAAAACATTCAGGCTGTCAATTGATGCTTTATCTGTATTCAATTTGTTTACACCAGACAAAACCATGTTCATAAACAGGCTTCCATCGACACATGTATAATCCACTGCAAGGTCCTCCTCGTTTTACCGATAAATCTATCTTATAATCATACATCATTCTGAGGAACTTTGCAAATTTTATCTCTGATTTCCTGAAAAATTTTTCTATATCCACTATCAGAATGACCGCTATCCAGCTTATTTGTCTTTGTTTGCCAATTTTCGCTGCAAAACTGCGCCAGGATTAGTAATATTCATTGATATACAATTGCTGCTCCGGCCAAAGCTGCTGCAGAATTGCGCCGATTTGCGGCTTGGCCTGCAATAGGCCCTGCCGTGCAAGCTGACCGGCGCTGCGGGCTCCCATAACGAGCTGGCTCAGCCCGTCGATGGTAATCTGCGCATCGGCTTCTGTTTTTGCCGCTTCCGGCAACGATTTTACGGCAGCTTGTCCCCCAGCACAGGTTACGTGAAACAGGCCGTCGTTCCAAGGCGCGAAGGAATCTTCCACCGACAGCTTAAATTGTACAGCAACCTCTGGATAATGCAACGCTTCCAGACACTGCGCCACATCTACAATTCGCGCCATCAAAAAGGGATAGCGCACCACCGCTTTTTTATCGGCGGCCAACTGGTAAACCAGACTATCGTCATCGGGCAATTCCAGCCATAAACGCTCCTCTGGCGGTACGGCCTGCCGCAAAAAGTCCAGCAAGCCGGCTTTGGCCTCAGCACAGCACCAGGCCATTTCCCGAATCAGAATTTTCCCTGGCAGCGGCGTCCACAGGCAATAGCCGACGGCCTGTCCCTGCTGCTCCAGTAAAAAACACTGGGTATGCTCTAAAGCCGCGTCCTCCAGCAGCAGCTGCCAGCCCGTTTCCGTGCGGCAAACAGCGCCGTCATAGGGCTGAATAAATTGCTCGTAGACGCGAGCCAACACAGGCTGCGCAGCCAATAAATCGACTTGTTTCATCCGGCCCCATGGCTTGGCCGCACAGCGCAGTTCCTGCGGCGCTAGCTCCAGCCGCTGATGGAAATAACAAAAGGGCCAGCCGTAACGATAATAAAACTGACCTTCAAAGGGCATCAGCAGACTGACAGGCTGCCGCCGGCGGCGCTGTTCTTCCAAACAGGCCTTTAAGAGCCGGCGGGCATAGCCCTTGTTTCTGGCCGCTGGCGCCGTATCCACGCCTACAATGTAAGCGCAGGGCAGCAAAGCGCCCCGCAGCCTTATTGTATAGGGAATCATTTGGGCCGAAGCCTGAAGGGTACCATCCTGAAAGACGCCCAACGTATTCTGCGGCTGGTAATAGCGCTCAAAATACCACTGCACAAACTGGGGCGTATCGTCAAAGCATTGCCGCCACAGCGCCTCTACCTGCGCTGTATCCTGCGGCTGTGCAAACCGACAATGGGCTTCCTCACTCATCCTTGATAAACTCCTTTATATTTTTTCACCAATTCTACCGGATGATAAGACAATTTTGCCTTGCGCAGCCCTTCATCGCCGGTGTCCTCCTCTCGGTTGACAAAGGCCGCATCGGGCCAGGCATGCAGCAGAAATTCCTGATTGATGGCGCCGTACAGCCCGTTTATCAGGCCATTGGCCTTTTCCACATGGATAACCACCGTATCGTCATTGAGTCTTTCTCCCATGGTAAAGGCTTCTATACGGCCGTCAATGCGGATAACGGCGCCCTCATAATCCAGCTGGTCAAAATAGTCCAGTGCTTCTCGGATTGCTTTCTTTTCACAGAGCAGACCGTCGCTGAATTTCCCGCTGCACTCCTTCTGCTTACACCACAAATTGATATAGTCCCAGATTTCCTCCCGCATATCGGCAGTCATAGGCTCATACACATAATCGGGATACTGCTTGCGGAAATTGCTGAGATGATTGCGCTTGCTGTGAAATTTGCGGCCCTTCAGCTCCCGCAAATCGTCGCCGCTGTATAAATAATCCTCTAAATCCCGTTCCTCCTCCAATTGAAACATCCCGGGACATCGCTGTTCTAAGAGATCGGCAAAGGATTGGGTTACAGCCCGCAGAACAAGGGGCTTACCCTGTGCCGCAAAATAATCCTTTATTTGCAGCAGCACCTTTTTCAAATCGCAGCTATCATAATCGCCATAGGGCGGTAAAATCCAGTTTTCATCACTTTGCCCCGGCTTAATCACCAGCAGACCGTCTACCACCGCCCATTTGACGGCATAACAATCCCGCCAGATAAACAAATTGGTAAAGGTACATTCCGAATTTTGGTATTGCCCTTTCTGGAAATACTCATCAATTAGCGTTTTATCCGCTAAGGTTAATTCACGAAATTCTATCATTTTTTCTCACCCGTTTAACATTATACACAAACTTGTCAAGTAACAAACCCTTTTTCTTATTTTTTCAAAAAATCTAAACATCTTTTTTAGGATTCTGGCAGCAACCGGCTATTTCCTTTTTTTCTTTCTTATTGTATGATGAAATAAAGAAAAAGGAAGTGAACAATTTGAAGCAGACAACCTATCAAAAAGCAAAACAGCTCACTATCTATCCCGCCAACTGTCTGAATGAACGCAGCCCTTTGGCACAATGCAGCACTTGCCAGCAGCTTTGCCCCCAACAAGGGCTTTCTTGGCAGGAGGACCACTGGCAAGTGACCGATTGCAGTTTGTGCGGGCTTTGCGCTATGGCTTGCCCTACCCAGGTTTTTCAAATCGACCTGCCGCAGCTTTTGCAGCAGCCTAAAGGACCGCTGCAGCTTTGCTGCCATCAAAATCCATCGGCACCTCCATCGGCTCTTCGCTTGAATTGTTTACAGCAATTATCGCCGCTGACGTTGTGTTATCTGCTCTATCAACACCAGCAGATTACCTTATATTTGACGCCAAATCTCTGCCAAAGCTGCCCGCAGCAATGGTATCCCCAGGGCTTACTGCAGCAGCTTGCGCCCTATCACATTCCGGAGGAACAACTAAACATTGTGCTGCAGGAGCCTGCCGCCCAACCGGAACCAAGCGGCAGCCCACAGCCGGAAAATCAGCGCCGTGAGCTTTTGCGCAATTTTTGGCATCGCACGGAGGAACAATCGAAGAAAGCAATGGTACAAGCGGCGGAAGCGATTACCGCCACTGGTTCCGCCTATTCGGTAAAGGTGACAGAGCCGGAAATCTTTCCCCAACGGCTGCCGCTCTATGCATTATATGTAAAAAAGCGACTGCCTATCCATACAGAGGAGCCATTGCCGTTCCGACAGCTCCGCTGCCAAGCCTGCAGCTTTTGCGGCGCTTGCAATCATCTCTGTCCCACGAAAGCTCTAACCATTACCGAGCAGGACGGCGAAAAACAACTCCAGTATCAGCCGGAACTTTGCATCAACTGTAATCTTTGCCAAGCTATCTGTATACAGCAAGGCTTACAGTGGGATGATTTTATGAGTCAGCGGCAATTTTTGCAAACGCCGCAGTCTTTGGCACACAGCGTTGAAAAAATTTGCAGCAACTGCCAGCACAGCTTCTATCAGTGGCCGCCGACGGAAGACCAACTCTGTGCCTTTTGCCAGCACAGCGGCTGATTTTTTCTGCTGACCTCCCGTAAGTGGTCGCCATTTGCCGACCACTGCGAGACCAAAAAAGGCCGTTGCCCACATGAAGCTTCATGCAGGCAACAACCTTTTGATTTCTCTATATGGAATTTTCCGATCGCTACGGATAGGAAACAATTTCTAACGTCACTTCCCCGACACCCTTGCTGAGCATCCCCAACTCGGAGGCTGCGGCAGTTGATAAATCAATCACCCTGCCATAGGTGTAAGGCCCGCGGTCATTAATCCGCACCTCTACCGATTTTTTGTTCCACTGGGCAGTTACCCGCACAATGGTGCCAAAAGGTAAGGTTTTGTGCGCCGCTGTATAAGCATTTTTATTATAGGCCTCTCCGCTGGAAGTTCTCCTTCCCTGGAATTTGGCTCCATAATAAGAAGCAATGCCGCGCTCGTAAATACTGCCGCTTACCGTACTGGCAGAGGCGCTGCGGCTTTGTAACCCAGCAGATCGAGAAACCACCGGTGCCGATGTTTTCTGATAAAGGGGCAAATTCAATACCTTTTTGTAGGTAATGCCTCCATTGCTAGCATTAAATATGGCAGCTTCTTTTTTCTTTTTACTGTCATGGATGGTCAAGACACAAGTGTCCTTATTCCAGACAACAGAACAGTTCATTAAGTCGGCATAGAAGTGAACCGGCAAATATAAAATGCTGTCCTCATGTTTGAGCGTATAGGTTTTATCGTTCAAACTGTAGGCCTCGCATTTTTTCAGGTCGACAACCAACTGATAGCGCTCTGCTCCTGCAGTGACAATCACTTTGTCTTCTGCTTCCCCCACGGCCCAGCTTACGCTGGCGCCATAGGCAGCCAATACCTCCCGCAACGGCAGGTAGGTAACATCTCCGCTTTTAATCGCTGCATTCTCGCATTTTATTGTTTGTGTTCCATATTCAATGAGTAAGCTATCTTCTTCTGCATCATAAAATGCACCTGCATCCTCAACCGATGCAGATTCTCCTTCGGTGGCAGCACATACCGGCATGGCCAGTAATAACAGAGAAAGTGTCAAAAAAGTTATGCACCATAACTTCTTCATTGGCAACTCTCCTTTCCATCTGAATTGGTCTTATTATACCAAAAATATGGCGTTCCGTAAAGTTTTTCTCCTACTGCAATACAATCCTGTAAAATTCTTTCATTTTCCTGTATCATTTTGCCCCTATTTGATAAGAATAATACACATATAAAATAAATTTTTTCTACAAATAACAAAAACAACGGTTATCGTAAAAAACAGCTTAACCAAGCATTTTTCTTTTACATTACAAAAATTTACAATCCCCATTTTTTTCTGTTGTTCTCCATGTAGAAACCATTTTATTTGATTGTTAAAAAATAAAAACCAATTCCACAAAAAATGGCCCTGAAATTGCTTTCAGAACCGTCTATTCTACAATTATTTAGTTACAAAGTAGTTACAATTTCAAAAAATGATGCAAAAGGAGGGAGTTCCTTGCAGAAACGCTATCAAATTTTACAAAGTTGTTTTCTTTTTTTCATGATCCTGTTGCTGGGAAAATTGGCTTATGAGCAATTTTATCGTAGCGCGCTGATTACCAACACCCTAGCCGCTGACGCGCCCTGGCTGATTTGGCTACGACAACTTTTGCGCCAACTGCCTTTTTGATTAAGCCTCTTGCTTGGTGCCCCAGTAAATGGTCGCCGCGCCAAAGCCGACGCCCCGATAAGCCGCGTCCCGCAAACCGGCGTTTACAAACATCTGCTGAATTTCCTCCTGCGGCGGCAGTGTGCGCAGCGACTCGGCCAGCCAGGTATAAGCCGGAAATTTGCTGCCGATTTTTTTATTTTTATCTACCTGATGGCCCATAATCGGTACCAGCTTATAATAATACACATTGAAAAACCAGCGGAACAGAAAAAACTGCGGTACTGACACATCAATACAAACAACACGCCCGCCCGGCGCCACGACCCGCGCCATCTCAGAAATCGTTTTTTGAATATCTACCACATTGCGCAGTGCAAACCCATTGGTTGCTGCCTGAAAGGTATTGTCGGCAAAGGGCAGCGCCATAGCGTCGCCCTGCACAAAAGACACATTGCGATAACGGAGCTTGGCCAGCTTGGCATTTGCCACGTCCAGCATACTCTGCGTAAAATCCAGACCGACCACTTCACCGGCAGGCCCTACCAACTGCCGCTGCTGAAAGGTCATCTCGCCAGTGCCGCAGCAAACATCCAATCCTTTATCGCCGGTCTGCAACTGGGTTTTCTGCATTACAATCTTCTGCCAGCCCTTCAGCATACCCCAGGTCATTTTATCATTCATCTGGTCGTAATCATCAGCAATTTCTGTAAATACTTCCTGTACATATTGGGATTTTTCTTCCAACCGAGCCACCTCATTTATCAAATTCAGATTTGCTTATTATAGCACAAACAACAACATCTGTCGATGAAAAGTGTTTTTCATGCCGCCGGTGGTAAGCAAACTGCGTTTTGCCGATCTGATAGGGAATAAAGCTGTCCAGCGGCGGCCTTATCATTTGCGCGTTTGAAACCATACAACAAAAAACTCTTCTATCCAGTACAGATAAAAGAGCTTCCAAATGGAGCGGAAGACGAGATTCGAACTCGCGACCCTCGCCTTGGCAAGGCGATGCTCTACCACTGAGCCACTTCCGCATAT
>CABUKW010000033.1 GCA_902492275.1 uncultured Peptococcaceae bacterium
CAGAGGAAATTCTTGCTTACGTGGAGCAAAATCGGTTGCAGGTAAAATATTTGCTGAATACCCACGGTCATTTTGACCACATTCAGGCCAACGACGCCATACGGGCAAAAACAGGGGCTCTGTTGGCCATCCATGCCGATGATGTGGAGCTTTTGACATCGCCGGAAAAGGTTAGTGCCGGGATGATGTCTGTCGTACATGGCTGCCGGGAGCCGGAGCTTGTTTTGCATAACGGTGATACCATTGCCTTTGGCCCCTATCAGTTGCGAGTTATTTATACGCCGGGACACAGCAAGGGCGGCTGCTGTTTTTATGAGGTGCAGGAGAAGGTTTGCTTTACCGGCGATACGTTGTTTCGCGGCAGCATTGGCCGCACTGATTTATATGGCGGCAACTATGCGGTGCTGTTGAAATCGGTGCGGGAGCGGTTGCAGGTGGTGGCCGATGATGTCACCATTTATCCCGGTCACGGACCAGAAAGTACAATGGCTTTTGAACGCCGGGCCAATCCTTATTTAACATGAGCGGACAATTTTATTTAGCGCCTGCGGCCCAAAGGTACCGTCAGACAATTTTTGATATAATCCGTATCTTTTTTCCCGATTTTCAGTGGGCCAAGACGGAAGAAGAGAACGTTCTGGTAGATGTGGAAACTGGTGAACAGACCTGGAGGTTGCAGATAGGTTCTGACAGGTCTGTTTTTTCTGTGCAGGGATTGGATGAAAACCAACGGCGCCGGTTGTTAAAGCAGCAGGTCTATCATAGGCTTCAAAAGCTGACCGGTCAGTCCCAGCATCCGTGGGGCATCATGACCGGTATTCGGCCCACCAAAATTGTACACCGGGAGCGGGACGCCGGCTTGTCGGAGGCGGCCATTGGGCAGAAATTACAGTCCGATTATTTGGTCGATGACGAAAAAACGCAGCTTTTGTTAGAAGTCACCAGACGGCAGCGGCCCTTTTTGCTGGACAAGCAGCAGGCGAAGGCCCTGGTCAGCATTTATTTGAGCATTCCCTTTTGTCCGACCCGCTGCGCCTATTGCTCTTTTCCGTCCTTTTGCCTGCCCAAGCCTGCGTTGCAGGAAGCCTATTTAACCAATCTATTGGCCGAATGCCAAGCGGTGGGGCAAGTGCTTAATCGGCAGCAGATACAAATTCAAACAGTGTATATTGGCGGGGGAACGCCCACCAGCTTGTCGGCGGCACAGTTGGAGCGGGTCTTGTCCGGCGTGCAGCAATATTTGGGCGGAGCCAGTCTTGCGGAGTTTACGGTAGAGGCGGGCCGGGCTGACACCATTTCTTTAGAAAAATTGCAGTTATTGCACGATTACGGCGTCGGGCGTATCAGCATCAATCCCCAGACTTTTTCGCAGGCGACGTTGCAGTGCATTGGCCGTCGGCATACGGTGCAGCAACTGTTGGACGTTTACGCTATGGCCCGACAGGTGGGCTTTGACAGTATCAATATGGATTTGATTACCGGCTTGCCCGGCGAAACTGCGGCCGATTTTGTCCATAGCTTGGAACAGATTGCCCAGTTGCAGCCGGAAAATCTCACCGTACACACCTTAGCCATCAAGCGCACAGCGGCGTTACAGTTGGAGGCGATGCCCCAGCAGCAAGGTCAGATTGTGCAGCAGATGCAAGGGGAATTGCGGCAGTGGCTGATAAAACAGCGCTATGGGCCCTATTATTTATACCGGCAAAAACACATGGTGGGGGACCAGGAGAATGTGGGGTACTGCCTGCCTGGAAAAGAATCTATTTATAATATTCAAATGATGGAGGAACGGCAGACCATTTTAGGACTGGGCGTCGGCTCTGCTTCCAAATATGTTAATTCAGACGATTGGACCTTACAGCAGACCAACAATCCGAAGGATTTATATGATTATAACCAGCGGATTGAAGAGCTGATTGATAAAAAAATTGCCCGCATTGGGGCAATGTAATTGGGGTATGTTGTATCAGGCTATCGCAGAACAATGTGGTTATTGGTTCTCTGCGATGGCGTTTGTTTGCAGCGCGTTCTAGTCGTCTGGATGCGAATACGCTTTTGCCAGTTGCTCAATCCTTAGGATGGAAGAGGTGGCTGGTTTGGAGGAGAACGATATGTATTATTGGGGACAAGGATTTTTGTTGGGGCTGGCTTATGTGGCGCCTATTGGGATGCAAAATCTGTTTGTACTGAACAATGCGTTGCTTTATCAACGCAGGCAGGCTTTATTTGCCGCTTGCGTGGTAATTTTTTTTGATGTGACGTTATCGTTGGCTTGTTTTTTCGGCATTGGCGCCCTTATGGAGCGATATATTTGGCTGCAGACAGGAACGTTATTGATAGGCGGTATTTTGGTATTGACAATTGGAATTGGCCTACTTGGGAAAAAGACGCAGATGCCGCCCACAGAATCCAGTAAAGCGTTGTCCGTTGGTGCTTTGTTGAAAGAAGCTTGTATTGTGACCTGGTGTAATCCACAGGCTATTTTGGACGGCACTATGATGCTAGGCGCTTTTCGTGCCGTTTTGCCAGCGACGCAGTCGATAGTTTTTCTTTTTGGCGTTGTCAGCGCTTCCTGCGTATGGTTTTTGGGGTTTACGCTGCTTGTATCTTGGCTTGGTCAGCGATTTTCTTCCGCCGTTTTGCGTGCCATCAATGTACTCTGCGGCGCAGTCCTTGTTTTTTATGGGGCAAACCTGCTGCTGCAGTTTCTCAAACTGACTTTGGGAGGAACTTGACAAACTGGCAGATTCACAGGATAATAAATAGATACCCCTAATCGTATGGAGGAATGAACATGAGACAATGTATGGACGCCGAAAATTTGCATCGGCGCTTAAAAAAGATTATTGGTCAGGTACAGGCCATCGACCGTATGGTGGATGAGGATGTGCCCTGTGAGGATGTTTTGGCCCAAATCAACGCCGCCAAATCAGCGCTGCATAAAGCGGGACAGGTGGTTTTGGAAGGGCATATCAAACACTGTGTGCGGGATGGCATCGAGCATGGCGACGCCGATCAGACCATTGCCAATTTTACCAAAGCAGTAGAACGATTTGCCAATATGAAGTAGCCGTTTTCGGATTGCAAGGGGGATTGGCTTTATGGGCGAGCTATCCCGGAAAAAAGTTGCGGGAAAGAGAAGGGCTGTTGCGTTTCGCGCAGCTGTTTTTTGTGTCATCCGGATTGTAGGATGATCCAAAAAACAGAGACGCTTGACGCAGCAGCCTTTCTTTGTTATTGCGGGATTGTTTGTTATAGTTCTAAACAATCCTCCGGTTGCAATACGGGACAGGGAATGCCGTAATTGAGCAATTGGTTGGAAAAGAAATTGGCATTTTGTTCGATAACCGGAAAGGTATTATAGTGCATGGGGATTACTTGCCGGGCGCGCAGAGCGCGGGCGGCAAGCATGGCATCCTTGATATCCATGGTGAAGTTTCCGCCGATGGGCAGCAGAGCAACGTCGATTCGGTTGGCGTTGCCCAAAAGTGTCATTTCATGGCTGAGACCGGTGTCGCCGGCATGGTAGATCGTTTTGCCGTCTATGGTGAGCAAAAAGCCGGCCGGATTGCCCAGATACAGAACCTGACCGTTTTCTTCCAAGCCAGAGCTGTGCAGGGCCGGCGTCATTTTTACATAGCCGAAGTCAAATTGATAGCCGCCGCCGATATTCATGCCGTGGAAATTGGTGACGCCTTTTCCCTGTAGGTAGGTAATGATTTCAGGGTTGCAGATTACCAGACAGCCGGTGCGTTTGGCAATGCTGACGGTGTCGCCGATGTGGTCCCAGTGTCCGTGGGTCAGCAAAATGACATCGGGAGAAAGCTCTTCCGCTGCAATTTTAGCTTGACTGTTGCCAGTGAGAAAGGGATCAATGAGTAGATGGGTGTTGTTTTCGGTAAAAATGGAAAAACAAGCATGCCCGTGAAATTGTAATTTCATAATTAAGAAGCAACCTCCTGCCGATTGCCTAAGACGAGATATCGCTCAGGCTTTGTTTACGAGATGATTGAGTGTCGCTTGCCATTGCTGGAAAATTTCCTGCTTTCGCTGTTGTTTTTGTTGTTTGATAAATTGCTCTACGAAAAATAATTGCTGGCTGTCTAGCTGACCAATCAGTTCTTTCACAGGCAGCACTGCTTCATCCTCATAGATAATTTTAATCTGCATAATGTTCCGACTCCTTTTCTGCAGACCCCAACGGGCCTGTTTGGTATCCTTATGATTTGGCATGTAGGATTATAATAGCGCTGTATTTAGCATAGCACACAAGTGTCGGCAGTTCTATGCGAAATTTCTGGAAAGCTGGTAAGCGAGCAAAGGAACTTTACATCAAATAAAACAGAAGAACGTGTTGTGAAAAAACAGGCTGTGCGCCGATCGAAAAAGCGCTGCAGCCTGTTTGCGTGTTGCCAAGCGGCAGAAATTACATTTTTTTAGGTTCCGGATAGTCAACCCCAAAGGTTTCTACGGTCATTTCTTTGATGATTTCTGGAGATACCGGTTTATCGCCATAGCCGGTCTGTACTTCGGCAATGCGGTTTACTTCGTCCATGCCTTCAATCACTTTGCCGAAGGCGGCGTATTGACCGTCTAAATGGGGCGCATTGCGATGCATGATGAAAAATTGGCTGCCGGCAGAATCGGGATGCATGGAACGCGCCATGGAAATAACGCCCGGTTCATGTTTTAAGTCGTTTTGGAAACGGTTCTGGTTAAATTCCCCTTTGATGCTGTAGCCTGGGCCTCCCATTCCATTGCCGTTCGGGCAACCGCCCTGAATCATAAAGCCGTAAATAACGCGGTGAAAGGTCAGGTTGTTATAGAACCCTTTTTTCACCAGGGAAATAAAATTGTTGACAGTGTTTGGCGCAACTTCTGGATATAATTCAATTTTTACAGAGTTGCCGCTGTTCATAGTCATGGTGACAATTGGATTTTGAGCCATAATCAATTCCTCCAGTAAGAAAAAAATTTTTGTGATGCATTTATCATATCACATAATAAATTATTTGCAAAATAAAAAAATCCTGCTGAAACTAGGAATTTTATAAAAATAAGAATGATTTCTATGCATTTTCATAAAAAATAATGAAAAAATAGCGGAAAAGGGCAGACAAACCGATAAAAAATGTGCTAGAATATTAAAATAAAAATAGGAATTTTCGGAGTTTCGGGGAATGGAGCGATTGTTTTTGCAGAAGAAAACTTTTTTTGCAGGAGCAGTTTTGGCACTGTGGGCAATGACTGGAGTGCCTGCTGCCAGTGCAACAGACGATTTGCAGCTGATTATTAATAATCAGCTATATTTACAGACTGCGCAGCAAGCGGGACCGCAGTTGGTGGGAGAACGGGTTTATGTGCCGTTGCGTTTGATTGGGGAAGCCTTGGGCTATCAAGTTACATGGGTGGAGGCGCAGCGTCAGGTGCGCATCACAACAACCGATGGCGTAGAAACGACGGCAACTGATGATGCAGCAGCGGCGGAGGACGGGCCCATTACGATTTTAATCGACGGCGTTGCTTTGACGGCGGAGGATACGATGGGAGCGCCTTTCCTGACGGAAACCGGACAGACGATGATTCCGCTGCGTTTGGTCGGGGAAGCGCTGCACTGTGAAGTGTTATGGCAGGACGGCGTTGTGATTGTTACAGAAATTGTACAGCCTGTTGTACCGGCAGAGCCGGAGGAGACAACAGAGCAACAGTCTGCGGAACAGCGTTATTATGATTTGACTATCCAAGGAACCAATGTTGCGACTGCGGCGCAGTTAAATGCATATTTAGACAGAAAAGAAGCCGATATCCGCGCCATGATGGAACGCAATTATCCAGAACAAGGGTTTACGCCTTTTCCAGACAATATCGCGGAGCTTTATATCGAAATCGGCAAAAAATATCATATTCGCGGTGATTTGGCCTTTGCACAGGCTTTGAAAGAAACGGGCTATTTTCAGTTCTATGGCAGTGTGCAGGCTTTTCAGAATAATTTTTGCGGTTTAGGTGCGTCCGGCGTGGAAAACACTGGCGGGGAAGCGTTAAATGGGGCGGATCCCAGCAGAGTTTATTCGATTCCCGGACTGCATGGTTTAACCTTTCAGACAGTGGCCGATGGTGTGGAGGCCCATATTCAGCATTTATATGCCTACACTACAACAGACGACTTGCCTGCCGGCTGTCAGTTATTGGACCCGCGTTTCGGCTATGTCAAACGGGGCGTGGCAGAAAAATGGGTGGACTTAGACGGCCGTTGGGCAATCCCCGGCGATGGCTATGGGGAAAGCATTATCAAGGATTACTGGTTGCCTGCGATTGAGTAAGGCCAGACAGGCAGAAGTGTTAAGGAAGAATGAACAAGGGAGCAAGAAACAGATGGAATTGTTGAAGAAAAGAATTCAGCAGGACGGCGTTGCCGTTGGCAGCAGCGTGTTGAAAGTGGACAGTTTTTTAAATCATCAAATAGACGTAACGTTATTTAATGAGATGGGCAAAGAGTTTCAGCGGCGGTTTGCAGGAGAACCGATTACTAAAATTTTAACGGTAGAAGAGTCTGGAATTGCAGTGGCTTGCATTGCCGCCCAATATTTTCAAAACGTACCGGTGGTGTTTGCTAAAAAGCAGGAAGCCAGTAATTTATCGAAGGATGTTTATGCCAGCAACGTATTTTCTTTTACCAAAAATAAAAATTATACCATTCGCGTAGATTGCAAATATCTGCAAGCCGGCGATTATGTGCTGATTTTAGATGATTTTTTGGCCAACGGCAATGCGGCGCTGGGTTTGATTGATTTGGTGGAACAGGCTGGCGGCAAGGTGGCCGGCATTGGCATTGTAATTGAAAAAGGCTTTCAAAGCGGCCGCAAGCTGTTGGAAGAGAAAGGCTACCGGGTGGAGTCTTTGGCCATTGTACAGCAAATTCAGGATGGAAAAGTAATTCTGGCCTGACAGGTTGCCGACAACGGATTTTTGTTATATAATAGTATTTTCTGATGCCTGACAAAAAGAGGAGGAATCATATGGGCAATCCAAAAGTGGGAATCGTGATGGGCAGCGATTCTGATTTGAAAATTATGCAGGATGCGGTAAAAGTATTGCGAGAGTTTGGTGTAGAAAGCGAATTAATCGTAGCTTCTGCGCATCGAACTCCTTATAAAGCGTTGCAATATGCTGAAACTGCTGAAGAAAGAGGCTTGGAAGTCATTATTGCCGGAGCCGGCGCTGCGGCGCACTTAGGCGGCGTGCTGGCTGCCGTAACAACGTTGCCAGTGATTGGCGTGCCAATTAACGCGACTGCGCTGCAGGGGGTAGACGCGCTCTATGCGATGGTGCAGATGCCGTCAGGTATTCCGGTGGCGACGGTAGCGATTAACGGCGCCAAAAATGCAGGTATTTTAGCTGCGCAGATTTTAGCGGGACAAGATCCTGCTCTGCGCCAGAAGCTCAAAGAGTATAAGGCTAAGATGGCTGCGCAGGTGGAAGAAAAAAATAAACGGGTACAGGAAGCTGTCATCGAATAGCCGCAAGGGTATTTTGGAGATAACAGTTTACTAATATAATAATTTATGATGTAGGAAGGAAGTTGTATACATGATTGAAAGATATACACTGCCGGAAATGGCTGAAATTTGGTCTCAGGAAAACAAATTAAGAATTATGATGGAAGTAGAAGTATTGGCGTGCGAGGGCATGGCTGCCATCGGTCAGATTCCGGAAGAAGCAGCGAAAAACATTCGCGCCAAAGCGAATTTTAATGTGGACCGGGTCAATGAAATTGAACAGACAACCCGCCATGACGTCATTGCCTTTTTGTCTTGTGTTGCAGAATACATTGGCGACGACGCCAAATATATGCACGCAGGTATGACCTCCTCCGACGTGCTGGATACTTCGGAAGCGGTACAGATGAAACAGGCCGGGGAAGCCATTTTGAAGCTGTTGAAGGAATTTGCAGAAGTATTGCGGGAAAAAGCAATTCAGTATAAAGATACGCTGTGTATTGGCCGTACCCATGCTGTGCATGCAGAACCGGTTACCTTCGGTTTAAAGCTGGCTGTGTGGTATGAAGAAACGCTGCGCAACATCGCGCGGATGGAACGGGCCATTGAAACGGTCAGCGTAGGGCAGATTTCCGGCGCTGTCGGCACCTTTGCCAATATCGACCCGCGCATTGAAGAATATGTATGCGAACATCTGGGCTTGAAACCAGAATTGGTATCCACCCAGGTTATTTCTCGGGACCACTACAATGAATATATGACCACCTTGGCGATTGTGGCCACTTCTCTGGACAAGTTTATGACAGAAATCCGCAACTTGCAGAGAACGGAAATCTTTGAAGTGATGGAAGAATTTAAGAAGGGACAGAAGGGTTCTTCGGCTATGCCGCACAAACGGAATCCAATGACTTGTGAACGGATTTGCGGTCTGGCCCGTGTGATTCGCGGCAATGTGATTCCTGCTTTTGAAAACTCGGTACTGTGGCATGAACGGGATTTGGCCCATTCTTCTGTAGAACGGGTGATTATTCCAGACAGCACCACCTTGTTGTATTATATTTTGAAATTGGCAATCGGCGTTGTGAAGAATATGGAAGTGCATGAAGATCAGATGATGGCCAATGTGGAAAAAACATTGGGTTTGGTATTCTCTCAGCGTTTGATGCTGACTGTAGTGGGCAAGGGTGTGCCGAGAGATACGGTGTATCCATGGGTACAATCCAATGCACTGCGGGCTTGGGATACCAAAACACCGTTTAAGGAACTGGTAAAACAGGATGAAAATATTATGAAATATATCACGGAAGAAGAACTGGACGGTATTTTTGACTACAGCTATCACACAAAGAATGTGGATTATATTTTCAAACGCTGCGGTTTAATTTAACTGCCGGCAGGCATCAGGCCGTTTGATGAGAAGACGGAAAAATAAATTTAATCATTGGGAGAGCGAGAACCATGGAAGTTTTAGAGCAGTTATATGAAGGAAAAGCAAAAAAAGTATTCAAAACAGACGACGCTTCTTTATATTTGATTCGTTACAAAGATGACGCTACTGCATTCAATGGCGTGAAAAAAGGCAGCATTGCCGATAAAGGCGTGATGAACAACGAAATTACCACGTTATTGTTTGAAGAATTGGGCAAAGCGGGCATTGAACACCATCTGGTGAAAAAATTAAATGACCGGGAACAGTTGGTAAAGGTTGTAAAGATTATTCCGTTAGAAGTGATTGTCCGGAACGTAGCTGCCGGTTCTTTTGCCAAACGGTTCGGCGTAGAAGAAGGTACGCCGTTAAAGAAACCAACTTTGGAATTTTGTTATAAAAACGACGATTTGGGCGACCCGATGCTGAATGAATCTCATATTATCGCTTTGGGGCTGGCTTCGGAAGAAGACATTCAGTTTATTTCTGCCCAAACTATGAAAATCAATGAAGTGCTGCAGGGCATTTTCCAAAAATGTAATCTGACCTTGGTGGACTTTAAAATTGAGTTTGGCTGGACTCCAGACGGCAACATTATTTTAGCCGATGAAATTTCTCCGGACTGCTGCCGTTTGTGGGACGCCACCACCAATGAAAAAATGGACAAAGACCGTTTCAGAAGAGATCTGGGCAATGTGGAAGAAGCCTATCAGACCGTTTTGAAACGGCTGCAGGATGCGCTGGCCTAAAAGGCATAGGAGGAGAAATCATTGTTTGATGATAGACTGGACAAATTAAATGAGGAATGCGGTGTATTTGGAATTTACGCGCCCAAGCATCCGGTATCCGAGTTAATCTATTTAGGACTGTTTTCTTTGCAGCACAGAGGGCAGGAAGGCTGTGGCATGGCCGTTGGCAATGGCAAAAAAATTGACTACTATAAAAATCTGGGATTGGTTTCTGATGTGTTTTCGCAATCTATTTTGGACGGCTTGCATGGTCATTTGGGGATTGGGCATGTACGTTACTCCACCACCGGTGAGAATTCTCAGCTAAACACCCAGCCGGTTGTCGCCCGCTATCAGCGGGGACAAATTGCTTTGGCTCATAATGGCAATTTGACCAATGCCGCGGAATTGCGCAATTATTTGATGGAACATGGCTCGTTGTTTCAAACCACCATCGATACGGAGCAAATTGTCGGTTTATTGGCTCTGCATGGGCAGGACGATATGGAACAGGCCATGCTGAAAGCAATGATCGACTTAAAAGGCTCTTATGCGCTGGTTATCATGAGTGAAGATAAATTGTACGCTGTGCGCGACCCTTATGGAAATCGTCCATTGTGCATCGGAAAGCTGGGGGAAGACGGCTATGTGGTGGCCTCCGAATCCTGCGCGCTGGATGCTGTGGGCGCAACGTTCCTGCGGGATGTAGCGCCCGGTGAAATTATCACCATTGATGAAAAGGGACTGCATTCTACCAATCTGTTTGGCAATGTGGGCGATGCGCTGTGTGTGTTTGAATTTATTTATTTTGCCCGTCCAGACAGCAACATTGACGGCATCAACGTCAACAAAGCCCGCCGTTTGATGGGGCGGGAACTGGCCAAAGAAGCGCCGCTGGATGTGGATATTGTGATTTCTGTGCCCGATTCTGGCACAACGGCGGCCATCGGATATGCGGAGGAAATAGGCATTCCTTTTACGCAGGGGATTTTGAAAAACCGCTATGCAGGCCGTACTTTTATTCAGCCCAGTCAGGAATTGCGGGAGCTGATGGTAAAACTAAAGCTGAATCCAATTCGGGATGCGCTGGAAGGCAAACGGGTTGCGGTGGTGGACGATTCCATCGTGCGGGGTACTACCAGCCGTAAACTGGTAAAACTGCTGCGGGAACATGGCGCTAAAGAAGTGCATTTCCTGGTCAGCGCGCCGCCAGTGAAACATTCCTGCTACTATGGGATTGATACGGGGATTCAAGAAGAATTGATTGCCCATAAATATGATATTGACGGCATTTGTGAATACATTGGCGCAGATAGTTTGCATTATCTGAGTATGGAAGGGCTGCTGCGCTCTGTTGCAGGCAGCCGCAATTTCTGTACAGCCTGTCTGAACGGCGATTATCCGTTGGGTGTGCCCTGCAACTGTAAAGGGCCGAAAGATGCGCTAGAATAAAAAGATGCTCTGAAATAAGAGGAGAGGAAACAAATATGGCAGAACAAAGTTTAACCTACAGCGGTGCCGGTGTTGACATCACCAAGGGGAATCAGGCTGTAGAATTGATGAAACCACTGGTAAAATCTACGTTCCGCAAAGAAGTTGTTACCGATTTAGGCGGCTTCGGCGGTCTGTTTGCCATTGAGAAAGACAAATACGAAGAACCGATTTTAGTTTCCGGTACCGACGGTGTGGGAACCAAATTAAAAATTGCTTTTGAAATGGGAAAACATGATACCATCGGTATTGATGCAGTGGCTATGTGCGTCAACGACGTGCTGGTAAACGGTGCAGAGCCTTTATTCTTTTTAGATTATCTGGCTGTAGGCAAATGCGAACCGGAACAGGTAGCCGCTGTGGTATCCGGCATTGCAGAAGGCTGCCGGCAGGCCGGCTGCGCCTTAATCGGCGGTGAAACGGCAGAAATGCCCGGATTTTATCCTGTTGGCGAATATGATGTTGCCGGCTTTACCGTGGGGATTGTCGATAAAAAGAAAATGATTGACGGCAGTCACATTTGCGCTGGCGACGTGGTGCTGGGTTTGCCTTCTACCGGGGTACACAGCAACGGGTTTTCTTTGGCGCGGAAAGTGTTGTTAGAGCACGCCGGATTAAAGATGGACGAAAAAATCGACATCTTGGGCGCCAAACTGGGCGATGTGATTTTAACGCCAACCAAAATCTATGTGAAAACCATTTTGGAATTATTACAGCAGGCAGATATCAAAGGGATGGCTCATATCACCGGCGGCGGTCTTTTAGAAAATATTCCGCGGGTGCTGCCGGAAAATTGCCAGGTGCAAATTGACAGCACAACATGGCCGGCGCTGCCCATTTTCCAACTGATTCAGGAAAAAGGCAACGTAGAAAAACGGGAAATGTTCCGTACCTTTAATATGGGCATTGGCTTTGTTTTAATTTGCGATGCTGAAAACGCAGAAAAAATCAAAGCTGCCTGTGCCGCTATGGAACAACCGGTGTATCAGATTGGCGCCGTTGTCGCTGGAGAAAAGAAAGTTGTCATTGACCAGACTTGCCAATTATAAATAGTTTGGCGCACAAGCGTATGCCGATCAATGCCGATGCGTACGCCTGTGCAAAAATCGGAACAGTCTGTACCGGTTTCATTGACATGCATAATGGTACAGGAAAAGGACTGTTGCAAAGGAAATCAACCAAAAACTGCGACAGCCCTTTTTCTATTTGAAAACTGATAAAATAAAGGGGGAACACCATGGGAATTCGAATTGCGGTATTGGCTTCTGGACGGGGCTCTAATTTGCTGGCGATTTTGGAATCTATCAAGGCTGGAGCCATCGATGGGGAAATTGCGGTTGTACTCAGCGATAAAGCCGAAGCCAAGGCCTTAGAACATGGGAAAAATGCCGGCATTCCTGCGTTTTATGTAAATCCAAAGGCTTATGAAGAAAAATCTGATTATGAGGCAGCGCTGCTGCAGCATATTGAACAGGCCGATTGCCAGTTGATTTGTCTGGCCGGTTATATGCGCATCCTCAGTTCCTATTTTGTTGGCCATGCGCCATGTCCAATCATGAATATTCATCCGGCTTTGCTGCCGTCTTTTCCAGGACTGCATGGACAACGGCAGGCTTTGGAGTATGGCGTAAAGGTGGCGGGCTGCACCGTCCATTTTGTAGATGAGGGGATGGACAGCGGCGCTATCATTTTGCAGAAGACGGTTCCAGTTTTGGACGATGACACGGAGGAGTCCTTATCGGCCCGCATTTTAGAGCAGGAACATAAGGCGTATTCGGAAGCCATTCAATTGTTTGCGCAAGGCAGATTGGTGTTGGATGGGCGTATTGTAAAGGTGAAAGGGGAATAAACAGTGAAAAGAGCATTAATCAGCGTATCGGATAAAGCAGGTGTGGTGGAATTTGCCAGAGCCTTAACAGAACTGGACTATGAAATTGTGTCTACTGGCGGTACAGCCAAAGCATTGCAGGCTGCCGGCGTTGCCGTAACGGGCATTTCCGATGTGACAGGATTTCCAGAAATTTTAGAAGGACGGGTAAAAACATTGCATCCCAGCGTGCATGGAGGGATTTTAGCCAAGGGAACCCCAGAACACATGGCTGTGTTGGCTGAACACAACATCAAACCCATTGATTTGGTTGTGGTAAATTTATATCCTTTCCAGGCTACGGTGGCCAAACCGGACGTAACTTTAGAAGACGCGATCGAAAATATTGATATTGGCGGTCCTACCATGGTGCGTTCCGCCGCGAAAAACCATGACAGAGTGGGCATTGTGGTAAATCCTGCCCGCTATGACAGTGTTATCGCCGAATTAAAAGAACACGGTGCGCTGAGCCTGCAGACCAAACGGCTGCTGGCTTTGGAAGCTTTCCAGCATACAGCTCAGTATGACGCAGCCATCAGCCATTACCTCAGCGGCGCCTTCGGCGCAGATCCATTCTCCGGCGAAATTGCTTTCGGCGGACAAAAAATCCAGGAATTGCGCTATGGCGAAAATCCGCACCAGAAAGCGGCTTTTTATCGCTCTGGCATCCCAACCAGTGGCACTGTGGCCAATGCCAAACAGTTGCATGGCAAAGAATTGTCCTATAACAATATTGTGGACGTTGATGCGGCTTGGAAGCTGGTGAACGAATTTGCCCAGCCTGCTGCGGCAATTATCAAGCATACCAATCCCTGCGGCACTGCCATCGGCGGAACGTTATCCGAAGCATACCGCCGCGCTTACGAAGCCGACTCGGTATCGGCTTTCGGCGGAATTATTGCAGTGAACCGTCCGATGGATAAAGCGACGGCGGAACAGATTGTTACTACCTTTATGGAAGCTGTGATTGCGCCGTCTTTCAGCGAAGAAAGTCTGGAAATTTTGAAAACCAAGAAAAATCTACGTTTGTTGGAAATTGGCGAAAAAGTGCCGAATCAGGAATTGTGGATTGAAAAAGTCAGCGGCGGATTTTTATTGCAGGAAATGGACAACCATATTCTGCAAGCGGAAGATTTGCAGGTTGTGACTGAAAAAGCGCCGACGGAAGAACAGTTAAAAGAATTGATCTTTGCCTGGAATATCGTGAAACATGTCAAATCCAATGCCATTGTGGTCACCAAAGACGGGCAGAGTTTAGGCGTTGGCGCAGGGCAGATGAACCGGGTCGGCTCGGCCAACATTGCCTTTACGCAGGCCGGTGAAAAATGCAAGGGCGCTGTGTTGGCGTCTGACGCGTTCTTCCCATTCCGCGATACCATTGATGCAGCGGCAGCAGCCGGCATTACCGCCGTTATTCAGCCAGGCGGCTCGGTACGTGACCAGGAATCGATCGACGCCTGCAACGAGCATGGCATTGCTATGGTATTTACCGGCGTTCGTCATTTCAGACATTAAGCAGTAGAGCGATAGAATACACATCACAGGAAAAACGTGATACGGAGGGATAACATGAAAGTTCTTGTAGTTGGCAGCGGTGGCAGAGAGCATGCGCTGGTGTGGAAAATCAGCCAGAGCCCCAAGGTAGATAAAATCTACTGTGCGCCGGGGAATGCCGGAATTGGTCAGTTGGCCGAATGTGCAGCAATCAAAGCTGACGATTTGGAAGGGTTGTTGAACTTTGCGTTACAGCAGCAGATTGATTTGACTGTGGTAGGGCCGGAAGTGCCGCTGACCATGGGGATTGTCGATCGTTTTCAGGAAAAAGGGCTGAAAATTTTTGGACCCAGCGGCAAAGCTGCGGAAATTGAAGGCAGCAAAACCTTTGCCAAAAATCTGATGGCCAAGTATGGCATACCGACGGCAAAATACGGCGCTTTTACCGACGCTGCAGAAGCGAAAGCTTTTCTGGAGCAGGTGGGTTTGCCCTGCGTGGTGAAAGCAGATGGTCTGGCTGCCGGGAAAGGGGTTTTAATCTGTGAAACCCAAGCGGAAGCAGAAGCGGCCATTGATGATATTTTAGTGGACGATAAATTTGGCGCCGCCGGCAGTCGGGTTGTGGTGGAAGAATTTTTGACCGGACAGGAGGTCAGCATGCTGGCTTTCACCGATGGAGAAACTGTGGTACCCATGGTTTCCTCCCAGGATCACAAGCGGATTTGGGACGGCGACAAAGGTTTAAATACTGGCGGGATGGGCGCCTATTCTCCAGCGCCTGTTTATACGGAAGCGGTAAACGCCGTTGTGGTGCCGAAGGTGTTGGAAGCCACCGTTGCCGCTATGAAAGCAGAAGGCCGTCCCTTTGCCGGTATTTTATACGCAGGTTTGATGCTGACAGCCGACGGTCCGAAGGTATTGGAGTTTAACGCCCGTTTTGGCGATCCGGAAACACAGGCTGTTCTGCCGCGGTTAAAATCGGATCTGATAGAAATTTTCCTGGCGATTATTGATGGCCGTTTGGCAGATCTGCAAATTGAATGGTATCCGGAAGCCGCCGTGTGCGTGGTACTGGCTTCCGGCGGATATCCGGAAAGTTCCGACAAAGGCCGGGAAATCACGGGTTTACAGCAGGCAGCCGATACTGGCGTTATTGTATTCCATGCTGGCACCAAAGAAACCGACGGCAAAATTGTGACCAACGGCGGACGGGTGCTGGGCGTCAGCGCATTAGGCGCTGATATTGCGCAGGCCATTGCCAACGCTTACAAAGGTGTAGAACAGATAACATTTGAAAATATGCAGTATCGTACCGATATTGGCAAAAAAGCATTTCTATAGGAGGAACACAGCAGTGGCTACTATTTATCGTTTTTTTGCAGAAAAACGTCCGGGCTTTGATATTGAAGCCCAGGGCCTTTTGTCCACACTACAGGGCTATTTGCACATTGCAGGGCTTTCCGGCCTGCGGATTTTTAACCGCTATGATATTGCAGGGCTTACCGAAGAAAATTGCGATGCGGCGGGCCGTTTGATTTTTTCTGAACCTCAGTGCGATTTTTTATATCGGGAAACGTTGCCGGAAATAGCCGAAGCGCACACGCTATTTGCCGTAGAAGCGCTGCCTGGCCAGTATGATCAGCGGGCCGATTCGGCCGCCCAGTGCGTTCAGATTATCACCAAAGAACGTCCGCTGGTACGGGCGGCGAAAGTATATGTTTTTTTAGGTCAAATCAGCGCCGATGATTTGCAGAAAATGAAAAATTATTTAATCAATCCGGTGGAAAACAGGGAGGCTGCTCTGGAAAAACCGGAAACCTTGCTGGACGCCGTAGAAGAACCGGAAGCTGTTTTCCAGCTGGAAGGCTTTATGACGGCAGCAGAGGCCGATTTGGAAGCCTTGCGCCAGCAGTATGGTCTGGCCATGGATTTGGGCGATTTGCGCTTTATGCAGGGTTATTTCCGCGACGAAGAAAAACGGAACCCGACCATTACCGAATTAAAAATGATTGATACCTATTGGTCTGACCATTGCCGTCATACGACCTTTATGACCCAGATTACCGATATCACCTTGGACGATCCGCTGGTGAAAGAAAGCTATGAGGAATATTTGGCAGCCAGAGAAGAAGTTTATGGAGAACGGGCGCAAACCCGTCCTGTCACTATGATGGACATGGGGACAATTGCAGCAAAAACGCTGAAAAAACGGGGCGTTCTGAAAAATTTAGATGAAAGTGAAGAAATTAATGCTTGCAGTGTAAAGGTGGATGTGAAAACAGACAAGGGAACAGAACCATGGCTGTTCATGTTCAAAAATGAAACACACAACCATCCTACGGAAATCGAGCCCTTCGGCGGCGCTGCCACCTGTTTGGGCGGCGCTATCCGCGACCCATTGTCCGGACGTTCCTATGTGTATCAGGCTATGCGTGTAACCGGCGCTGCCGATCCGCGCAAGCCGCTGGAAGAAACATTGCCTGGGAAATTACCCCAGCGCCGGATTACCACCACTGCTACCCAGGGCTATTCTTCCTATGGCAACCAGATAGGCTTGGCTACCGGTTTGGTAGATGAGTTATATCATCCCGGCTATGTGGCAAAACGAATGGAAATCGGCGCAGTATTAGGCGCGGCGCCCATTGAAAATGTAGTGCGGGAAGTACCGGCTCCGGAAGATGTGATTGTGTTGTTAGGCGGTCGTACCGGTCGTGACGGCTGCGGCGGTGCAACCGGATCTTCCAAGAGTCATACAGAAAAATCACTGGCTACCTGCAGCGCAGAAGTGCAGAAAGGAAACCCAGTGGAAGAACGGAAAATCCAGCGCTTATTCCGCCGTCCAGAAATCAGCAGGCTTATCAAACGCTGCAATGACTTCGGCGCTGGCGGCGTGTCGGTAGCTATCGGCGAATTGGCTGCTGGTCTGCATATTTATCTGGATCGGGTACCGAAGAAATATGAAGGCTTATCGGCTACGGAACTGGCTATCTCCGAATCGCAGGAACGGATGGCGGTAGTGCTGGCTCCTGAAAGTTTAGAGCAGTTTATTGCTGCTGCTGACAGCGAAAATCTGGAAGCGACGGTGGTAGCTTATGTAACGGAAGAACCCCGTTTGGTGATGGAATATCAGGGACGGACCATCGTAGATTTGAGCCGCGCTTTTTTGGATTCGGCCGGTGACAGCAAACACATCACAGTGGAAGTTCCATCGTTCCCGGCAGCAGAAGCCAAAGAACCGGCAGAAGCCTTTGATGCAGCCGCTGCGCTGAAAGAACTGGTAGGCGATTTGAATATCTGCTCCAGACGGGGCATGGTAGAATATTTTGACAGCAGCATCGGCGCAGGCAGCGTTTTAATGCCCTTTGGCGGCAAAACCCAGTTGACGCCGACTCAGGCTATGGCGGCTAAAATTCCTGTGCTGGAAGGGCAGAGCTATACCGCTTCGTTGTTTGCTTACGGTTTTGACCCTTATTTGTCTGCACAAAACCAGCATTTGGGCGCGATGTGTGCTGTTACCGAATCGTTGGCCCGTATGGTGGCTGCTGGCGGTAAAACCGAGGATTGCTACTTGACTTTCCAGGAATATTTCCCAAGCCTGCGGGGCGACAGCAAACGCTGGGCGATGCCGGTGTCGGCGCTGTTGGGCGCTTTTAAAGCGCAGATGGCATATGGCGTCGGCGCCATTGGCGGAAAGGATTCCATGTCCGGTTCCTTTATGGATTTGGATATTCCACCTACCTTGGTTTCCTTTGCGGCAGGTACCCTGGATTCAGAAAACGTATTATCACCAGAATTTAAGGCGGCAGGCCATGAAGTTTATCTGTTTGCCGCGCCGTATGATGAAAAGGGACAGCCTAAAATGGCTGCTATCAAAGAAATG
The DNA here is from genome assembly GCA_902492275.1 of uncultured Peptococcaceae bacterium. Taxonomy (GTDB): domain Bacteria; phylum Bacillota; class Peptococcia; order Peptococcales; family Peptococcaceae; genus UBA7185. The sequence goes on from CABUKW010000033.1 coordinate 18,383, forward strand.
TGGCACTTGGTCAACCAGGCCCAGGCAGAAGGCAAGATTGCGGCCGCCTGGGCGCTGGGAAAAGGCGGCGTTGCCGAAGCAGTCTTTAAAATGGCACTGGGCAATCAAATTGGGTTCAGCAGCTTAGACAGCATTTATGTGCCGGCGCTGTTTGAAAAAAATTATGGCGCAATCATCGTGGAAGCTACTGCATCGGTAGAAGGGGCTGTACTGATTGGGTACACCACCGCGCAGCCGCAAATTGTGCTGGGCGAAGCAAGTCTTTCTTTGGAAGAATTGACCGCCATCTGGGAAGAAACCTTGGAAGACATTTATCCAACCCGCACTGCGGACAGCGGCCTTGTAGAAGCATACAGCTATACAGAACGGCCGGCTTATGCAGCAACCGCTAAAATCGCCCGTCCAAAAGCAGTTATTCCCGTATTTCCAGGCACCAACTGTGAATACGACACTGCCCGCATTTTAGAACGGGTAGGTGGACAGGCTGAAATTGTCAATGTGGCGAACCTGACGCCAACCATGCTGGAAGATTCCATCGTCCGCATGGAAAAAGCGTTACAGACTGCCCAGATGATGATTTTCCCCGGCGGCTTCTCCTTTGGGGATGAGCCGGAAGGTTCTGGTAAGTTTATTGCAGCCTTCATGCGCAATCCAATCCTAAAAGAACGGATTCATGAATTGCTTTATGAACATGACGGTTTGATTTTGGGTATTTGTAACGGTTTCCAGGCCTTAATCAAATTGGGCTTGGTGCCTTACGGCAAAATTGTGGATACCGATACCACCAGTCCAACCTTAACCTTTAACCGCATCGGCCGCCATCAGTCCCGTTATGTGACTACGCGGATTGCTTCGGTGAAATCGCCGTGGCTGTCGTTGGTGGAAGTGGGCGACCTGCATACCATTCCAATCTCCCATGGGGAAGGCCGTTTTGTCTGCTCCGATGAGCTGCTGGCCCAGCTAGCAGCCAATGGGCAAATTGCCACCCAGTATGTAGATTTTGCCGGTCAGCCATCTATGGATATCGCATACAATCCAAACGGCTCCTGCATGGCCGTAGAAGGCATTTTAAGCCCCGATGGCCGCGTCTTTGGTAAAATGGGTCACAGCGAACGGATTGGCACCCATATCGCCAAGAATATTTTGGGCGAAAAAGACCAGCGCATCTTTGAAGCCGGCGTAAAATATTTTCAGTGATGGTATAAAATTTGGCGAAAAAGGCCGCAGAACAGCAAGATCGCGTTCTGCGGTCTTTTCGTATGATCATGGCCTTGAAATTTGAAGAAGATTGCTGTTAGCAAGAAGCATGGAAGGAGAGATTGCAACATGAATAAGGCAGAAACTTATCAACGTGAAATAGAAGCGTTATTTTGCGAATGGAAGCAAAAACCACCCTTTCAGCAAATTAACCATCAAGACAATATCTTTATTGAAGACGGCGTTGTTTGTCCGGAACAATGGTTTTCCCAGACAGTTCGCCCCTTGTTTCTGTTAAAAGAAGCTTATAACGGAACTAAAAATTGGAATTTGATTCGTGACCATTTACTGCAGGAGGGTAAAATCGGGACAGGTACCTGGAAGCAGGTATCTCAGTGGAGCAAAGGCTTGTTAGGTACTACAGAACATGACATGGTGCCTTATTGCGCAGACGAGCTGACGGCCCGGTTTGGAAATCCCTATTTGCGCCAGATTGCTGTGATGAATGTAAAAAAGAGCGACGGCGCGAAAAATTCTAATATGGACCAAATCAATCAATATGCCAAATATGATAAACAACAGCTACGCCGGGAGATAGAATTGATTGACCCGACAGTTATTGTTTGCGGTTATACCATATCTTCTTTGCAGATTATCATGGAAAGAGAGATTAAAAATTACCGGCAGCCCAATGCTAATCTTTATTATATTTTGGAGCTAAACGGTCATGCGGTTATTGTGTTAGATTATTATCATCCCTCAAATCATTATCCTGCTGTTATGAATTATTACGGTTTGCTGGGCATTTATCAGCAGGCGCTGATCTATGTAAGAAGAGAAGGGCTGCATACCATAACGTATAAGGAAAAGCCATTGACTGGCGATGTCGGTTTGTATCAAGCAATGTGCGCAGAGATGGGGGCTGGCAAAGGATTGCCTCTGTAGCAAAGCAGCAGATTTTCTGTTTTTGTAAAAAAGCTTGGACATCTCCGGGAAAATGCTATATCATAAAATTGGGAAATGTGTATCACAGGGAGGTTTCGATCCCAACAAGCTGCATGTGGCTATTTATCGCAAAAATGCCGGACGGCAGGTAAAAGCGTTGGTGCAGATGATATGGCGGGAAATGCACATAAAATAGCAGGAGATGGAAAGGAGTGGAACGATGCCACAACAAATGATTCGGGGCGACGAAGTAACTTTTGATGGAAAAATCAGTTATATTTTATATTTTTCACTGTTTCAGGAGCAGGCAATCGGCCAACGGTTGAGCAAACTGCGGCAACAGATTAAGACGGCCTATCCGGGAGCGCTGTTTGAGGAAGATGAGCCGCCTGTTTTTCAGGATTTTAAAATTGTACAGGAATTTCTGCATGGCGGCGGCTTGCCTTTTGACTGTTGGCGGGCGCTTTTGTGTGACGAACCGGTAACGATGGAATTGGCGCCGGTGTATCGGTTGCAGGTTCTATTTACGGCGTTTCCGGAAATTAATATCGGCAAATTGACCTTCAATTTACAATTTTCCAATGCAGCTACTTCTCAGATGGTTTATCTCCATCACTGCAACGGCAATGGAGCCGCTATTACATTCAGCAATAACAGAACATGGTCTATCGGAGAAATGAGTGAAGGCATTCTGCGCACTCTTCAGCTTGCAGGAAACCACCGGCAGTTGGCCCATTTGATCGAGTTGAATCGCTTCGGGCAACTAGAAGATATCGATGTCATTATGGCGCAGGAAAAAAAGCGTATGTATGGCATTATCAGCGGCGACGAGGGCTGGAACCATGTGCCGGACCACTTGGCGGCGCAGCGCATTCAGGCCGATTGGAGCAGTCGCGATTTTGTGCAGTTTATTACCTTTGGCAGTAATTTTTTATTGCTGAATTTGCTGGAATCTCCGGCGGCGCAGCGTTATCGTGAAAATCAGATGAAGTTTGGCAGCAGCTATTATGGCGGGATGAATCCTTACTTTGCCTTAAATCCGTCGGTGGCAGGCGTTAATCATGGCATTATCTATGCAGTGGAATTGGTGATGGCGATTAAAACCATCGCCCATCGCATTTTGCAGATTCAGTCTTCGTTTCAAAAGAGCCGCACCGGCAATTTCAGTAAAGATATCAGCCGCACGAAGGATTACCGCCGGGAATTGATTTCCACGTTAAATCGGGTGGAAAATATCGATATGACCGAGCTGGGCGAATTGGAAAAGGTTATTTTGAGCAGCCAGCAGATTACGCCTATTATAGATAAAATTAAATATTTGCTGGAGCTGTTGGAATCGGAGCTGGACTTGATGTATCAGACCCGCACCAACACCATTGTCAATATTTTAACGATTATGGGGCTGCTGTTAACAGTGGGCGGCACCATTTTAACCTGGTTTGATATTTTTGGTTGAAAGGAGAACCGCGATGGAGGAGCAGACCTATTATTCTATTGGAGAAGTGAGCAAAATCTGTAATATTTCCCGTAAGGCGCTGCGATATTATGATGAGATTGGTCTTGTCTCGCCTGATAAAATCTGTGAGAATAATTACCGGTATTACAGCCGCCAAAATATGCTGTTGGTGCCAATCATTCGCTATTATAAGCAGATGGGATTTAAGCTGGAGGAGATGCGCTGGCTTTTATCAGGCGGCAGCTATCAGGCGTTGGAATCTTCTTTTGAGGATAAAATTGCGGCCTTGCATGAACAGGAGCAGGAAATTCACCGGCAGTATATTTCCATCAAGGAATGGTACGATTTAATTCAGGAAGCGGAGCAGGTGTTGGCAGGCGATATTCGGGAAGTGGCGGTCAAATTTGTGGAGAGCCAGAGCTATTTGTTTATGGAACAGGCCTTTGGCGGAAATTATCTGGAAGCCTTGATTAATATTGCTTTTACCAATTTTGTAGAGGGGTTAGGCAATAAAAGCAAAGGACCCATTATTTTGCATTTCCCGTCGCTTGAACGCCATTTGCAGGGGGAGAGCCAAACCATTCAGATTATGCAGCAGACGATTTTTGATTGTCCGCCGGAAAACAGCTTGCTGTTTGGCGGTACTATGATGCTGAGCTGTTATCATATCGGCGCTTATGAAAACCTGCCGGCAACCTATCAGAGAATGCTGGACTGGGCTGCGCGCCATCATTATCAATGTATGGGAAATTGTTACGAGCGCTGTGTGACCGATTATTGGACGACGCGCAACAGCCAGGAATTTGTCACCGAATTGTTGATTCCGGTGCAGCGAAAAAAATAAGATAAAAATCAATATCCGCTTGCATGAAACCAGTATAGTATGGCGTGTATCTTATGCGCCAAGGATAACAGTAAACAGCTTGTCAAGGCGGCCTGCCAATATGGGCCTTCTGACAAGCTGTTTTGTTGTTTTCAGGATTTTTTTGGATAACCAGAGATGGGTTCGGATGTTAGCTTTCTGTCACAACAAAAAACTGTGGTGAGCCATTGCGTCTTGATTTCACTGTTAGACAGAACGGGGAAAAGGACTATAATAAAAATCAATAAAACTTATATTTTATAAGTTATTCTCGAGGCCAAGATTATTAGGTTCTGTTAAGAAGATATGAAAGAAAATAACCATGAATAGCGTGGGAGTAAGATTCATTTAGG